>NZ_JAXIVU010000022.1:0-37478 GCF_034259425.1 Denitrificimonas halotolerans
TATATAATACCAACACAACCTATACTGCAAAGACTTTAGCGGCCTATTAAGGGGTTAAGGGGCTGCTTACGCAGCCCTCGCTATCCATCCCGCACTAAAAGTACGAGGTCTTACGCGATTTTGATAACGGCTGCGGCCAAAAAGCTCTAATACCAGCCACACCCTGCCCGCCAATGCTGCGGGCTTGGTGTAAGTGATCTATATGTAAACCACCTAACAAAAACACTGGCATATTACATTCAAGCAACAACTGTTGCGCAGCGTCCCAACCTAAAGCGACAGTATTTGGATGAGTTTGTGTTGGTAAAACCGGTGATAAAGTCACGAAGTCAACTTCTAACTCGGCAGCCCATTGCAACTCTTCAGCATTATGACAAGAAGCCGCCAACATGCGCCCATGCGCGAGTGGACGCTGCTGACCTTGCAAAGCTTGCAACTGCTGTGCCGTTAAGTGCCAACCAACATCAGAAAACGCATCCTGCCAAGCCAAATCCCCTTTGAGCAATAGCTGAGCACGCCCTGCGCAAAGCCTCTGTAAGCGCGCTGCTAACGCTTTATACTCTCTTTCAGACAAATGCTCTGCACGTAGCTGCACGAGCTCACAACCCTCAACTAGAGCCTGCTCAACGCCCTCATACAGCTCCTCTATCGACAGCTGTTCAGGAGTAATCAAATAACACTTCGGCAACTGTGCTGCAGTCACAATGGTGCGATTAGCAGCGGGGAACTGATAATGCGTTAAGTCCTGAGCAGCAACCCAACGCACCGTCTGTCCTTCTGCCCCATAAGCTTGACCTGTGAAGCGCTGCACTTCATACACATCTAACAAGATATCTAGGTCAGGATAGCTGTGCCGAACCTGAATTAGGGGCTGGGGCTCATCAATAATAATCCCCAACTCCTCATACAATTCACGTGCAAGGGCCTGCACTGGGTGCTCCCCAAACTCACATTTACCTCCAGGAAACTCCCACAATCCCCCCATATGCTTGTTACTGGGACGTAACGCTAACAATATCTCCTGTTCAGCGTTACGAATAACAGCAGCCACTACATGTACAGGCTTACTCATAGATCCTCACTTAAGAGCGATACTCAGCATTAATACGCACATATTCATGAGACAAATCCGTGGTCCAAATAGTCTCTTTGCAACCCCCACGCTCTAACTCAATACGAATTAAAATTTCGTCTTGCGCCATAACTGCAGCACCTTGCTCTTCAGTGTAACTGGCAGCACGTCCACCATTGGCCACAATGCATACATCATCTAAATACACATTAACTTGCTCGGTTTGCAAATCTGACAGTCCTGCATAGCCAATAGCAGCCACAATACGTCCCCAGTTTGGATCAGAAGCAAAAACAGCAGTCTTAACCAAGGGCGAATGAGCCACTGCATAAGCAACATCCAAACATTCTTGTTGGTGTGCACCACCTTGAACTTCAATAGTGACAAACTTTGTAGCGCCTTCGCCATCACGCACAATTGCCTGTGCTAACTGCATTGCAACCTGATTAATCGCTTTACGTAATGCATCATAAAGCTCACCCTGCGGCTCCATAATAGGCGCAACTGCAGCTTTACCGGTAGCAATCAACACACAAGAGTCGTTGGTTGAGGTATCACCGTCAATAGTAATGCGGTTAAAAGACTTATTAGCAGCATCATGTAAAATATTTTGCAAAATATCCTGACTTACAGCAGCATCAGTAGCAATATAACCAAGCATGGTTGCCATATTAGGGCGGATCATTCCCGCTCCTTTACTGATTCCTGTCACAGTAATGGTGACGCCCTCGTACTCAAATTGAGTACTGGCACCTTTAGGCAATGTATCGGTGGTCATAATCCCCTCACCGGCAAGTGCCCAATTATCTTCTGCCAGGTGAGCGACTGCATCAGGTAGTGCAGCATTAATTTTATCCACAGGCAAAGGCTCACCAATCACACCGGTAGAGAAAGGCAAAACCTGCTCAACAGGGCATCCCACCAATTCTGCTAATTTCTGACATACCGCATTGGCTGTTTGCAAACCTAACTCACCCGTTGCCGCATTGGCATTTCCTGTATTGGTTACAAGATAACGAGGCTGCGACTGCATACGCTGTTTACAAAGTAAAACTGGCGCGGCACAGAAAGCGTTCTGTGTATACACTCCGGCTACCGTACTTCCTTCCGCACAGCGCATCACAACCACATCACGGCGACCCGTTTTTTTGATGCCGGCACTCGCAATACCTAGTTCAAATCCAGAAACAGGGTGTAATACTGGTAAATCACCTAAGCCAACCGCCATAACAACTCTCCCGCTAATTTAATGCGCCATGCGCGAAAAGAAACGCCGCACACAGAATCATTCTGGTGCGGCGTAAAATTATGCTACCACTACTTTACTTATCAAAGCAGCTTTACTCTATTAGCTGATACGTCCACAACAGTGTTTATACTTTTTACCCGAACCACAGGTACAGGGTTCATTACGGCCAATTTTCGGCTCGTTACGGACCGGCATTGCAACTGCTGGCTGGGGTTGTGCCTCTGCTGTTTCCTGCTCACCTTCAAACCCTGCTGCATGCTCATGTTGGAACTGCATACGTGCCGCCATTTCTTCAGCTTGTCGGCGTAAGCGTGCCTCCTCTTCTTCAGGGTCTTCTTGGCGAATCTTCACATTAGATAAAATACGAATAGAGTCACGCTTAATGGATTCGAGCAAATCACGGAACAGGTTAAACGACTCACGCTTATATTCTTGTTTCGGGTTCTTCTGCGCATAACCACGCAAATGAATACCATGACGTAGGTGATCCATTGCAGACAAGTGTTCCTTCCACAAATCATCTAGGACACGCAAAATAATTTGCTTTTCAAAATTGCGTAAACCTTCAGCACCCACCAAGTCTTCCTTCTCTTGATAAGCTGCGATAACCTGCTCACGAATACGCTCAATCAAGGTATCTTCAAACAAGGCATCATCAGCATCCAACCATGCTTGGATAGGCAGTTCGGTACCAAAACCTTCAGCAATAGCCGTTTCTAAACCGGCAATATCCCACTGTTCAGGTAACGATTGCGGTGGAATAAACTCAACAATAGTGCTGCTTAACACCTCATGCCTAAATTCAGCAACCACATCACCAACATCCTCAGATGCTAGCAAACCATTACGCATGTGATAAATCACTTTACGCTGCTCATTGGCAACATCATCGTATTCAAGCAATTGCTTACGCATATCGAAGTTACGACCTTCAACTTTACGCTGCGCTTTTTCGATGGCGTTACTCACCATACGATGCTCAATAGCCTCGCCTTCTTTCATACCCAAGGCTTTCATAAAATTTTTAACGCGATCAGAAGCAAAAATACGCATCAAACTATCTTCTAATGATAGGTAAAAACGCGTAGAACCGGGGTCACCTTGACGCCCTGAACGACCACGTAGCTGGTTATCAATACGGCGAGACTCATGACGTTCAGTCGCAATAACATGTAAACCACCAGCCTCAATCACCTGTTGGTGACGCTCCTGCCAACGCGCTTTAATATCAGCAACCTGCTCAGGGCTTGGGTTTTCTAAGCCGGCCACTTCCGCTTCCCAGCTTCCACCTAATACAATATCCGTACCACGACCGGCCATATTAGTCGCAATAGTCACCGCTCCAGGGCGACCTGCTTGAGCAATAATGTCCGCTTCTAAATCGTGATGCTTAGCGTTCAATACTTTATGCTCAATACCTTCTTGGGTCAGCACCTGAGAAATATGCTCAGAACTATCAATCGATGCGGTACCTACTAACACAGGACGCCCCTGTTCTTGGCACTCACGAATATCAGTAATAATTGCTGCGTACTTTTCAGGCTGAGTTAAAAAGACCAAATCATTAAAATCTTTGCGGGCCACCTTCCGGTGCGTTGGAATCACTGTGACATCTAGACCGTAAATCTGACGGAACTCAAATGCTTCAGTATCAGCAGTACCCGTCATGCCAGAAAGCTTTTCGTAGAGACGGAAATAATTTTGGAAGGTAGTAGAAGCTAAAGTCTGGCTTTCTGGTTGAATCGGCACACCTTCTTTGGCTTCAATGGCTTGGTGTAAACCTTCAGACAGGCGTCGGCCTGGCATGGTACGCCCCGTATGCTCATCAACTAAAATCACTTGATCATTTTGTACAATATACTCAACGTTACGGTTGAATAAAGTATGTGCACGCAAACCAGCATTGACATGAGTTAACAAACTTAGGTTACTAGATGAATACAAAGACTCATCCTCAGCCAACAGACCCAACTCAGTGAGTTTTTCTTCGATATACTGATGACCATCCTCATTGAGCTCAACCTGACGCATTTTTTCATCAATGGTGTAATGTCCCGGCTCTAACACCTCACCTTCTTCATTCTCAACCTGACGCTTCAAGGTTGGAATAATTTTATTAATTTTCTGATACAGCTCTGAGCTGTCTTCCGCTTGACCCGAGATGATCAATGGCGTGCGGGCCTCGTCAATTAAAATTGAGTCAACCTCATCAATCACAGCAAAATGCAATTCACGTTGAAACTTATCCTCTAAGCTAAATGCCATGTTGTCGCGCAAATAGTCAAAGCCGAACTCATTATTGGTTCCGTAAGTAATATCACTGGCATACGCTGCACGCTTATCGTCCGGGTCTTGGAATGGCACAACCACCCCAACGCTGAGGCCTAAAAACTCATATAAAGGGCGCATCCAATTCGCATCACGACGGGCAAGATAATCGTTCACCGTTACTACATGCACACCTTTGCCGGGTAATGCATTCAGATAAACAGCTAAGGTTGCCACTAAGGTTTTACCCTCACCTGTGCGCATTTCCGCTATTTTGCCTTCATGCAAGGCTTGCCCACCAATCAACTGCACATCAAAGTGGCGCATACCCATAATGCGCTTACCTGCTTCACGGACCACTGCAAAAGCTTCAGGCAAGAGCTTATCCAAACTTTCACCGCCCGCTAAACGCTCACGGAATTCACCGGTTTTTGCCTGTAACTGCTCATCCGATAAAGCCACCATCTGTTCTTCAAGCGCATTAATGGCATTCACCTTCTTATACATGCGTTTGATATCACGATCGTTTTTGCTTCCAAGGAGTTTTCTGAATAAAGGCGCAAACATAATTAATAACGCTTCCATTTTTGGGGGGGTGAAGGCGCGTAAGACATACAGTACTCACCCGCACAAAAAAATCATTCTACCTGTATTTCACGCTGAATAAATCAACCTTAGTCGACATCTCAGCCCATAGAGGTATTAAATCAATATCTATTAGCCCAACTGCTGTTTTATTGTGGGCTATACTCTAGTGGGTAACATTGTACTGCACTGAGCATAATTCAAGCATAGTTTGTCTAAATCTCTACTCAGCACATCTGTAACAATGGTTTTGTGAGGTTATTTATGAGCTACCGCCCAATTAAAGCGCAACAACCAACAAGCGTATTACAAAATAGCGCCTCACTACAGCGCTTAGTTACGCGTGCAAAAGCAGTGGAGCATCTACAACGTTTACTCAACCAGTTCCTACAGCCCGCTGCGCACGAACATTGCTATTTAGCCAATTACCACGCAGGAATACTGACGCTCATTGTGACCGATGGGCAGTGGGCTACTCGCTTACGTTATCAGCAAAAGCGCTTATTGAAACAACTTCAAACTTTACCTGAGTTTAATGGGGTATCACGCATTCAACTTAAAGTGCGCCCCCCTTTACAAACAGAAAAGCCCAAGCCACGCACTATAATGCTGTCTGAACAGGCAGGGCAAACCATTCAAGCCAGCGCCGAAGCCACTCAAGACCCTAGATTACGCAAGGCCTTAGAGCGCCTTGCCAAACATGCACAAAAAAACTAGACACACAGCTTACATACCTTTTACTGCATAAATACCAGCAGCATTACGCCAATACCCCTTGTAATCCATACCGTAACCAAAAATGTAACGATCTGCACAATACAAACCAAAGAAATCCGCCTTTAAGCCTGGACGTGCTTTGCGATCATGCTGTTTGTCCATTAGCACTGCTGTGTATACCTGACTTGCCCCTGAACGCTTACAAAAATCAACAATAGCAGACAAAGTGTGTCCTTCATCTAGAATATCGTCCACAATCAAAACTTCACGATCCATCAATGAAATTTCAGGTTTTGCCTTCCAAAACAGCTCACCACCACTGGTCTCATTACGATAACGACTGGCATGTAAATAAGACTGTTCTAACGGAAAAGTTAACTTCATCAGTAGTTTGCCTGAAAAAATCAAACCGCCGTTCATAACACAAAAGACCACGGGATTACTGTCCGCTAGCTGCTGATTAATCTGCTCAGCAACGCGATCAATCGCACCTTCAATCTCTTTTTCTGTAAATAAAACTTCGGCTTCATCCATCACTTTCTGGATATGTTCAAGGCTGATAGGCATCACAATCGCTCTTAATTTAAATATTTAATCCGCAAAAGGTACTGCCACAAAGAGATTAGGGCAAGTATTGGTGGCAAACTATATGCCGTTTTGTCTTAATTTCGTTTAATCTAAACGCCTATTCTCTAAACTTTGGAGCCATTCATGTCCGTCCATGAAATTCGTCACCCGCTTATTCGCCATAAACTTGGCTTAATGCGCCGCGCCGATATCAGTACAAAAAATTTCCGTGAGCTGGCCCAAGAGCTCGGCACCTTACTGACCTATGAAGCCACAAAAGATCTGGCTTTAGAAACTTATAGTATTGAAGGTTGGAGTGGCCCTGTTGAAGTCGAAAAAATTGCCGGTAAAAAAATCACTGTTGTGCCTATTTTACGCGCAGGCATTGGTATGCTTGATGGTGTTCTAAACTTGATTCCCAGCGCTAAAGTCAGTGCTGTCGGTGTAGTACGCAATGAAGACACCCTTGAGGCTCAGACTTACTTGGAAAAACTCGCACCTGACATGCCTTCACGCTTGTCATTAATCATTGACCCCATGCTAGCCACGGGTAACTCCATGATTGCGACTATCGATCTACTAAAAAAAGCAGGTTGTAAAGAAATTCGCGCTATGGTGCTAGTCGCTGCCCCTGAAGGTATTGCAGCTGTGAATGCTATACACCCTGACGTTTCTATCTACACAGCATCTATAGATCAAGGTTTAGACAGTAAAAGCTACATTGTCCCTGGACTAGGCGATGCGGGTGATAAAATCTTCGGTACCAAACAAAAGGAGAGCTAGTTTATGCTAACTCACCCTGCAGAACCGGCTTGGCGTCAAGCCTTGGCCGGCGCTCAAATGCTCTTTGTAGCCTTTGGCGCTCTAGTGCTCATGCCACTTATTACCGGCATGGATCCAAACGTTGCACTCTTTACTGCAGGCCTTGGCACCTTGGTGTTCCAGCTCGCAACTAAACGTCAAGTGCCCGTATTTGTAGCGTCTAGCTTTGCCTTTATCGCACCCATTCTGTATGCAAAAACCAACTTTGGTTTACCTGCAGTGCTCGGCGCTATTATGGCCTCTGGCATGGTGTATGTGCTGCTTAGTGCAGCAGTACACCTCAAGGGCACAGGCTTCATTGATAAAATATTGCCACCAGTAGTGATTGCTCCGGTAATCATGTGTATTGGCTTAGCTTTATCACCGGTTGCAGTTAACATGGCCATGGGTAAAACCGGAGACGGTGCTACGCAACTCGTTGCCTACCCTACGGCGATGATAATCTCTATGTCCGCATTAGTAACCACCCTCGCGGTGGCTACTTTAGGGCGCGGTCTGTTTCGACTGGTACCAATTCTTGCTGGCATTCTGGTTGGCTGCACACTGTCCATCATCCTTGGAGAGGTCAACAGCAAAGCTATTATGCAAGCACCTTGGTTTGCTCTGCCCACCTTTGTTGCGCCTGAATTCCATTTAGGTGCTATTTTGTTTATGTTACCCGTTGCCTTAGCACCAGCCATCGAACATATTGGAGGCGTGATTGCTGTAGGCAGCGTAACTGGACAAAACTATATTAAGCAGCCAGGTTTACACCGCACACTGCTTGGAGACGGTTTAGCGACAACCAGTGCTGGCATGCTTGGTGGCCCCCCCAATACCACCTATGCAGAGGTCACCGGCGCAGTCATGCTCACCAAAAACTATAACCCTATCATTATGACTTGGGCTGCATTTTTTGCTATTGCCTTAGCTTTTATTGGTAAATTTGGCGCCGCCTTACAAAGTATTCCTGTACCCGTAATGGGTGGAATTTTATGTCTACTTTTTGGCTCTATTGCTGTAGTAGGCCTGAATACTTTGATCCGTAATCAAGTAGATCTAGCCGAGCCACGCAATCTGATTATTGTCTCAGTAACCTTAGTATTTGGTATTGGCGGTATGAGCATCGGCAGCGGTGATTTCACTTTATCTGGCATTTCCTTATGCGCAGTAATTGCTCTTCTACTCAATGTGATATTACCCGGTAATAAAGGTTGGAAAAACAAGTTACCGCATGATGATGCAGACAATACGCCACAGCTTTAAAAGACAGATAAAAAAACCACCCGTACAGGGTGGTTTAAAATATATAGCATCCGCTTATACGGACGCTGCAGGACGCATATAGGAGATAGGAGCTGTGCTTGCATCTGCAAAAGTGACCACTTCCCAAGCATCAGGCTGCTCAATAAGGGTCCGAATGAGTCGATTGTTTAAAGCATGTCCGGATTTATAGCCGCGGAACTCACCGATTAAGCTTTTACCAAGTAGGTATAAATCACCAATAGCATCGAGGATTTTATGCTTAACGAACTCATCTTCATAACGCAAACCATCTTCGTTCAATACAGAGTCTTCATCAACCACGATAGCGTTATCCACGCTACCGCCTAGTGCCAGGTTATTGGTACGTAAAAACTCAATATCACGCATAAAACCAAAGGTTCGTGCGCGGCTCACTTCTTTAACAAAAGAAGTACTGGAAAAATCTACGCATGCTGTTTGTGTTCTTCCAGCAAATACAGGATGGTCGAATTCGATTTCAAAACCGACTTTAAAACCTTCAAACGGCAAGAAAGTTGCGCGTTTACCATCTTCTTCTACTGTCACTTCGCGTAGAATTCGAATGAACTCTTTGGGCGCCTCTTGCTCTTCTAATCCTGCGGATTGAATTAAAAACACAAACGGGCCAGCACTACCATCCATGATAGGCACTTCGGAAGCTGACAATTCAACATAAGCGTTATCAATTCCCAAACCAGCCATGGCAGATAACAAATGCTCAACCGTATCCACCTTTACATCGCCTTTTATAAGGGTAGTGGACATAGTGGTTTCACCCACATTTTTTGCTAGGGCAGGTATTTCGACAACTGGATCTAAGTCCATGCGACGAAATACGATACCCGTATCCACTGGTGCGGGGCGTAAGGTCAAGTAAACCTTCTCACCTGAGTGCAATCCAATACCTGTGGCACGGATAATGTTTTTTAATGTGCGTTGTCTAATCATGACTTAAGCCGCTGCTATACCGATTGAGAATAGGTTTCAATAATTCGCAGCATCTTAACAGATGCTGCGTAAATAAAGAAATCGAGCCGCAATCTATACGTGATTAATCAGCCTGACGTCGTAAGAACGCCGGAATGTCCAAGTAATCCATCTCCTCCTGATCTCTTGGCTTACTGGCTGTCGCTGCAGTACCTGCTGTGCGGCGCTGTATTACAGGGCGATCATACTGATCGTAATCCACTTCTTGACCTTCCTCTAAAGGTTTCATCTCTGGTAAAGTCGCCACAACTTTATGCGGGCCATTATCGATGATTTTCTTCACAGGCTTTTCAACACGCTCGTCTAAACCCGTAGCAACGACTGTCACATACAACTCATCACGCATATCAGGGTCAATGACAGTCCCCACCTTGACCATGGCTTCATCAGAAGCAAAATCTTCGATGATGCTACCAACTTCAGCATACTCACCTAAAGACAGATCAGGGCCTGCGGTAATATTCACCAAAATACCGCGTGCGCCATGCAGATTAACATCTTCAAGCAGCGGATTGCGGATTGCCTCTTCTGTAGCTTCACGTGCACGGTTTGGTCCGCTGGCACAGCCTGTGCCCATCATTGCCATACCCATTTCACTCATCACAGTTTTAACGTCAGCAAAGTCCACGTTAATCATACCTGGACGTTTAATGATGTCGGAAATACCACGGACAGCACCAGCTAACACATCATCGGCCTTAGCAAAAGCCGACAGTAAACTGGCATCTTTACCTAAGATCGTCAGTAATTTTTCGTTCGGAATAGTAATCAGTGAATCTACATGCTCACTTAAGGCGCGGATACCTTCGTTCGCAATCTGTAGACGACGACGCCCTTCAAAAGGGAACGGACGTGTTACCACTGCCACTGTTAAAATACCCAACTCTTTAGCTACCTGAGCAATAATTGGCGCTGCACCAGTACCTGTACCACCACCCATACCAGTGGTAATAAAAAGCATATCTGTGCCTTGCAGGACTTCTGCAATACGCTCACGGTCTTCTTCAGCAGCTTTACGACCGACTTCCGGATCAGTTCCGGCACCTAAACCTTTAGTAACATTGGTGCCCAACTGCAGCACTGTACGTGCTGTGACGTCACGCAGTGCTTGTGCGTCGGTATTGGCACAAATAAATTCCACACCTTCAATGGTATTCGCAACCATGTGATTAACAGCATTACCGCCACCACCGCCGACACCTATGACTTTAATTACAGCACTTTGCGGAGTCTGATCAACTAGCTCAAACATAGCCCTCTCCTTCCTTTATAGTTATAGTCCAGCCATTGCTGGTTTATTAATTTTATAATTGATTCTGTAACCAGCGTTTAAACCTTATAAACACAGGCTCTTTATCTTCTTGGTAATGCCCTGACCCCGGCACTATGCTGCCCTCGGTTTGTTTGCGCAGCCCATAAGCAAGCAAACCCACTGCAGTTGAATACACTGGATTATCAGCAACATCGCCCACACCTTTAATGCCTTGGGGCGTTCCTAAGCGCACCGGCATATGGAAAATCTCTTCAGCTAACTCCACCGCACCTTCTATCTTCGCGCTACCGCCGGTCAGCACAATACCAGCGGGGATCATGTCCTCATAACCACTGCGGCGCAGCTCAGCTAAAATCAAGCTAAAGAGCTCTTCATAGCGCGGCTCAACAACTTCCGCCAGTGCTTGACGCGATAGCTCACGGGGCGCACGATCACCTACGCTAGGCACCTTGATCATTTCATCTGGACCCGCCAACTTAGCTAGTGCACAGGCATAACGTACCTTAATTTCCTCCGCATATTGCGTTGGTGTACGTAATGCCATTGCAATATCGTTGGTAACTTGGTCTCCTGCAATAGGAATGACTGCAGTATGACGAATAGCACCTTCAGTAAAGATAGCGATATCGGAGGTCCCGCCGCCTATATCCACCAAACAAACACCTAACTCTTTTTCATCTTCAGTCAGCACAGCATGTGCAGATGCCAACTGCTCCAAAATCATGTCATCTATGGCTAAACCACAACGCTGTACACACTTTTCAATATTTTGTGACGCATTGATCGCACAGGTTACAACGTGCACTCGTGCTTCTAAGCGGACACCTGACATCCCTAATGGTTCACGTACTCCGCCTTGACTATCGATCACATAATCTTGAGCTAGAGTGTGGAGCACTTTTTGATCCGTCGGAATAGCGACTGCTTGTGCAGCATCCAGTACACGCTCGAGATCCGCACGACTCACTTCACGATCACGGATCGCAACAATACCGTCTGAGTTTTGACTGCGAATATGACTGCCTGCAATACCTACAAAAGCGGAATGTATGTGGCAAGATGCCATTTTCTGTGCATCTTCAAGAGCACGCTGCAATGACTGCACTGTGGACTCAATATTGATCACAACACCTTTCTTGAGGCCTCGTGTAGGGTGCGTACCTATGCCGATCACATTCAATTCGCCCTCAGGAGTGACTTCGGCGACCAAGGCCACAACTTTGGAGGTACCTATATCTAGCCCAACAATCATGTTGTGGTTATTTTCATGTGCCATTAATTCTCTCTCCTTCACTGTGCCACCACTGCTGTAGTTTCACTTTCACTCGGGGTGCGCCAAGCTACAGCTAAGCCATTGGCATAGCGCAAATCAACCCGCTCAATTTTATCAGTCAGCCCCTGCAGCTCTTTCTCATAAACCACAGCAAAACGACGTATCTTCTCAACCAAATGATCCCGCCCAAACAACAACTTCAAACCTGTCTGAGTGGTAACAAACCAACTGCCACGCTCACGCATCTCTAACTCTTTAACTGAGTACCCTAAAGGGCGTAACGCTTGACTAAACGCCAAGTACTGCTGCATTACTCGTAACTGTGTATCCTTCGGCCCGTACAACTGCGGCAAATGGCTATACGCATCAACGTCTACCGCAGTAAACAAATAGCCCTGTGTACTTAATAAAGCGTCATTCCCCCAGCGCGCGACAGGCAATTGCTCTTGAATAATAATTTGTAATTGACTCGGCCAGACCCGACTCACCTCTGCATTTGCCACCCAAGGCAATTCATCAATGGCATTACGTACCGCGGCAATATCTACCGTGAAAAAAGTTCCGGCAGTGTACGGCATGGACTGCTGTTCAATAATGCGCCGGTTCGCAACAGTTAAATCACCTAATACCCGCACCGTAGTAATTTGCGGATCAATATGTGGGCGCAGCGCCTGCCAACCACGCTCAAAATGAAGCACTACACCGAGTAAAATACCGCATAAAGCCACAAAACCGATGAGCTTCCAGTTTGGCTCAGGCAACTGCCGCGCAACCGCACGGCGCGGCTGCGTTTGGCGCGTCGCTCCTCGCTTTGCTGCAGTTTTCTTGACTCGCGGTGCTTTGCCCACAGCCTTAACCTCGCGCCTGCAATGTTCCGGCTAAAATCTTTAACACCAACCCAGTAAAGTCTAGACCAGCTGCTTGAGCAGCCATGGGCACTAAACTGTGATCCGTCATACCAGGCACAGTGTTCACTTCTAATAACCAGAAATTACCTTGCATGTCCTGCATAAAGTCAGCACGCCCCCAACCAACCACACCCAAAGCTTGGCAAGCACGCGCAGTTAAATCACGCAGCTCTGCTTCTTTGTCTGCATCCAAACCACAAGGAATTTCATATCGAGTATCGTTCGACAAATACTTCGCTTCATAATCATAAAATGCATTGTTAGTACCTAAACGAATTGGTGGTAATACCTCTTCGCCTAAGATAGCCACAGTAAATTCTGGCCCAGTAATCCACTGTTCTACTAATACTTGTGAATCAAACTGCCGCGCACCCTGCCAAGCTGCTAACAAAGCTTCTAAATCATCCACCTTAGCCATACCAATGCTAGACCCTTCGGTAGCAGGCTTAACAATCATGGGGAAACCTAGTTTTTCTGCTGCATTATGGCAGTCCTGCTCACTAGCCAAAGTTGCATGGCGAGGAGTGGGTAAACCTAAACTATGCCACACCTGTTTGGTTCGCAACTTGTCCATAGCCAACGCTGAAGCTAGAACTCCACTCCCTGTATAGGGAATACCGGCACACTCAAGCAAGCCTTGCACAGTGCCATCCTCACCACCCCGACCATGTAGCACAATAAAGGCACGATCAATCTGTTGCTCAGCTAAGCGCTGCAATAAATCAGCCCCCACATCAATGCCAAAAGCATCCACACCTGCAGCTTGTAATGCTGCCAAAACAGCAGCCCCAGATTTTAAAGAAACCTCACGCTCAGCACTGCGACCACCATACAAAACGGCAACACGTCCTAAAGCTTTAACATCGATCATGAGTGTGCCTCCTGAGCATCAATAGCAAATAATGGGTGCTTAAGTAAATTTGGTGCAATACCGCCAATATCACCAGCGCCTTGACAGAGCAAAATATCGCCAGGTTGCAATAAAGGTTTAATTAAAGGTGCAATATCAACACCACGCTCCACATAAAGGGGATCAATACGACCACGCTGTCGAATGCTATGACACAGTTGGCGACTCCCTGCTCCAGGAATTGGTTCTTCTCCGGCGGGATAAACTTCCAACATCACCAAAACACTGGTTTCTCCCAAAACTTGAACAAAGTCTTCATATAAGTCACGAGTACGACTGTATCGATGCGGTTGATAAACCATCACCAGACGACGACCTGGCCAACCATCGTGCACGGCCTTAATCACTGCAGCCACTTCACTTGGGTGATGACCATAGTCATCAACCAGCATGACGCTACCACCAGCAACGGGCAGCTCACCACAAATCTGAAAGCGACGACCAACACCTTCAAAACCTGATAGGCCCGCAATGATAGCTTCATCAGCAATACCTTCATCGGTTGCAATAGCAATGGTTGCTAGCGCATTCAGCACATTATGCTTACCTGGCATATTCACTGACACCGGTAATGGCTCGTGACCTTTACGCAACACAGTAAACGAGGTACGCATACCTTGTTGCGATATATCAACCGCACGTAAGTCAGCATCCTCGGAAAAACCGTAGGTCAGCATCGGACGTTTAACTTGCTTCGCAATGTCACGTACAGATGGATCATCCACACACAGCACCGCTAAGCCATAAAACGGCAAATTATGCAAAAAATCGACAAACGTCTTTTTTAACTTATTAAAGTCACCGCCATAAGTGCTCATATGATCGGCATCAATATTAGTAACAACCGATACCATGGGCTGTAAATGCAAGAAGCTGGCATCACTTTCATCAGCTTCAGCAATTAAATAGCAGCCAGCACCTAGCTGGGCATTGCTACCAGCAGCATTCAGGCGCCCACCAATCACAAATGTTGGATCCAACCCCGCGGCAGCAAACACTGAGGCTAGCAAACTGGTTGTCGTAGTTTTACCATGAGTACCCGCTACAGCAATGCCATGACGGTAACGCATCAGCTCAGCGAGCATTTCTGCACGTGGCACGACTGGAATACGACGCTCTAAACCACGAGCAACCTCAGGGTTGGATGGGTTAATCGCACTCGAGACCACCAATACATCGGCATTTTCAACATTCTCTGCATGGTGACCAAAGACCACTTGCACACCTAGACTTTGCAACCGTTCGGTGACTGCAGAAGGTTTTAAGTCTGAACCGGAGACTTCATAACCAAGATTACGCAAAACTTCAGCAATACCGCACATTCCAGTACCGCCAATACCAATAAAATGGATTCGACGAATACGACGCATACGGCGCATTTCAGCAGAGGTTAGTTGGAGCAAATCAACCACGCGCCACCTCCAAACATAGACTCACAACATCTTGTGTAGCTTCTGGCTGAGCTAACAAACGTGCCTGCTCGCCCATGGCTTTAATACGGTTCTTGTCCATCAATACCTCGGTTAACTGTGCAGCCAGATCATCTGCATTGGTAGTATGTTGTGGCAACAGGATGGCAGCCCCCTGCTTTGCCAAAAATTCAGCATTGCGCGTTTGATGGTCATCAATAGCATGGGGTAAAGGCACTAAAAATGAGCCTCGGCCTGTTGCCGCTAACTCACTGATAGTAAGCGCCCCTGCTCGACAAATCACTAAATCAGCCTCAGCATAAGCACCGGCCATGTCACGCATAAAAGGTACAACTTGAGCTGCAACACCGGCTTGCAAGTAACGCTCACGAGTGACCTCGTCATGGTCACGCCCCGCCTGATGCAAGACAGCAGGACGCAACTGCGGCTCAATTTTAGCTAAAGCAGCAGGCACTAATTTATTCAATGGCTCTGCACCTAAACTACCACCTACAACAAACAACCGTGTTGTTCGATCTGTCAAGCCATCCACTGTTGCAGTATTAAACAACTCTTCGCGTACGGGATTACCCGTAGTGATGCAATTCTTACGCTGTGTAAAAGTGTTTGGGAAAGCTTCACAAATGCGCGTGGCAAACTTAGCTAAGATACGATTTGCCGTACCCGCCACGGCATTTTGCTCATGAATCACCAAAGGGATCGAGGCAATTTTTGCAGCCAAACCACCAGGTCCCGTGACATAACCACCAAAGCCGAGTACACAAACTGGTTTCAGCTCACGCATCAAACGCTGAGCCTGCAATAAAGACCCTAACATTTTAAAAGGTGCAGCAAGCAATGAGCCCACGCCTTTACCGCGCACACCGCTGATATTCAAAGTATGTAAAGTATACCCAGCAGTCGGTACCAGCTCGTTTTCAATGCCGCGACCTGCACCAAGCCAATGCACTTGGTAACCGCGCTGAGTAAAGACTTGAGCACAAGCTAATGCTGGAAAAACGTGTCCACCCGTACCTGCGGCCATAATTAAAATATTACCCGGCATTGCGCACTCCTTTAGCGATAGCAGCAATCTGTGCCTTACTTAACGAATTAGCAGAAGGTAACTGAGTCCGCCGTTCCCACTCAATGCGCAATAAAATTGCCAAACTGACACAACACACAACTAAAGAGCTTCCACCATAACTGATAAAAGGCAAAGTCAACCCTTTAGTAGGAAGCAACCCAGTATTTACACCAAGATTAATCACAACCTGTGCAATCCAAAGCAACGCCAGCCCATAAGCCACATAAGCTGAGTAATACTGCTTTGCCTGCTCAGCCCACACTCCAATAAATAAAGCTCGAATGCTCACAAAAGTGAATAAAGCGAGAGTCGTTAATGCACCGACCATCCCGAGTTCTTCAGCTAAAACTGAAAATACAAAATCTGTATGTGCTTCGGGTAGAAAAAACTGTTTTTGGATACTGTTACCCAATCCCAACCCAAGCCACTCACCTCGGCCAAAACCAATTAAAGCCTGAGTTAATTGATAACCAGAGCCATATTGATCTTCCCAAGGATTCGTAAAACTGGTTAAACGGGCTAAGTGATAACCTTCTAAACCTACAAACTGCACCATCATCAGCGCTAATAAGCCTAATAGCGGTAATGACAGCGCAAGACGCACACCACCTAGGTACAGCATTACCACCACAGTCCCAAACATGACCACCGCGGCACCGTAATCTGGCTCTTTAATCAGCAGGCCTGCCATCAATACAGCTAAAATCAATGGCTTTAACAGGCCGCGTAAACGTTGCTTCACTTCTGCTTGACGACGTACTAAAAAGCCCGCTAGAAAAATCACCATAAACAACTTAGCTAGCTCAGATGGCTGCACGTTAATTGGCCCCATTCCAATCCAGCGCATTGAACCATTGACCTCACGCCCAATTCCCGGAATCAACACTAGAATGAGAGCAATAAAGGCACTGACCAACAGCCAACCACTGTAACGCTTCCAAGTTGACATCGGAACCAACAAGGTGATGCCACCTGCTATTAAAGCAATCACGATATAAATCATGTGCCGAATAAAATAATAGAAAGTGTTACCCGTATTTGTATCAGCAACAGCCGAAGAGGCTGAAGCAATCATCACCAATCCAATGCCCATCAGCAAAAAACAAGCTGACAACATGGGGAAGTCAATATCAATTTGATTGTTATGACGCCACGGTGACGGCTGCGATAGCAAATCACGAATTTTCATAGCAAGCGCTCCACCGCTTGAACAAATTGTTCACCACGCTCTTCAAAGTTTTTAAACATATCTAAACTAGCGCAAGCTGGCGCAAGCAGTACACTATCCCCCGGCTGTGCTAACAGCGCTGCTTGCTGCACCGCCTCACCTATAGTGCTCACCCGCTCAATAAGTGTTACAGCGGATAAGGCTTGCGCTATACGCTCACCATCTTGTCCAAGCACAATCACTGCACGACAGTATTGCGTGACTGGTGCGACTAAACTCTTAAACTCAGCTCCTTTGCCATCACCACCTGCAATCAATATCAGTTTGCCTAAGTGATCTGCGCCCAAACCTTCAATTGCAGCTAACGCAGCTCCTACGTTCGTGGCTTTGGAATCGTTGTACCAGTCCACTTCATTCACCTGACGTACCCACTGGCAACGGTGCGCTAAACCTGGGAAGTTGCGCAACGCTGCCAACATCGCGGACATAGGCAACGCCATAGATGTGCCGAGCGCCAGCGCAGCGAGGGCGTTGGCATAATTATGGCTACCACGAATTTTCAAATCACTAACAGGCAGCAAAAGCTCATGGCCATAGGCTAAGTGCAGCTCACCATCACTCTCACGCAAACCAAAAGCTCCAACTGTTGGTTCACTTAAGCCAAAACTGATGACATCCTCTGTAACAATCTGAGGGTGTGAAGCTGGATCATCACGGTTGATCACAACCGACTGAGCACCAGTAAAAATTCTCTGTTTAGCGGCAATATAACCATCTAAACCCTCGTAACGGTCCATATGGTCTTCACTGATATTCAAACAAACCGCAACATGAGCCTTGAGATGCGAAGTTGTTTCCAACTGAAAGCTGGATAGCTCCATCACATACACATCAACCGCATCGTCTAACAACTCCAATGCTGGAATACCTAAATTGCCGCCAATGGCAACATTTAAACCTGCCGCAGTAAACATCGCCCCTACGAGCGTAGTCACTGTGCTTTTCGCATTGGATCCAGTTATTGCCACTATAGGTGCGCGGGCATACTGAGCAAATAAATCAATATCACCAGATACAGCTACGCCTTGACGCATGGCTGTTGCTATGGCTGGCGTACTTAAAGCCAAACCTGGACTGACATACAGCGTTTGTGCAGCACTTAATAAGTCAGCAGATAAAGGCCCACAATGCACTTCCACTTCAGGAAACTCTTGCTGCAAAGTACTTAAGCCTGGCGGTGCCACACGACTATCAGCCACAGTGAAACTCTGTCCTTGCTGCGCTAAAAAACGTACCAAGGACAAGCCACTTTTGCCCAGGCCGACAACGACCTGTTGCTGCTGACTTTTTTTCTGCACTTTTATTTACCTCAGTTTCAAGGTGGCAAGTCCCACCAAGACAAGCACCACGGTAATGATCCAAAAACGCACAATAACACGCGGTTCCGGCCATCCTTTCAACTCAAAATGGTGATGGATAGGAGCCATACGAAACACACGCTTACCAGTTAACTTAAAGGACATCACCTGAATCACGACCGATAAAGTTTCCACCACAAACACACCGCCCATAATAAAAAGGACAATTTCCTGACGCACAATCACGGCAACTGTTCCCAATGCAGCGCCTAAAGCTAAAGCACCGACATCACCCATAAAGACTTGTGCTGGATATGTGTTAAACCATAAAAATCCCAAACCTGCGCCAACCAAGGCACCACAGAAGATAATTAACTCACCGACTCCAGGCACATGTGGAATAAGCAAGTACTGAGCAAAATTGATATGACCCGATACATAAGCAAAAATACCTAAAGCACCGCCCACCATGACTGTGGGTAAAATAGCCAAACCATCTAAACCATCAGTGAGATTAACGGCATTACTACTGCCTACAATCACAAGGTACGTCAAAAGTACGAAGCCCATCCCTAAAGGAACACTAATATCCTTCAGAAAAGGCACAATCAGCTCAGTCTCAGCAGGTGTTTGCGCAGTAAAATATAAAACCAGAGCCGCGCCCAAACCAAAAACAGACTGCCAGAAATACTTCCAACGACCAGGTAGGCCGCGCGAGTTTTTCTCAACGACTTTACGGTAATCATCCACCCAGCCAATCGCGCCAAAAAGCACTGTAACTAGCAACACGGTCCAGACATAACGGTTGCTTAAATCCGCCCACAATAAAGTACTGATGGAAATCGAAGCTAAAATCAATGCTCCACCCATGGTAGGAGTACCTGACTTAGACAGATGTGACTGTGGACCATCTGTCCGTACTGACTGACCAATTTGCATACGACGCAACATACGGATCATTTTCGGTCCTAGCCAAAGGGACATAACTAAGGCCGTCAATACGCCCAAAATCCCACGCAGAGTTAAGTACTGAAAGACAGCAAAGCCTTTATAGTACTCTTGCAAAAACTCCGCCAATAAAAGCAACATCAGTGTGTGTCCCCTAAGTTAGTACGCAAAGCATTTACAACGTTTTCCATTGCAGCCCCACGTGAGCCTTTAATTAAAAGTGTGGCAGGCCCGCTGACTTGTGCGAGCAATGCTTCAATAAGACCCTTTTGATCAAAAAAGTGCCCTGAAATACCAGAGTATTGCGCAACGGCATGTTGCATCAGTGGACCTACGGCAAATAACGCGTCCACTTTGCCATTAGCGTATGCTCCGATCTGCGCATGTTCCTGCTCAGCCCACCCCCCTAATTCACCCATATCTCCCAGCACTAAGACACGCTGACCAGGCATATTCTGTAAGACATCAATTGCAGCTCGAATCGATGCAGGGTTGGCGTTATAACTGTCATCAATGAGCTGCACGTGGTTCGCACATTCATGCACTACACTACGACCTGAAATAGCCGTCATGTTTTCCAAGCCTGATTTAATTGCCGTCAGCGGCAAACCTAAAGCATATGCTGCAGCAGCTGCAGCTAAGGCATTGCTGACGTTATGCATACCCAAGACAGCCAGCTGGATAAAACACTCGCCGGCTGCCCCTTGTAAATTAAAACCTTTACGCCCTTGGGCATTGCTCACAATTCCACTGGCATAAATATCTGCCTGCGGGTTACTCCGAGAAAAACTTAAAACCTGACACACAGAATTACGTTCACGCCACTGAGCAAAAGCTGCATCATCAAGATTCAACACAGCTGTGTGCTCAGCGCTTAAACCATCCAGAATTTCACCTTTAGCTAAAATAATATGCTCAGGCCCACCAAACTCCCCTGCATGCGCCATCCCTGCATTATTAATAACCGCAACCATGGGCTGTACCAATGCCGAAGTATAAGCAATCTCTCCTGGACGGGATGCACCGAGCTCAACCACAGCGGCACGATGCTGCTCGTTGAGCTCAAGCAAGGTAAAAGGTACACCTAGATCATTATTTAAGTTGCCACGAGTGGCTAATACAGCCTGCTCACCTAAAGCACTACGACAGATACTGGCCAGCATCTCTTTGACCGTAGTTTTACCACTTGACCCAGTCACAGCAACAGTTTGCCCAGTAAACTGTTGGCGATTAAGAAAAGCAATGCGTCCCAAAGCAAGACGGGTATCCGCCACACACAATTGTGGAATTTTGATTTCAGCCTGAAAAGTGTCAACCACGGCAGCAATCGCACCACGTTTAGCAACATCAGCTAAATAAGCATGCCCATCAAAAAACTCACCACGCAAGGCAACAAATAACTGCCCTGCACTCACTTTGCGACTATCAGTGCTTAAACTGGCGAATTCAACATCATCACCTTGCAAGGTCGCTTTAAGCGGCTCAAGCAACTGACTTAACCGTAATGGCTTAAACATTTTCCACCTGCCATGAGGCTAGCGCCTGCTCTGCTTGCTCTAGATCGGAAAAATGCTGGCGTTGTTGGTTGATTTCCTGATAATCCTCATGCCCTTTACCGGCCAACACAATGACATCATCACAACCGGCCTGAGCAATGATTTGAGCGATTGCCACACCACGATCTGCCACTTCCACGACTTGTGCTTGCGCACTAAAACCTGCGCGCACTGCAGCACGAATACTTGCTGGATCTTCACCACGCGGGTTGTCATCAGTAAGCACCGCTCCATCAGCTAAACGCTCAACAACTTGCGCCATCAACGGCCGTTTCCCTGTATCTCGCTCTCCACCGCAACCAAACAAACACAATAAACGTCCAGCAGCAGCCACATGCGGCCGCAAAGCGCTGAGCACTTGCTCTAAGGCATCGGGAGTATGTGCATAATCAACCACTACCAATGGTTGACCATGCCCCCCCAAGACCTGCATTCGCCCTTGCGGACCTTGTAATTTCGGTATCACCGATAAAGCTTGGTCCAGTGAGTGTCCTAATCCTAATAAAGTTCCTATCACCGCTAGTAAATTACTTAAATTAAAGCCCCCCAATAATGGGCTCAACAAATTACCCTCACCATGGGCTGTCACCACTTCTGCTTGGATACCCGCACTACTAAAACGAATATTGCGACAGTAAATATCCGCACTCGAGTCCGCTAAGCTATAAGTGATGCGACGCAGTGCTGTTGTTTGTGCAAGTTGTTCACGACCAAAAGGATCATCTAAATTCAATACTGCAACACGCAAGTGTGGCCAACTAAATAACTGGGCCTTAGCTGTTGCGTAAGCTTGCATCGAGCCATGATAGTCCAAGTGGTCACGAGTCAAATTGGTTAAAACGGCTACATCAACTTTTACATCACTAATACGGTGCTGGGTTAAACCATGGGAAGACACTTCCATAGCAACAACCTTTGCTCCAGAATTTTTCAAGTCTGCTAAAGTGGCTTGCGCGGCTAAAGGGTCAGGGGTTGTGTAATAACCACTGGTTAAACGACCATAAAAACCACTGCCTAACGTACCGATCAAACCGCAAGACTGTCCAAGCTTTTCTGATGCCTGTGCTAACAGTTGCGTAACACTGGTTTTACCATTGGTACCTGTTACCGCAACCATTCGCATAGTACGACTTGGATCGCCATAAAATCGGCCTGCAATCTCTGATAGCTGCGCTTGTAAACCCTTGATTGGAATTAAAAGTGCTTCACTGTCCTGCATGGGCAAGGCATCTTGTGCCTCATACGCCACGGCTACTGCACCTCGCGCAATAGCATCACCGATATAGTCCCGACCATCTTGCTCAAAACCAACCACAGCCAAAAAGAGGTCACCTGGACGCACTTTTCGACTGTCCAACGTTAATTCTCGAATCAACGCCGAGCTCGAAACTTGAGGAAACAATTTATTCACAGGCATTGCCATTAGCCGCGCCCTCCTCGCACTGCACCAACTGCGGTGGTATCCACTTCAGCTGGTAAATTATCCGGACGCACATTTAACATGCGCAATGCTCCAGCCATCACCCGTCCAAAGACAGGCGCAGCTACTAAACCGCCGTAATACCCGCCTTTACTCGGCTCATCAATCACCACCACTGCTGCAACCCGTGGATTCTCTACGGGCCCCACACCTGCAAACATAGAGCGATAAGTATCCTTGGTATAACCACCACCTGAGGCAAGTTTTTTCGCGGTACCACTCTTACCACCGACGTGGTATCCCGGAACCCGTGCTCGCGAGCCACCACCGCCTTGCTCTTCAACCACTGCTTGTAACATTTTCATAACATTTCGAGCGATTTGCGGGTCAATAACCTGTTCCCCTTCAGGCTTTTTGTTAGCTAGATGCAACAAAGATAGCGGTACATTACGCCCATCATTAGCTAAAACAGCGTAAGCGTGAGCCAACTGCACTGCAGTCACTGATAAGCCATAGCCATATGCCAAGGTAGCCGTTTCTGCTTCCCCCCATTTGCGATGCATTGGCAAGTTACCAACACGCTCACCTGGGAAACTCAATCCAGTATCAGCACCAAACCCCACACCTTGCATCACTTTGTGTACAGGCAAAGCGCCAATATCTAAGGCAATTTTACTGATCGCAACGTTACTGGATTTCATCAGAATTTCAGTCAGATTAAGTAAACCGCCTCGCGACACATCTCGAATCGTATAGCGGCCAATTCTAAAATGGCCATTGCCGGTATCCACTCTAGACTCAGGCTGCCAACGTCCTGTCCCCAGTGCTGCTGCGATAGAAAAAGGCTTAACTGTCGAACCGGGTTCAAAGACATCAACCATGGCACGATTTCGCATGGCTTGCATATTTAAATTACGGCGGTTATTTGGGTTATATGTCGGGTGATTCACCATGGCTAAAATCTCGCCACTGCGCACATCTACCATGACCAACGAACCAGCCTTAGCTTCAAATTCCAACAGTGCATTACGCAACTCTCGATGCGCTAAATACTGCAAACGTAAATCAATAGAAAGTGCCAACTGCTTACCAGGTTTAGCATTTTCTTTCACCTGCACATCGCGGATTAAACCACCACGTCGATCTTTAATAACCTGACGCTGCCCAGGAACCCCCGTCAACCACTGGTCAAAAGCTAACTCAATCCCTTCGCGGCCACGCTCATCAATATCAGTGAATCCAACGAGATGTGCTGCAACCTCGCCAGCTGGGTAAAAACGACGGAACTCCTCCTCGGCATACACACCCGTAATCTTTCGATCAAGCACACTTTGCCCGCGTTCAGGCGTTAAGCCACGAGCTAAGTACATGAACTCACGTCCCGCATTCTTCTCAATCCGCTGGGCTAAGTCTGTAGGGTTGAGCTGCAACGCTTGTGCTAGTTCAGTCCAACGTGCTTTGTCAGTTGCCAGCTCCTTGGGGTTAGCCCACAAAGTCAAAACAGGTGTGCTTACAGCCAAAGGCTCGCCGTGCCGGTCAGTAATGACGCCACGGTGTGCAGGTATCGGAATATGTCGCACAGCTCGTGCATCACCTTGCTTGGCTAAGAATTCATGATGAAAAACATGCAAATAAATAATGCGCCCTGCAATGGTGGCAACTAAAATCAGCAATAAGCCCAAAATAATTGAAAAACGAATAGGATGCTCAACGCTTGGCAAGAACTTCATTGGCTCACCATTCTTACCGCGCCCGGCTCTGGAATGTGCATATCAAGTTCTTTAATGGCTAAAGACTCAATACGATTATGCGCTGTCCAAGTACTTTGCTCTAAAATGAAACGTCCCCACTCCGCCTGCGCTTTATCGCGAATTTGAGTCTCATCAAAAAGCTCATTTAAATATTTACGACTATTATGCGACGCATAAGATACCGCTACCGCAGAAATCAAATTTGCAACAAGCAAAAATAGCAAAATACCGCTTAAACGCGGTAATGGCTTTGCATAAATCTTACTCACCGTAACTTCTCCGCAACGCGCATAACTGCACTACGGGCACGTGGATTCGCTTTCAACTCTCCAGCACTGGCGTACTGTGGCTTACCGATAATTTTAATAATAGGTTCAAACTTCTCAGGGATAATGGGCAAATGACGCGGCAAGTTGTCGGCCTCTCCCTTCGCTAAGCGGCGCATAAATTGTTTAACTATACGGTCCTCTAACGAATGAAAACTGATGACGACCAAACGTCCACCCACCTTCAAAGAAGCGATGGCCGCCTCTAAACCCTTTTCCAAATCACCTAGTTCGTTGTTTAAATGGATACGCATCCCTTGGAAAGCACGCGTTGCAGGGTTCTTACCTTTTTCCCAAGCTGGATTCGCTTCGGTTAACACTGCCGCTAAATCCGCAGTACGCGTAAAAGGTTTTTCTGCTCGACGCGCAATCACCGCGTTGGCCATGCGCCTAGCAAAACGCTCTTCTCCATATTCTTTAAAGACGCGCGCCATTTCCTCGGCACTCACCTCAGCAATCCACTCCGCTGCGCTTATACCTTCTTCAGGATTCATGCGCATATCCAACGGACCATCATGCATAAAGCTAAAACCGCGCTCAGCATCATCCAACTGTGGAGAAGACACGCCTAAATCCAACAACACACCATCAACCGCGCCAAATAAACCTCGCTGTTGTAACTCCTCGTCCATCTCTGCAAAACTTCGTTGCACAATAGAAAACCGTGCATCCTGCTTTTGCAGCTCCATGCCCGTAGCGATTGCTAACGGGTCTTTATCAAAACCGAGTAGCAACCCTTCGCTGTTCAGGTTCTGTAAAATCAGCCGACTATGGCCTCCGCGACCAAAAGTGCCATCAATGTAACGGCCAGCCGAACGCACCGCGAGGGCGCTAACCGCCTCATCAAGCAACACGGTGATGTGACTTAACGCTTCACTCATAGTTATAGAACCAGATTCATTAATTCTTCAGGTAGGTGATCAGGCTTTTTAATATCATCAAGATCTGCTTGCAGCAGCTCACTCCAAGTCTTTTCGTCCCACAATTGAAACTTATTTAATTGCCCCACCAACATTACTTGTTTGGTCAGCCCAGCTTGTTCACGTAAACGCGCAGGAATCAAAAGTCGACCACTGTTATCAAGCTCCAAATCAACCGCGCTACCAATCAGCAAGCGATTCAGTTGGCGAGTTTCAGGACGCAACGAGGGCATTTGACTCAGCTGAGCTTCTATACGTTCCCAGTCGGGTAATGGATAAATACATAGGCACGGATCTGCTAGGTCTATGGTTATGACCAACTGACCATCACAACGATCGATGAGCTCTTGTCGATACCGACTCGGCATCGCAAGACGCCCTTTAGCATCGAGATTAATAGCGCTAGATCCGCGAAACACGGCAATGCCCCTATATTATGCAGCACTCAAATAAAAAAACCCACTTTTTCCCACTTCATGCCACTTATGCACACTATAGAAATCATGGCCGCTCACCGTCAAGCAATAAGCAGATAAAAGCCGTTATAATTCCGAAACTTAGACGCATTCCTTTACAGATCCGATACCGGGTGAGCGACAAAAACTTAATAATCTGATAGAAATGAACACCTTAAAGGCGGCAAACCGTAGTGCGGAAAGAAAAAATTGATCTTTCAAGTTCTGACCAACGGTCGTTGGTCAGCGATGAGGTGGAGAGTCAATCTATAAGCCGGGTTTTGTCGTGAACAGTCATTCCTCTAGGATCGCCATCACTGACGACCTCAAGCAACCTACCCGGATCCAGCGCGGGCCACGCCTAACGGATCCCTATTTGGTCTTGCTCCCAGTGGGGTTTGCCTAGCCACGGACTGTTACCAGCCGTGCGGTGCGCTCTTACCGCACCTTTTCACCCTTACCGGCACTTGCATGCTTAGGCGGTAATTTTCTGTGGCACTGTCCGTAAGCTCACGCTTCCCAGGCGTTACCTGGCACTTTGCCCTATGGAGCCCGGACTTTCCTCCCTCTCGCTACCAAGATAGCGAAACAGCGACTGTCCGATTGACTCTCCGATGCAAAGGTTACGGTGCATTGAGTTACATCGCAAGCTTCAAGACTAAAATATACAGTAATAAGTCTTAGTTTTAATCAACCTCTATCGCAATCACACCTTAAAACTAAAACTTTCACGACCAAAACAACTCAAACAAAACCATACAGTTAGCGGCATAAAGCCGACAAATACTTAAAAACGCTTTAATATCTACTCTTATCTAACACACCCCTAGCTATAGGCAGCCACAAGGAACAACATGAACTCAACTCTCGACCAATTAGTGTCGCTACTTGGCATGGAAACCATTGAAGAAAATTTATTCCGCGGCGCAAGTCAAGACCTAGGTTTCCGTCAGCTTTTTGGTGGGCAAGTGCTTGGGCAAGCCCTTTCTGCAGCAAGCCAAACTGTTGACGCCTCACGCCCTGCCAACTCTTTACACGGTTATTTTTTGCGCCCTGGCGATGCAACAAAACCCGTTATTTATCACGTGGAACGCCTGCGTGACGGCGGTACCTTTAGCACACGACGCGTCACTGCTATTCAAAGTGGGCAACCTATCTTTACTTGTAGCGCATCCTTTCACCAACATGAAGAAGGCTTTCGCCACCAAAGCCCAATGCCCGATGTACCACCACCAGAAGACCTTATTTCAGAAGAAGTACTTTCACCTCGACTTGCCAAATTTTTAAGCAAAGAGAATCGTGAAAAAATACTCAGAGCCAAATCCATTGAAACTCGGCCTGTACGCATTCTGGATCCTTTAACACCCGAGATCAGCGAACCCATCAAACAAATCTGGTTTAAACCAACAGGTTCACTACCCCAAACTCCAGAATTACATAAATTTATTCTGACCTATGCATCTGACTTTAGCATTCTAACCACCTCACTCATTCCTCATGGCGCATCCATCTGGCAACCTCATATGCAAGTTGCCAGCCTTGATCATGCTATTTGGTTTCACGAAGAAATATGCTTAGATGACTGGCTACTTTATACAACCGAAAGTCCTTGGGCAGATCATGCTCGAGGATTTGCTTTAGGTAGTATTTATACGCGCGACGGGCGTTTAGTGGCTTCTGTAGCGCAAGAAGGCTTGATTCGTCAACGCAGCGACTGGAAAAAATAAGGAGTACACAACTAAAACCATGTCTCAGTACTTAAAAACCTGCCAACACTGGGTCTTTGATATGGACGGCACATTGACCATTGCTGTCCATGACTTTCTTTATATTCGTCGCACCTTAGAGATTCCCGACCATGCTGACATCTTGGGCCATCTCGCCTCTCTACCTGAACTGGAATCACAACAAAAACACGCTTGGCTGATTGAACACGAGCGCCAACTAGCGCTTAACTCTGAACCAGCCCCTGGTGCCATTGAATTAGTGCGCTATTTACATGAACAAGGCCGCGACCTCGCCATTTTAACCCGTAACGCCCATGAGCTTGCCCACCTAACGCTGCAAGCCATCGATCTACTAGAGTATTTTGAGGATGAGTTCATTTTCGGTCGTGAGCAGGCCATTCCTAAACCTCACCCCGATGGCCTCCTTAAAATCGCTCAAAAATGGCAAGTCACCCCGCAAAATATGACCATGGTTGGTGATTTCTCCATGGATTTAAAAACCGCTAAAGCAGCGGGTAGCTACGCCGTACAGGTTAATACCCCAAATAGCCTGTGGCCGGAGCTCACCGATTTTCATGCCACTGACTGCCACCAACTATTAACCGCTTTAACCAATACCAATTAAAACTTATTTGTCTTGCCTCACTTAGTTTTGGACTGTGTTTTAGGTCGACTACGACCATGCACGGCAAGCTTAGGTAGTTGCCGTACAGCAACGACTCGAGGTTTTCCCTCTGCAGCAAACACATCACCTAAATGAATCTGCCCAGCTGCAGCCTTATTTTTTTTGGTTTTTTTCGGTTTCTTCACCCGTCCAACACCGACGCTAGTTTCCGGCAATCGGTGTTCAGCATAGAACTCAGGCTCATCAAAACGACGCAGATTTAAACCTAGCAACTCCTCAATTGCAATCAGTGCATCCAACTCATCAGCACTGACTAAAGAAACCGCTTCACCAGTTAATCCAGCACGCCCCGTCCGACCAATACGGTGTACGTAATCTTGCGCAACTGTTGGCAAATCAAAGTTCACCACTTGCGGTAACTGCTCAATATCCAAACCACGGGCAGCAACATCTGTAGCGACTAAAACTTGCACATGCCCCGCCTTAAAGTCTTCCAAAGCACGCAAACGTGCAGGTTGAGTTTTATCACCATGAATAGCATCGGCAGACACCTGGGCCGCATTCAACTTTTTCTGCAGCACCTCAGCACCTTTACGAGTGCGTACAAAAACCAAAACCTGTCCCCACTCACGCTCTCGTAATAAGTGCAAAAACAAGTCGGTTTTATCTTTTTTATCCACTACGATTAGATACTGTTTAACTGACTCAGCTGCCGAATGTTTAGGTGTCACATCAATGCGCACCGGCTCATGCAATAAACCACCGGCTAGAGTGCGAATTGGACCAGAAAACGTAGCCGAAAAAAGTAAAGTTTGACGCTTTTGTGGCATTAGACTGAATAACGCATTCAACTCCTTAGCAAAACCAAGGTCTAGCATGCGGTCGGCCTCATCCAACACTAAAATTTGCATCTGATGAAAACGCACAGCATTTTGCTGATATAAATCCAATAATCGTCCTGGGGTTGCCACCAATACATCAACACCGCGACGCAACTGCATCATTTGAGGGTTAATACTCACCCCACCGTAAGCAACCGCTGTTCGTAACGGCAACTCGCCCAAATAAGTTCGAATCGATTGATGTACTTGCTCAGCTAGTTCACGCGTTGGAACCAACACCAACGCGCGGACACAGTTGGGTGCTACTTTGCTGCCTTGCGTCAACAATATCTGCAATACTGGTAGTGAAAATGCTGCTGTTTTACCTGTCCCTGTTTGCGCCGCAGCCAAAACATCCTTCCCATCTAACACAGTTGCTATAGTCTGCCGCTGCACTGCAGTGGGCTGTAAATACTTAAGCTGCTGCAAACGTACGAGCAAAGCTGGCATCAGCCCTAAACTTGTAAAAGACATCGACTTTTCCACCCTAATCCTTAGCCCCAAATGAGATCATTAATGCATTCTACCGTGTTTACCCACTGTGCTCTTACAATTGAAAACCAGAAATCAAAATGCACACGCTATTTAAATGCCCCGCTTCACTCATACTTATAACCATATGCATTGAGCAAAAGAAAAGCGCATGCTAAAGTTTTTGATCTTTGAGCGTACTTGATAATGAACCGTGTAACACTAACAGCAAAACTATCTAATAGAACTCCAGCCTCAGTTTAAGTACCGATGTCCATCCATACTAGTCAGGCTTTAGCCTAGAACTACACCACTCAAACAGGTCAAGCCATGAAATTCGTACTTTTAGCACTCGCCATTACTTTAGCTGCGTTCTACTTTTATAAAAACACTAATGATAAAAAAGTGGCTCTAGAAAATATCGAAACAGGAAAAGCTTTTTTAGCTGCCAACAAAAGCAATCCTGAAATTATAGAAACAGCTTCAGGCTTGCAGTATCAAATACTGAATAAAGGTACAGGCAGTACTCACCCCAATGCCAATTCAACAGTGAAAGTACACTACCATGGCACCTTAATTGATGGCACTGTGTTTGATAGCTCAGTAGAGCGCAACGAACCCATCAGTTTCCCGCTTAATCAAGTGATTGCGGGTTGGACCGAAGGCGTGCAATTGATGGTGACCGGTGCCAAGTTTAAGTTCTTTATTCCATCGGAGCTCGCTTACGGCAATCGAGCTGCTGGCTCTATCAAACCTGGCTCAGTATTGATTTTTGATGTAGAACTTCTAGATATTCAACAATAGTTTCACATTGCCTTTCGAGCAATCTCAATATATCTCAACACTCATCAACTAACGCTCTGGAGGAAACATCACCGGATCATCACCCTCTTGCCAAACTTGGTATTTAGTCATGACTGTTACAAAGCTTGGATGCTCCAACCAACCTTTTAGCCATTGCTGCAAGTGTGGATAAGGCAATGTGTAAAATGCATCGCGATCCACATGGGCGAACTGACGAACAAACGGCATGATGCTGATGTCAGCCACACTGATGTCATCACCTAATAGGTATTTATTTTTGCTCAGCAACGTTTCCAACACCTGCAAAAACACTTCACCCTTTTTTCGATACTCAAGTTGACTACACTCAAGGTAACGATCAGCATATTTATAACGATCTAACCAGTATTTAAACTCATGATCATTCTGCTCAATCAATGTATTAGCGTAAGCTAGATCAGTCTTTAATAACCCTTGCGGATCCTTCAGCGCTAGAGCCCACTCTACAATCTCACGGCTCTCCTCAATCACTCCTTCCTCACTGCCAGCCAGTTGTAATACCGGGACTGTTCCCTTAGGGCTGATTTCTAACATCTGTACTGGCTTATTTCGTAACACAATTTCGCGCAACTCAAGCTGCAGTCCAGAAAACACAATACCAAGCCGTGCACGCATAGCATAAGGACAACGGCGAAAAGAATACAAACAATGCAAAGGGACAGTCATAGCGAGCCTCCTAGCTAAGTTAAAGGCAGCGCTGACTATAGCTGATTTTTCTTGATGCAGGAAAATCAGCAAATTTCGTAGCACATCACTAAACTCGAGTTGCGATGATTTTAAGACCTAAAAAATCATGGCGCCACCTAAAACACGATCAATCAAATGTGCACACTTTCTGAACTTTATGTTAAGTGCAGGACAATAAAAAAACTGCCTAAAACCTAAAGCCGAACGAGCTATTCCCTACCCTGTATCCACTTCATGAGCAAACCGGCTGGTACACCTTTGGGCTAACCAGCCGATTATTTAGTTGGTGGAATACCCTAAATACTCAGGTAACCACAGGGCAATTTGCGGGAAAAATAAAACCAACAAAAGCGCACTGAACATAGTCACCATAAATAACATCGCCCAACCAAAGGTTTCTTCAAGACGAATATTGGCAACCTTAGTGGTCACCATCAGATTAATTGCCACCGGTGGAGTGAACTGGCCAATGGCAATATTCATCGCCAATAAAATACCAAACCACACTGGGTTCCATTCAAAGTATTGAATTAAAGGCACTAGAATCGGTGTTAAAATCAGGTAAATAGAAATCGCATCCAGCAACATACCCGCCAACAATACCAGCAACATCACCAATAAAAGTAAAAGCAGTGCATTGTCAGAAACTGCCAAAATACTGTCAGCTAGACGCGTAAAGGTGCCTAAAGTTGTTCCTGCCCAAGCAAAAATACCAGCTAAAGCAATAATGATCAGTACTACGCCAGAGATTTTCACTGCCTCATTCAACATATCGATCAAGCTCGACCAGCTCAGCTGACGATATACAAAAGCACCAATGATCAACCCATAAGTTACCGCGACCACTGCCGCCTCTGTAGGTGTAAATAAGCCTGAGCGCAAGCCACCTAAAATAATTACTGGTGCCAATAAAGCCGGAATCGCCTTCACAAAGCTTGCTCGAATTGAGGGCAATGACTCATCGCTGCTTTTCACGGCTTCCCAACCATTGCGTTTGGCCAAAAAATACGCTGGTACCAATAAAGATGCACCCGCTAATAACCCAGGGAATAGCCCAGCGGCAAATAAAGCCCGTAAATCCAAGCCAGGCATCATCACCGAATACAAGATGAGAGCAATAGACGGCGGAATCAAAATCGCTGTTGATGAAGCTGCAGCAATTAAGGATGCAGAAAAGGGCCTCGGATAGCCCGCTTTAGTCATGCTCGGTAACATCACCATAGCCACTGCCGCTGCATCAGCTGGGCCTGAACCACTCATGCCCCCCATAATTAAGCAAACCAACACTGCAACCAAGGCTAAGCCACCATGTCGGCGGCCTATCAAAGATTGAGCAAAGTTCACCAAGCTTGCTGCAACCCCCGCCCTCTCAAAAATAATGCCGGTCAAAATGAATAACGGAATCGCAATCAATGGGTATTTGGCTATGCTGTTGTAAGTATTGGTCCCCAGTGTAGCCAACATATCAGGGGACAGCCCGGTCACAATAGCTGCGACACCACCTAAACCTAAAGCAAAAGCAACCGGCATTCCGATTAATAAACAAAGCCCAAAAATAAGCAACATCCATAAGTCAGGACTCATTGCTCCTCTCCCTGCTGCATGCCGTTATCAGCCAAACGATTAAAAAGATTTTGCGTGCAGCGAATCATCACCACACAGGCTAAAAACGGCAGCCAAATCAAATAAATCCAAGTAGGATAACCCAAGCCTGGCGATAATGATTCCCAAGTATATTCCTCATAAGTGAGCGTGCCGCCATACCAAACAACTAAGCCAAGCACCACTACACTACCCAGCCATTGCAAAAAATAAACAATGCGGCGCCCCGTTAAGCCTAAGTGATTTTCTAATAAGGTGATACGAATGTGCTCATTACTACGCGCGGCAACTGCTGCACCAGAAAAAGCCAACACCACCATTAAGAACACAGAAAATTCTTCAGTAAAAGCAAAGGATGCATCTGTGGTATAGCGCACCACTACGTTAGCTAAGCTAATTATACTAATCGCAGACAAAGCGATAATGCCCAGCCAAGATTCGAGGGGTATTCGTTTCTTTGACATAAATTATTGCAACCAAGGCGACCAAAAACCCAACACCAGCAAGAGAAGCTAGGGCTGGGTTTTAAAGCGAGTAAATATTAACGGTTCTTAATAGCTTCTTGCGCAGTATCGACAAGCTTTTTACCGATGCGCGGTGTCCACTTCTCGTATACTTTTTGCGTGGCATCAACAAACGCTTGATGCTGCTCAGGTGTCAGCTCTGTCACTTCAACACCACGTTCACGAATCGCTTGTAGCGTATCCTCTAGCTCAGCACGGGATTTTTTGATTTCCCATTGGCCCGCATCAATTGCTGCCTGCTTAAGTAAACTTTGATCATCTTTTGACAAGGTTGACCACACCCGCTTACTCACACCAAAAATCAATGGATCATTCATGTAGTGCCACAGGGTCAGATACTTTTGATCAGCACGATCAGCACGTGCGACGTCAAATACCGCCAGTGGATTTTCTTGACCATCAACAGCGCCAGTAGTCAATGCAGGCAACGCATCGGTCCAGCTCATTTGCGTTGGATTAGCCCCTAAAGCATTAAAAGTATCGAGGAACAACGGTGAACCCACTACACGCACTTTTAGACCTTTAAGATCTGCCGGTTCACTTAAAACGCCACGGGAGTTAGATATTTCACGGAAACCATTTTCACCCCAGGCCAAAGGCACCACACCACGCTTATCAATGGCATTAAACACCATCTCGCCTGCTTCACCCTGAGTGATCGCATCGACTGCAGCATTATCCGGCATCAGGAAAGGCAAGGAAAATAAGTTCACCTCAGGCACTTGTGTGGACCAGTTAATCGTTGAACCCACAGCCATATCAATCAAACCACTGCGCATTGCTGAAAACTCACGGGTCTGATCACCAGAGACCAACTGGGCATTTGGATAGACCTTTAGCGTAATGCGCCCCTCGGAACGCTCTTCAACCAATTCAGCCCATTTAGCAGCCGCTTGCCCCCAAGGGAAAGCCTCAGATAAGACCGTTGAAACAGAAAACTCGCGGGTTTCCTCAGCAACAGTAGGTGTAGCACTAAAAGCTAAACAAGCAGCACTGAGCAACAGCCATTTTTTGATTCGCATGGTAGTCTCCAAATTATTTTAAGCGAACGATATTAGCAGAATATAACGCCATGGCTTTACCAAATAACGGCAATCCTCACACTTTCTAGTGCGAAAAGGATAACAAAGACTTCGCAAGCAGCCTCTTACCAGGCTGCTAAAGTCCTTGTAGCACTGGCTTGCACTGGTACTGTATACAGCATTAAGAATACACACCAAAACATCAGATGTAGGATAGTTGTGGCTTGAGCCAATATAAGTTTCGCTCTGGCAGCTTCCGCGAAGATAGCCGTGACCGCTTCTACCGTGACCTTGAAGATAAACTAGCCACAGCACAACGGACTAGGAATAAAACCCAAGTCAAAACCATTCACGCTAAAATTGCCAATCGCAGAAAAGATGTGCTGCACAAGTCTAGCCACACCCTAGTCAACCGCTGCAGCGAGGTTTATATGGACAATATCAGTCACTTAAAACCTGTAAAAACCACGATGGCCAAGTCAGTATTGGATGCTAGCTAGGGACAATTAAAAATAATACTGGACTATAAATGCTGCGCAAAACATTATCACGGTCGGGCATGACCGCCCCTTAGAGCGGAGAGGATGTAAGTTACTGTAGGTTGTATTTTGATCTCTTTTTAGCACCATCTGTTCAATCAGTAACGTATACAATTTCGCCTGAACTAAATTTCATATGCCTTACGATAGCTACCTTGGTAATCAAAAATGCGCTCCTGTACCTGCCAATAATGTTTTTTTTGTTTGCGTGCAATAACAAAGTCTGGTGCAGGCAATAAAGCTTGCACAGCCAGCACCTCATCAAGCGTGCTGAATGTTTGCGGGGTCTGGGCATTGGCTAAACGCCGACCGAACAGCTGATTAAACACATTACGCTGAGCAGATTTGCTCAAGTCAAAAGTTTCACTGAGTTCTTCGCCATCTTCCCCGTGATAAGTGATTTTCAGCCTGTCTTGATTGTTGCTTACAGTAATTCCAGCACAACGAATCACCATGGCATCTTTCAACTTAAGTGCATCACGCAGTTGATCATCAGGGTCAATAATAGCTTTTTTACATTGTTGGCAATTACGTGCAGCAATATCATTTTCGCCCCCACAATGCGGGCACTCTTTAAAACGAAAACGGTAATCACACTGTTCAAATGGTTGTACGGGTTCCTCACCCTCACCGACACCTAACAGCCCCTGACAACGCCGTCCATAATGCTCAATCACGTGGCCTTGTCCATCTGTTTTACCCCAATAAATATTGGCAAAACCGCAACTAGGACAAAGTACTTGCACCGGCTCACTATCGGGATTGGGCTTCTTCTCTCCCACTTCAGGATGATACAAATTGACATTATTACCGGCGTAATCAATCACCAAACAATCCTGTTTGCCCTCATCCAGGCGCAGACCACGCCCGACGATTTGCTGATACAAACTAACCGACTGGGTCGGGCGCAAAATGGCGATAAAATCCACATGAGGCGCATCAAAGCCGGTCGTGAGCACTGAAACATTCACTAAATACTTTAATTGACGCTGCTTAAAACGCTGAATCAACTCATCCCGCTCACGCTGATCAGTGGCTCCAGTAATCAACGCGGTCTGCTCTTGCGGCAAATAACCGGTGATTTCCTTAGCATGATCCACAGTAGCGGCAAAAATCATCACCGCCTGACGCTTAGTTGCTTGCTCCATCACTTGCTCAATAATGGCGCGGGTAACCCGCCGATGCTTGCTCAACAATGCATTGACATCTTGTTCCGCGTATTCACCAAAGCGGTTCTGCGCCAGCACAGAAAAATCATATTGCGCAATTGCTGCATCAACCAATTTGGGTTTGGTGAGATAGCCGCGGTTGATCATATAAATTAACGGCAACTCATAAATGCAGTGTACAAAAGGCTTTTTCTCTTCACTGCGCACAAACCCTCGATAGTGATAGCGATAAATCCAGCCCATACCTAAGCGATAGGGCGTGGCGGTGAGCCCCAATACTTTCAAGTCTTTATTGTGCTGCCGCAGCTGCTCGATAATCCGCTGATACTGACTGTTTTCATCGCCACTGACTCGGTGGCACTCATCAATAATGATTAATGAATACTCTTCCTTGAACTGTGCAAGATTCGCCGCTACTGACTGCACGCTAGCAAAAGTCACTTGGTAACGGTGCTCTTTACGATTTAATCCGGCAGAAAAAATACCACCCTCTACTCCGTAACTCTGATATTTAGCGTGGTTTTGTTCAACCAGTTCTTTTACGTGAGTAAGCACCAGAATTTTACGTCGCGCCAAACGCGCCAGCTCAGCAATCACTAAGCTTTTACCGGCACCAGTGGGCAATACAATCACTGCTGACTCAGCGGATTTGCGAAAATGTTTTAACGTAGCATTCACAGCTTCCTGCTGATAAGGCCGCAACTTAAAAGGTGCATTCATAGTTCAGTGCTTAAAAACGATGAGAATTAGAAAGTCATACTAACAAATACCCCAACCTGCTAGCCTGTGAATCTATCTACTGTGGCCTTTGGTGGTAATTTTATTGACATCCTCCCCGACCTAAAGGACAGGGATTCCTACTGCTAGACGACCATGCCCAGCCGCGAGAATGTTACGTGCCGCGTTGATATCGCGTTCGTGGGTGACACCACACCCATTGCACGCCCATTCTCTTATTCCAAGTCCTGCGATACCTTTCGGCCTCGACTCGGGCAAACTGCCGCAACTCGAACAGGTTTGGGTGGTGTATGCCTCGTCAATTTCCTTAAAAACAATGCCTGCGTGAGCGCATTTATAGTCCAGCATTGTTTTTAAT
>NZ_JAXIVU010000023.1:0-34202 GCF_034259425.1 Denitrificimonas halotolerans
CATCGAGGTGTTTTATAATCGCCGTCGCAGACATAGTCATTTAGGCCAGTTATCACCGGCGGATTATGAAGAAAGAGAACGTCTCAACGAGGCAGCTGAGTGTCTATGAAACTGTGGGAAGTCCAGAATACAGCTCTAAAAAAGAACAATTATTAAGATTGCGCCAATCCTATATATGTTTGCATGCTGTTATAGCTTGGGCTGTTGAGGCTTGTAATTTAGAAAGTACTTATAAAGTCTCCGAGCTTGGTATGCTTTTCTGTTGGAACTCAATCCGAAAAAATCAACTTAAAGAAAAGCCAAATAAGCATGATAAAGCGTTAATGTCTATTTTTGATCAGTTCTTGAAATTGTATCTTACAACTTCTGGTAAGTATTTTGAAAAAACTGCTTACGCGCACTGTGATAATCAGCATGCTCTATCAATAGCTGTGCAGTCACGGGAGTCCATTGACGTTAACCTTGCTATGTTTGAACTCTTAGGTAGGTTGGCGATACGAGGTATTTGGATAATTACGCTTTATAAGAGACTGCCGGATGCAGGCTCAGAATTTTTAAGCTACTTATTAGATGAATCCAACCGCACATTGGATACGATCGTTTCTGTGATTAACTCAAACCCAACGCTCATGTCTCCCATTAGAGATGATCATATGATTGAGATCGCACTGGTTATGTATCTAGCTCAGCAAACAAAATCAGAAGATCGTTTTTTTCCTTGGCTACAAGCTATCGCTAATCGAACAACGCTTGCCCTAATAACTGGCTCTCAGTACCCCACATGCTTTAACGATTATGCTGACCTGTTATCTCACCCTGTGAGTTCTGAGCAGTCCTACCGTGATGAAGCTTGTGCCGGGAGCATTTTGTATCCATTCATTTATTTTTGGATTCAGCATGTATACGAAGGTCATGAGATTGTAGAGTTCACAAAGCGCCTTGAAGAAAAAATACCTAATTGTACTCATCAAGCATGGTTTCCAGATGAGGATACAGATGATCTTATTTGGCGTGGCGAGACTTATCACGGCATATGTTTAACTGATATCTCGTTTCATAAAGGACATGATGCCCTAGCCGAAACATTTAACAAAGCCATGGAGGTTTGCACGGAGGTAAGGGATATTAGTGCAATTAAGATAGGTTTAACGCCTATGTTTTTGGCTGCATGCAGACACTACCGCCTTCCTATACCGCCAAACTTTTGGTTTATCAGTACATAACAAATAGTAAATATGTCTTTAGCAAAAAATTTTACTAAGTTAGACAGCCACTACTACCTAGCTTAGTAATTACACACTTACATATTCCCGCATTTAACCAGCATGTAGCACCCATCCTGAACATTTTATCAAAGCCAAGGATCTTGTACGTGGTGTCCAGTAGAGCTATCTATAAGTCACTCGCTAGAGTCGCTTTGATCTGTTGGTGTAGGCAGATGCTCCGCGACCTCACCAATAGGCACATCAAAGTATGTGCACAGCTGATCAAGTATATTTGTATTGGTTACGTACCCTATCTGGTTTGCGATTTTGGAAAGCGTTGTGCGATGAATCCCAGTTTCTCTTGAAACCTCATCCATAGTTATTCGCCGTCCTTCCCTAAAACCTTTGTCTGCCATCAGTTCTTTGAGACGAAATCGAATCATTTTTATCTCCTGTTTATCTTTCCTGATTCTACAGAAAACCCCACGCCAATGCTTGCTTTGCTCTCTTTAAGTATAGGCAAACACTCTTATGTAGACTTTACTCTACATAAAAGGCTTGATATGTATTGCAGGCTGGACTAATGTAGACCCTGCGCTACACGAATATATCAGGAGATACAAAATGACGACTACATACCTAACCACCGCTGAGCTTGCCGAGCGTATCAAGTACGACGCACGCACCATCCGCAATCAACTCAAGGACTCTGTCTTGCTGGAAGGTATCCACTATATCCGCCCGTTTGGCGGCCGGAAGATACTCTATTTATGGGAAAAAATTGAGGTTGATATGTTTAAAGCCCCAGCTATCAATTCCCTGATGATGGGCACTCGCTAGGAGGCGTGATATGGCAAGCGTAAATGTCAGAAATGGACTGTTATATCTGGATTTTCGTTATAAAGGACAGCGTTGTCGCGAGTACACAAAACTTGCTGACACGGTTGCCCACCGAAAGCGACTGGAAAAAGTAGGTACCCGCATAGAAGCCGAAATTACCTTGGGTACTTTTGTTTACCGTAATTATTTTCCAGACAGCAAGCGTGCAGAGTTTTTTGAGGACTATGATCAGAAGGTGGAGGCCGCTCGAAAGGGCAAACCAGATGAAGAGGCTAAGGACAGCATGCCGACTTTATCAGAGTTTGCACAGATCTGGCTGTCTGAAAAACATGTGGAGTGGCGTGACAGCCATTACAAATCAGTTGTAGGCACTTTGAAGGCGTATGCCATACCCGCATTTGGAGAAAAGAAGCTCAACGACATCACCAAAGCTGAAATACTGCAATTTCGTGCAACTCTCGCCAAAGACCCGCTACGAAAACGCAGTGCATTAAAAGCATCCACCGTGAACAAGGCAATAACCCCACTCCGGATGATTATGAATGAAGCCGCTGAGCGGTACGATTTTACCTCACCCTTTCTTGGAGTTAAATCTTTAAAAATACAAAGAACCGAAATTGAACCCTTTTCATTAGAGGAAGTAAGCCTCTTTTTGTCTAAGGTTCGTGAGGACTACAAGGCATATTACACCGTCCGGTTTTTCACGGGGATGCGAACAGGTGAGATCGATGGTTTGCGTTGGAAATATATAGATTTTGAACGTCGAGAAATTTTAATACGTGAGTCTGTTGTTCAGAACAAAATGACATATACCAAAAACGATGGCTCACAACGTGAAATTTTCATGTCGCAGCCTGTATATGACGCACTACGCGAACAACACAAGGTTACTGGAGAGCAGGAATTTGTTTTCTGCAATCGTGACGGAAACCCACTGTATCACCACAATGTTACTCGCAGAATCTGGCACCCAACGCTTCGGCATTTAGGGCTGAAGAGAAGACCGCCGTATCAGACACGGCATACAGCAGCTACCTTGTGGCTGGCTGCAGGAGAGGCACCAGAATGGATTGCTCGCCAAATGGGGCACACAACTACGGAAATGCTATTCCGAGTGTACTCACGCTATGTGCCTAACTTAACCCGCCAAGACGGTTCGGCCTTTGAGCGCCTGATACTTACTGGCCTATCTGAGGAGAATGAGAACTCATGACGCAATTAGTAAAAACAAACAAAAGACTGGGTAAGCCGCTTACTGCTCGGAATGTCACGATATGGTTAATTGATTATTACAGCATCGCCAGAACTAACGAACTATCGTTGTACTGGGGCCTGCCCTACTGGGTGGACAATTATGAGGCCATACGCATGTGGATAGAAAATCTTATGAAAGAGCCAAGACCTGAGGGCAGAACCCTAGGTGACGTCCGGATGATGTTCGAAGAACGGCTGCCAATATAGACCAGGTATGTGCTGCACTCCTGAACACGGTGCGCACAAAATTTAGTACCAAGCAAAACCCAGCTCTCGCTGGGTTTTGCTTATGGGTTCTTCATCTAACTGGTACCGGAGTGAGCAAGAGACGCATACTTTCTACACGGCTTTTTCTCAGAGCTCATGTCAGCAAAAGTATTTTATACGGGTGGCTTGGCACGTTAGAAACGGTGCCCAGTAAAGCCTGAACAGCTAGCTCTTGTTTTTAAAATCAGGTCTAGATAGTATCCTGTGCACTGCTCAAGTTTAGGTTTGGGTATTGCACTAGGTAGCTAGCCTAGCAAAACAACTAGTCCTAATGAAATTTATGGCTGCCACGCATCCATAAAATTAAAAAGGTGCTTAGCACCCACGCCTTGTAAGACATCTTGCAAGGCGATTATATTGACGCGATTTACGCGTATCACAGCGAGAGACTGATCAGTCTCTCGCTTCAAAACTAACGTGATATTACTCGCTGTATGGGTAATGTCTACGCAGTATAAACTTGTCTTTAAACTAAGCTTTAAACAACAAGTTTCATATTAAAAATAGTCAACTGTATCTATTCAGCATCTTTGCTTGGCTATTCCTGTGCGCTCGTACATCTATTCTTATAAATAATTTTCTGAAGGCAATATGCTTCTTCTGCGGGGCTATATTGTCTTGAGAAAGTTATTTATTAAATAGCTTTATTTTAATTATTTCCTGGAGATCATTTATGCCTGGTATTTTTATAAGAAAAGAAATTGTTTCGCAAGTTAGCCCTGATGCTAAAAAAGATGACATTAGCATAACTTTTAAAACTTCTAATGCGGGAGCAAAAATTAAATTTGATACGGAAATCATAACTGTTATTGAATCATTCTTAAGTAAGAAAATAAGCTCTCAGCATAAAAATACACTTTACTATGCTGTGGAAGGTGGGATTGATAGCAGCAATGAACTTGATAGCAGCATACTTGTTGTTTATATGCAGAAAAATTCTGACTTTGACGTGGAGTCAATCTATTTAGCTGCAAAAAACCTAGTACTTAAATGTTTAAACAACCTGATAGACATATCAAATAATCACAGTGGGAATGTACATAAAGTAAGAATTATAACTGAGGGTCGAGAGGTAATTGCTTCCCCTGATGTTTTAATTGCAGACTCAGAAGATGAGACTCTCTTAACGCAAAACCTTATTTATAATGTTCTAGGGCGATCTAAAAACAACTGTACCGTATCATTTAAAGTTGACGATAAATATTTCGATCTGAACTTAAGGCGTAGCAGCAATGCACCATTGGAGTCAGAAATAAGAAATCAAATAAACAGTGTAGTTCTATGTGTAGACGATCACAGTGGGAATGTAACAGTAAGAAGCACAGATGCAAAAGGTCTCAAAAAATACCAGTTTGAGCCGCAACACAGGCAAAAACTTTTAGAAGCGCAGCTTGCTGGTAATGAATTAATTATTGATATTATACCAATGGAAAAATTCAACCAGGGCGAACTTCTTGAATGTGGTGGGAGAATAATTGATATAAAAGTTGTTGAGCATGAAAAGCTAATATGATTTATTTTATGTGGACGCCTAACGCTAACGCCAAAAGCAGTGGGCGGCAAAGCCATCCGACTGCCTTTTTTTGTTATGCAATTACTCGCTGTCACCATTTGCAGAGTCGATAAGTATTCTTCTGCTTTGGGTGTTTGAAGTATCCGCAGAATGTGTAGTTATATCTGAACCCTGTGCGGCACCAGCAGGTGGTGGTGGCGGTGGAATATCATCACTAGTTGACAGAGACCGACAGCGGTAAGTACTCATGGGGCAAGGTGAAAATCACATGAAAGTGCGGCACATTGAGCAGACGCGCCTTTTGCCTCTCAACCCAATCAAGACGTTGTTTGTGGGCGCAGACATAACAGCTGCGATGGCGACACGAGTGCAGCTGCTCAATTTCGGCATGGTTTAACTTGCAGCGGTAATAACTGGCACCCAGCGCACGTGTACGGCAATGGGTTAGCGCATCAATCGCTTTGAGGTTTTTAAGCGATTGCTTAGTATTCTTAAGTTGTTCAGAGTAACAAGCAAACAGATTTTGTATGGCTCGATTGGACATATCCTTTGTCCTCAGTTGTTATATACAACTCTAATTTTAATACTCTGCCGCGGAGCGGCTATGTGCAACGCAGAGCTTTGCGGCAATTTTGGAGCCGCGAAGCGGTGTAAAAACTGTCCGGCAACAGCGTATTGCTAGGCTTGAGTGCAATCATTCGCTTTGAACCAAGTAAGCCATCTCCGCGTCAGAAAGGGTCAGTGTAATATCTCTACCTTGGCCCGCCTTAAACTTACCCTTTACCCGAACCAGTCCAAGCTCAATCCCTTCCAATATTCCTGAATGCTCCGCCCCCCATATTTCATGTGGAAGGCCTTCGACTGAGAGCCTCATAGCATCCCAGACAAGTGTCACGTAAGTTGGTCCTCCATCAAATGACGATGAAACAATGCCAACTATTCGTCCGTCTTCATTAAATACAGGGCCCCCACTCATTCCTCCTAAAGACTCCATATCAATCTCAATACAAGAAGAAGGCATTCTTTCCCCCCTTCCATGGGGGAATACATTAGTAACCAAACCAGAAGTGACGAGTGGAGATACCAAAGCTGTATCTTCATCAAAGGCACCATGACGATACCCAACAGCCCATAATCTAGAGCCCGGTAATGGAAGACATAATTCTAACGGAATTAGGGACTGCGGGTGTGCTAGGTGAGCATCTGAATGAAGATCACAAGATAATATCGTAAGGTCAGAAACTATCTTGCATTCTGGGTCATCGGGTCGATATTTGCTGGGGCCTGAACAAGTGACTATTCCCGTTGGGAGCCAAGCACGCGCTTTGTTATCAGGCAAAAATGAAAGCAAGACAGGGCCTGACCCAGTTTTAGGAAACTCATCAAAGACATGAGATGCTGTTAACACCATGCCTGGGCCGATCATTATTCCACTACCTATCGAAGTAAGCTTGTCGTCAAAATAACCAGCTATGCATACGATAGCATCACTCGCTTGGTGCAAACTATCGAGTGACCCCAAGCCATCATCAGCAGTGAAAGCCGGACGCCCCCACTTCAGCTTAACGTTAGATAAATCTTTATTTTTCTGGGTAATTTCTACTCTATGCACAAATTTTCGCTTTCATTATGTATTCGTTTTTTCGCCGATGCTTATCGGCAGCCTAACGCCAAAAACAGCGGCGCATTTATGCGTCCGACTGCTTTTTCTTGTTATGTGAGTTTTCCCGCTGCTCGGTGTTCTGGACATACTGAACAGAACGGTAGCGGTTTAGTTTCCAGTTGCTTGGGTGCCGCAAGGTGACACTGTCTACGGTTAGACGGAGAGGGACCAAGCCCAACTGCAAAAAACTTATCACTCCAAGTGACGCCGCCAGATTGGAGAATAGTTGCTCGAAATCCTCTGACAGTCGAACCATGCTCTTTCCATGCCCAACCTCCCCTGAAAGCTCTTCGAACCAAGCTTCATCAGCGATCTCTACAGTAGCTTTTGCAGAAACTTCTATTGCAGATAGAAGCCGAGCGCAATACTTCTTCCATATTGCTAGATCAGTGCAGTGCTTCAGCTCATACCAAGCTTTTCGACCAAAACAGTTCTCAAATAGGTGCTTGAGGCCATAGCCATCTTCCATGTTATATCTCATAGCTTCACCTATTCACCTATTCACCTATTCACATAACGCTCGCAACAGCGGAAAATAGGGAGCGCAGCGAGTAATTATTCCGACTGCTTGCGCTTGTTATACGCTACCTGCATCAACTTCGCTATTCCGAAATTCGGCCATTAGCGGAGCTATCTTGAATAGGTACTAGGCTTAGGAAATCCTCCACGTATAATTGCAACAACAATGATAACCTGAGACTGGCCACTCGAATGCATAAAGACTTCAATATCGTCTTCGACAATGCCAATAGGCTCATTTTTTGGTGATGCTTCAAGGACAGACAACACTCCAAGTCGTTTGCCAAGTCCTATTGCATAAGCAGCGGTCTGATTGAAATATTTCTTGAAATCTTTCGGAAATAGAGCTTTTTTGTTTTCGACTTTTAACTCAAGCGGTATACCCCTGAACGTAAGATCGGTGATTCCGCCAGCAGCTGCCGGATGACCTTGTAAGTCCTCCCCGATATCACTTCTATTTCGAAGCATCTTAGTAGCTTCTTTCTGGTAAATTGATTCGGACGTACCCACCTCAAAAAGGCCATCTCTCAAGGCCTGAGCAGCGATGTTGCCCAATCCAGAAAGCAATATCATTGTATTGGCAACATCGTCTGAATGTAACCCAGGAAAAGTGCGAAACTTATCGCGAATACTGAAGAGATGGCGATCCACATTTGAAAACCCAGTCAATGGATTTGCATTAACGTCACTTCCCTCTAGCAACAGGCGGCGATGCCCAACAATAGCGACATCTCGACAATGAGTTGTGTCATCAAACTCAGCTGCATAAAGAAACTCGTAAGGCCTTGATCCGAATGAGTGCGCGATCTCTAGAACAGCCCGACCAGTACCAGTCAGAATGAATGGGCCGTCTCCCTCCGGCTTCTCGAAGCTGAAACTTGGCAACCAATCCTTCTCACGAATGTCGACAGTTACGGGTTTCAACGAGAGGGAGCTTGCACCTTTGGGCCAATGTGAAACCCTGACTTCTATCGTAAGGTCGTAAGATGTGCCAGGTTTAAGGTAGTTCCATTGCTGAGCAGGCTCTCCATCTATGTCAAATTTTAAGAAAGCCACTGTCGTTTTGAGCTTCTCCGGCTCTTCCGAATTTCTGTTCCAGGCGGGAATACGGCCATCTCCGAAACCTTTAAGTGGAAGATTAGCAAATAGGAGTAGAGGCAAAGACCACTGTTTCAAATGATCCTGAATAACGTCCAATTCGTTTGCGCTCTTGACACCTGCCACTTGATCTAGAAAAATTGTTAGCCGTTCATCCGCAGAGAACGCAGAGGATTTCTCTGCCTCTGACGCCTTTAACTTCGCTGAATTTAAAAAACGTTGAGCATCTTGCTCTGCATTCCTTATAGCGTGTTTCCACTCAGCCAAGATGGCAAAAATGGTTATGGCGGCGTGATAAGCACGATACTGATCCTCGACATCACCCTTATCCACTATGGAGATTGTTGTTTCAAGCTCCAAACAAGCTTTTTTTAATCGCTCAAAATCCTGTACTGAAGCATCCAAAGCTCCGTCAAGTGCGGCATTAACTTCAATCCTCGAAGAAAAAGCTTGGTGGAAAGTTTCGAAGTTTGGCTCGTTCTTCATTTTCTCTCTCCAAATCAGACTGCAGGCTTCGCCATTTTTCAGGCAGCTCATCAAGTAGCTCTCTATTTTCTATCTTGTGCTCAATCTCTGCAGCCACCTCTACCATAGCGACTTCAAGTTGCCACTGCTTAAATCGATCTTCTATGGGGATACTTGCCTTAAGCTCTTTAAATAGAGCGCTCGCATATTTATATTTTCCGGCTTTGGTCAAAGCAGCAGCGTACAGTAGCGCCTCTATAAAGTTCTCAGGCCTAAATGGTTTGAGAGCTAAAAAAGCCTTTCTGATGTCATCAGCACAGTTTAGAAGCTCATCTGGTGGGGCATTCAAAATTGCTGACATACAGTCGTCGGCAGAAATAGAGCGAGTATATTCATCTTGGATTGACTTCAATGCTACTTTGACGAAATCAGGAACCTCCTTAAAGCCGTAGTGCAATTGATCAACAGCACGGTATAGGGCACTTCCTTCTAAAGTGAGTAAAATATTCGAAAGTAGCTGCCCGACCTTTTCTTTTCTTTCTTCAAGTGAAAGGCAGAGATAGGTAAAAGTATCAATGCAATCGACAACAAAGTCCTCCCTTTTACTCTCTTGGGAGTAGTAAACAATCAGGTTCCATAACGGTTGTTTTATAAGGCTTCTCTTTTCCTCTGGAAATGATCTTCGCCTGAGAGCGCGAACTGCCGACCGATGAACGATTACATATGGGTCAGTTAGTAGCACGGAATATGCTTCAAAGAACAGGCCAGGAAAATTCTTTACTAGATCATATGGCACGTCCTCCCATGCCCTCACAGCTCTGGCGCGCACCAATGTGCTTTCATCCATAAGCGCACCGTACCAATCAGGTAACACTAGAGCCAAGCTGTCAACCCCGGTCAATAATTTGGAAACATGAGTGATCATGTTTCCACGCATCTGTGTTTGATTCTTAGGTAGCTGGCGATAAAAATCTAGAAATTCTTCAATCCCCTTAATTCCGTTTGATTTTGCGCCAATTGCAGCCCACTCAATAAGTGATTCTTGTAAACTGTTAATGGCGGAAAGCTTGTTATTCTTGTCCATCTCGGAGAACACATCGCCAACCACTTCCAGGGTGCTCTCTGCACCTACTTGCTCATATTTTTCGCTAAGAGTTGCAGCTGCACCGACCAGGTCTTCAAAATGTTCAACTGCGAGTTCAGCAAATCCATCCCAAGAATGTCTAAAAAATTGTCCGGCATCGTCTATGCCATTCTCTGGCTTTTCTACGGCTGCCCAAAGCAACCTTCTAAAGGCTATCTTTTGAGGCGAACCTATGTTAGCTTTTTTTCGATACTCGTGTTTCAGTACAGATTGATAGATCCTGTGGGCTTCTTTTCTCCCTGTATCGTCACACCCTGCAAGAAATGATTGGATGACTGCATCTGTTTCTTCAGGATAATGCTCGAAGCACTTTGATGCTGCTTCCCGAAGGTAGTGGAGTAATTCGCTATCACGTCGCTCTTCTGGAAATAGGCTGCGCCTACGAATTAGCTTTGCGATGATGCTTCTAGTATGTGTTGAAAACAGTGCTTCACAATTTGTGGCAAGTATTATCTTTATCGCAGCGCAGACCTTTTCAGCGTTTGCGTCACGTAAAAGGATATCGACTTCCGCAGAGATATCTGTCCGTCTTTTCTGGAAGATCGAGCGAATAGGGCCAGCATCAATTTTTACTGTTCTTACTCCCCCAATATGTGCCCTGGGTGATGGACCTAATGCAATTGATACAAACCGATGGACAACATTTATTAGTTCGCTATACGAAAGCTTTTCAGCATCAGACAAAATTACTTCAATGGCATCTGGTGATTTTACATAGTTGCATACCAAGCGTAATGCCACTGCTAGTTTTTCTTCTGGTTGCAACGATGCGTTGAGCAATGCCTTTGCTGCGGACATCGAGTAAGGGAAATGCTCGTGCAATACAGCAGGCAAAAGGTGGTCGACTACCTTTCTTGTAAATGCCTCAGGAGCAAGGTTTGCAAGCTGCTCCAGACGAGGGTCGTCCGTTGCAATATCTTCTTGATCAAGCTCGTCCAGCAGATCAAGAACGAAGGTTTCTTCTAAGGAGAGTTGGCTACGAAGCACAGCTCGCTCTTTCTGCCTATCTGTTTGCCTTTGCTTCCTATTTCTTTCTTGCTCTTCTCGGGCTTTTTTTCTTTGTGCGGCAGCTTTTTCCCTTGGTGCAACAAAATCCATAATATTCGGGACTCCGACAGGAACCCTCTCTTTACAATCTTTGCAGTTACTCTGGTAGAAGTCGTATGCACCATCTTCGAGAAGCCAGCACATCATCGAGTTTTTCTTGGAGAACTTGCACTGTACCCCCATATGCCCGATTGGGAGGCCTGTTTCAGCTTCAATCATTCCCCTACCTGGAGATCGAGCAAGCTCAGCATGAAAACACCAATTGCTTAGAAGTTTTGTTGCTCGGAGATTGCGCTGACCTGCTTCTATAGCTTTCTTATAGTCGGCTTCAAAATCATCCATCTGTGGAGATCTCTCCATACATATTTTTTGTACGATAATTTCTAACTAATGCGATTATGTCCGCTTTGGGTCGAAATCGGATTTTCCACACCCACCGTATAACGCCTCAATCAGCTGCCGCTTTAGCGGTCGGCTGCATTGACTTGTTAGTCTCTCTTTGCTCAAAATTAATGGTGTATTTCAATTCTCTTTCTATATTTTCAGAAAAGTCCACAAAACTGAAATCACCTTTTGCTCGAATATGGTTAAAACTATTAAGAAATGTTTGATACTCTGACTCGTCTAAAAAATTGACCTTATCCTTACTAGAAAAAGGAACAATAAAAATATACATATAATATGTAAACCTAAACTCAACAACCAGAAATGGGAGTTCATAATTATCATTATTTCTAAAAAACAATGTTACTTCAGGTCTTTCCGTAAAAAATGAGTAACTATTGAGCATTGCAATTTTTGGCAAACGCTCAGCAACATTTTCATTTCTAATCCAATCAATAGTATCTGAAAAATAATCTAAAAACTCTTCACCCATCACACTCAATGCAAACTTACATAAAGCCTTATATATGTTTTGCACTCTGATTTTGTTATCCGTATTAAAGGATACGCTTTTGGGTGGCTCTTGGCTTTTACCACTCTCATCAACACTAACAATAGCAACATTCAGGTTTTTATCTTCATCTTTGAAGAACTCAAAATTTCTGCCTTTCATTTTAGGAGTTTTGTTTTCTTTGTTTTTTATCCCAAACATTGTCCTTACAAGATCATGATAGAAAACAAAATCTCGCTCTACATACTCGTCAAAAAACTCATTACATAAATCACATTCTTCATTCAAAACCAGCTTCTTATTACCTAACGCTTCAGATATAGCGTGTGCTTCCTTTTTAAAACTCACATCTGGTGACTGGAGCTTGCAAAACCTGCACACTCTTTTGTTTTTCAGTCCTTCTCCTATCTTGATTTTTTTATCTTTGTCTAGATCGAACGTAACAATTTCATAATTATCCATCACACCAGAAAAAAGACTCTCAATGTCACTATTAGTGATTTCACTTTCTATCCCGTTCAGTTGGTTTAGCTCTTTTTCTAGCGCATATTTTTGCTTCGTATTAAGATCAATGGGGGGAAGCGTAAAAAACCACTCATCGGGTTTGAGCTTAGTAAATTTTTGTGCCAAGCCTTGAATTTGAGGGAGTATTTTTTTGTACTTATTTATGAAATCATTTAACCTCTCTTTAAATTCTTCAGTATATTGATGCTTGTAATCCATACCAATTGACTGTTTTTCTATATCAAACTGGGCATTAAACAAAAGCAATAGGTCAGTCACTACTTCACTTTGTTCTGCTGTATATCCAATGTCTAATACTCCTCCAAGCTGACTAGTAGAAAACAGCTGAATCTTAAAATTTTCCATATGATTTCCTTATGAGGAGACTAACAGCTTATTAGTGTGCATGCTCGTTTTACCGCTAGATCCGGCATGGCTTTAATTAGTGTATGAATCTGAATACTAAAGCCTTTATCAATAAAAACAAGCCACCCTTCAGGTGCAATTCAAGCATGCCGTCTATCTTGCTAATGGCATGCGCACTATCCTAGACACACAAAACATAACCCTCTGATTTAAATGTCTCTATTGTTGCTTTCAGCATAAAAACGAGCACCTTTTATCGTTAAAGTGCGCGCATCTCGAAAGCCAGACTAAAATAGACTGTGTAAATAGCCAGTCTCTAGCGTTTATCTACCAGCTAGCGCTCCAGACGATCGAGCCTTACCCTACGATTCATGCCTTTACTAAGCAGAAATCAGTGCCTTCACTGCTTATTCTGCTCACACTGAGCTGCCCTAAAACAGGAGGGTAGTTTATTTAATGGCCAGCGCGATGAATAAGACGGGCAAACAAATTATATTTAATCTTGGCAGTTATAAGTATTATTTACAGCTCACCCTTGTTTCATACCATGTAAAAATAAACTGATAAAATAAAAAATATTCTGGTAAGCATTTGCCTGGTATTTATCAAGTTATTATGCTGCTTTACTGGGATGAATTTAATCTCTTTGCTAGAAAGCTTTCTGGCTAAACTTTTCTCGCCTGAATAACTACTGGGTATATCTTTTACTTTTAAAGACAGCTCTGGGAATAGCTTTTCCCGTATGCTTTCAAGGGCTGTTTGTGACTTTATATCATTGATAATATTTTCATGTTTTTTTAGCGTACGCTGCCAAATTGAAAATGCGAGTTTAAGCTCAGCTTTATTTAGTTCATCCAGATTTTCAATCAAACGAGTCTTGCTTTCTAGAGTTGAAATTATATTATTATTTTGCAATGTGTAAGCTGTTTGTTGCGACAGCTGCTCAATCAGTTTTTCTCTCTCACTTTTGCCTATAGTGAGCAAATTATTATGAGAAATTTCAACCTGATAAAATTCAAAGCCTGTAGTTTGCTCAGCAAGCGATGCTGAATCTATAATTTCATATGCCGTTTTAGTATCGATGAAGAGCTCATCAGCAACAAGATCGACTGCCTGCTTTGTTTCGCGAAGACGAATCAGTAGGCGTTCAATATCTACTGGCTGAATTATGTGCTTGGTCGTTTCCAAACAGCTTTGATTAATAATTTCTGGGCGCTCCTGCAGAGGAACGTCTGCGACTGGAATCGAGCTGTCTAGATTAAATAGGGTCTGGCGCTTTATTCGCTGTCTTGAGTTGTCATGTGAGATTTGCAGCGCATAGGCAAATACCTTTGCTGATGGTTGTTGATGCGTTGCCTCAAGATTTAAGCATGCATCAATTGCATGAACATAGCTTGTCAGTGTGGTGCTCTCGTGCAGATGGCCAAGTGCAGTCGATATGCTGGAGAGCGGATATGTCGTGTTGTGGTTGCCTATGAAATCAGCCCAACACTGAGTCACGATGCTTTTACTTGCCAGAGGGTGCTTTTTCTCAGACTGTCGTGAGTAGTGATATGCATACAGCCGTGTGGCCCAGCTATGGCGAAGATGATGAAAACGCAAATTACTGTCACCAGTTTTGAGCTTTATATACTGGCCCAGTGTCGCAATTGTTTGGTTGCGCTCGATTAAATCCCGCGAGTTGCTAGCCTCAGCCATCAATGCCGCTTGTTTGTCAGTTTGCCACTGGACTCCAGCCCATGCTAACAGCTGTGTAAAAGCGCTAGCTTCTGTTTCAGTTAGCGTTTCTAACAAAGGCACAATTCGTTGGCCAGCACTGCTTTTAGTCTCACCGTAAATACTGTTGCGTACGACAATGTTGATTTCACCTTGGTGCTCTTGAACATCTCGGTACTGCAGGCGATGCGCCTCACCAAATCGCAAACCGAATCTGTAACCAAGCATAAGCAGTACCACGTATTGAGCACGTAATCGGTCTGATAAAAAGCTGCTTTGCTTCACTGACTCAATAATGGCTAAGTATTCATCCTCAGTTATGAAATTAGCGTCAGCAAACCCTTCGCCTTTTCCTAGATTTGATAGTCTGAAAATCTCGCTCCAAGCGGGCTCCTCAACTGCGTAAGCTTGAGATAAAAAACAATGAAACTCATACAGTCGGCCAGCAACATCTTCTCTACGGTGTTCCGGTTGCGACTCAAGTATTTCAAGGTAGTAGTTTTCGTACGCATCGGCTTCAAGTGAAAGAAAATCGATATTTGTCATGGTGTTTAGTAATGCTCTGGCCACCATGCAGACATATTTATCTACTGTGCTGAATGCAATATCTTTTTTAGAGCGTGTTCCAAACTTACAGAGGTGAATAGCCCATGCCATCAACAGCATAGCTAGCTGGGGCATCGATTTTTGTTTTGGAATGACGTCCTCTTTTATTAGCTGTTCAAGCTTTCGCTTCTTGGTTGTGGAAAGTTTTTGGTTTCCTGCCGAAGGTGTACTGGCCGCCTGATTAATTAACTGACGTAGCAGGCGCATAAATACGCGTGAATCTTTTTCGGGGCTGCTAGTTGCTGTGAAGCCAGACACGCTAATCGGCGGTCTTATTGTTTGTTTATCTGATAGTGCGGTATTTGTTTGCAAGGCTTTGCCGCTGAGTAAGCGAACCCATTGTGATCGAGGAATAGAGACGCTGACCAGCTTGCCGCTTAGAAAATCAGCTGCATGGCCTGGTGCTTCAAATATGGCTAGGCTTTTACCAACCTCAGCTAGATACTGCCAAACATTGGCCGGTTTATCGGCTCCTGCTGCTATGAGCATTTCAGATATCATTGAACGCAATGTTTGCTTTGAGGTGCTTGTAGTTTCTTTAATCCTGAAAAACCCCTGAATCAAAGCGTGGCATATGTCGTCAGGATGCCACCTGAAAACTGCTTCAGTACTATTCTCTGATAATGGTATTTCAACGCATAACTGCCCAGCGTATTGATAAGTCTCAGCAGACAAGGCCTTCGGGATTGCTTGCAGAAAAACAGTGTTACCAAATCTGCCAAAAAGAGCGGCTGCAATTATTATTTCAGCTGTTCTGCGTGTAGGGCATGGAAGCTGTTTATCGTATGCATTATTTAGATATTCAAGAAAGTTTTTGCGTAGCGATTCAGCGTTTTTATAAGCCGTTATTGAACCCTCCTCAAATGGAGACGCTTCCACATTAATAGCTCGAAGCTGCGCTTGATTTCTCAGTAGCTTTTTGCCTTCTCTGGTTCGTGAAATAAACCTATAGAGTAGCTTCAAGCAGCGGTTGGCTTGCGATACCGGTGCGTGTACTGCGATATATTTAGCCGCATCTTGAATGTGCTCAGTTGTGCTAATCCTTTCAGCTTCATTTGTAGCTTGAGCTAAAGCTGCTCGAATAATGTCTTTGTTTTGGCCGGACTTCAGCCTGCGTTGCTTTTGCCGCAGGGCAAAACCCAGTATTTTTTTCTCTACAGAACTGATGTTATTGGGCTGTTTCTTCAGCGAGGTAGCGTTTTTTGGCAACCGAACAGGCGATGGTATTGCGTTCCAGGCTAGCCTTTCCATGTAGGCCTGAGCATGTGTACGTATTTCTGACAGTACCGTTTGCGCTGACTCGCTGGCAGTCGAGCCAAAGGGGTGGTCGCTTCCAGTAAAGTGGCCAAGCTGGATTTGAGCAAATGCGGCTTGTGAAGTACTCAAGCTCAACTCTGTTGCTGTTGTATGACGTAAAAAATTGATGGGTAGCTGCCAGTAGTCACGCCATCGCTCAATCATCTTTGACGGTATAATTGATTGTACTGGATCACCTTTTGTTAAATCCAAATAGAAAAATAATGAAATCGGATCAGCTCCACCTATAAGGCTGCTTACTTGGTTACGAGTTTTAAAATAAGTTGGATTTTGGTCTAACCAAGCTGCCAATCTCGGCAAATAATCTAGATAGTGCTGCATCTGTTGGCAGGCAATTTCGGGCAGAGCGACAACACGCCAGCTACGCTCCTCGTGTACGACTTTGTCTGAGATCAGCAACCAGCCATTGTCTAAGTCGAAAAGATTTTTTGAGTGGATGGGATCTACCACTGGCCTATGCCCTGTAGCGCAAAATAGCAAAGCGAGCGTGTAGTCAGTAAATGCATTATGGCGTTCTGCAATATCATCCGTTTCCATTGCAGTGGTGATTCGAGCTGCCGCCTGTTGGATGAGTCGGTTAAAAGTGGTTTCTGTTGGGTAGTATCCTGTACGACTCATGGGTTCAGCATCTCCTGTGTTACCTGAGAGTATATTTGTTGAATCATCTCTACAGGGTACGCCGCGTAGTACGAGAGTTTAGGTGGTGCCTGATTTGCGGTTGCAGCAACTAGATACGTGACCAGTGGATCTTGGTACGCCAAAGTGGTTTCAAGAGCCAATGCAGCTGGAATGCGCTCTAGCCTGATACGCTGGAACAATCCATCCTGACGAATCTCATGTAATAATGATCTAACCAACTGTGCTGCCTCTTCCTGCTGGAGGTTAAGCAATTCCCCAAGCGGCTTTGTTTCGCCAGTACATGTAGTCGATATCCACTGCCTTACTGGCTCAGGTAGCTGCAGTATGATTCTGTTGGCTTTTGGCTGAAGATCAGATAACTGCTCAAGGCTGGGGTTAAAAGCTCCTTCTGGTAGCTGAATTTCCCTGATATAAGAACCGCTGTTTGTGAAGGTTTGATCTGGGCCTGCTTGCGTTAAAAGTAAAGACTCGATGCTTAAGCCGGTCACATACATGGAACCAAGAATTGCCGCACTCAGAGCTTGTTTAGCATCAGCTGATGCCATGCCTGTTTTAATTGAGTGTGCCAAATGCTTGCGCTCAATACGCGTGAGACGCCCCCAGTCCGTTGGTACAAGCCTGTGATGTCTACGCAGCCAGTATTCAGATGTTTGCGCCTGGCTATCTGCTGCTGACTCATCTAGCAGCTGAGGAGAAATCAGATCTAAATCGTTTTCATCATTAGTGTTATCCGCATATAAAACAGCCGAGAACACGTCAATAAATTCAGGTGGCTCATTGTTTTCAGCATGGTCGCTGTCAAGCTTTAGGGACGAAATATTCTTTGCAGGTGTTTGTGTGTTTTCACTAGTTGGCGTCAAAACTGTCTTTGCTACTGCCGGCTGGAATTGTGCACGACTTGTTGTGCTTTGTGCAGGTCTAGCAGCTGGTGCGATTTCGAGTAAAGCACGTAGACTGCTTAACAATGGACTCTGATTGTCAGTAGCTATTAACAGCTGTACCGAGTCTCGGAGCTGCTGATGGTAGTTGTAGAAGTTACCCGTAAACTCCGGTAAGGCTACGAGTATCTGCAGATCACCCGTATTTGTCCGAGTTGAAACGCGCAGCTGAATGGCATGACTAATAAGTCCGTCAGAAGATCCGCGTCTTAATAGGGCGTATAAAAATAAAATTTTAAGGCCTAAAGCTTGTTGAGTAACTTTCGGATGACCATCCTGCAGTAGGTATGCGCAAATCGGATAGCGTGTGAAATTACGATTCAGAGGATTTCTGTCGGGACCAGTTTTGGCTGTACGTGGCCATGTTTTAGCTTCGTCAGTTTGGGCTGTATATTGAATGGCATCCAGCCACTGGCTTGCTAAGTGCAGTGGTTCTATATGTGGTAATAACTCTAGGAGTGTCTCGACCAGATTTTTGGGTGCAGGGAACGATAAATCAATATCAAGTATTGACTCAATTTTTAGCAGCAGATGAAAATGTGAGTCGGCTGACTCTAGAGTTTTTGTTAGCCTTCCAGGACTGTTTATATGTTGCATATCGACGCTGGCTCTCTGAGATTTGGCCCGTGCGTCATGGTGTTTTGTGGAAGATAATTTGAGCACCATGCAGCTGGGTAAGTGTCATTTATGATAGCCCTAACGTAACATATAGTGAGTCTAGATTGTGACGCATGATACAGATAATTGAGACTGCGACCATCTAAAGTGACCTTAAATGTCACAAAATAATCTAGCTATAGTCAAGCAGTACGTGGCTTGCAGGCGGTAAATGTCAGTTTATGTAATTTAAGGTAAAAATATCAAACTCTAGGCAGTCTGATATTAACGCCCTCCGAAGGCAGTTCGAATCCCGCCGAGTGCGCCATTTCCCTTTAAAATCAGCATGTTACAGCTGCTGGTTTTGGTCAAAAAAGCTCCAAGAGTGCCGCCCCTAAAAAGCAGAGGTCATTTTTAAATGGTCCCTAGGGCGGATGTCATGACCTCCGCCCGTTTGGTCGCAAAAATCGCTGTTTTTAAATTGAGACCGAGTTGAGACCAAACAGAGACCGGCTTATTTTTGTCCGAAAAATGCAGCTTTAGAAATGACTGCCGCCTTAGAGACCGATTAAGACCGACACACGTCATGCACCTAAATTTGCTCAATGCTCTTTAGCGGCGGCGTGACTGCTGGATTATTGCAATAATTAAGCAATTAAGCGAAATACTTCGACCGCTGAAGTTGCTTACATAGCTCGCCGTCTGGCATAAGCTTTCGCTTGGGGCGACAAAGCTTATTACGCACGTTTACCATGCTCCTAACTCCTATAAAGCTAGTATTCTGCTAGCCAATCCATCTAGCCGTTCTTTAGTTTTTTCCCAGTTGGGCATCACCTGGCTTAAAAGCCGATAAAATCGTTCACTATGATTGTGCTCAGCGATATGACACAGCTCATGCAGGATGACGTAATCGATGCAATCGCGGGGGGCCTTAACCAAGTGTGGGTTTAACGTAATGCGGCCATAAGGTGAGCAGCTGCCCCATTGGGTTTGCATGGTAAGGATACGAATGGGTGGGCGTTCTTGCACCCACAGTGCTTGCTCTAAAAGCACATCCAGCCGTCTGGCAAACACTTCTCTGGCGCGTATTTTATACCAGTCGTTAAGCAGATTTTTTACTCTAGTCGCATCGCTAGCACGCACTGACACTTCCAACTTGCCGCGAAGCAGTTTGACACCTTGAACTTGATCTGGCTCTACGTGGACTTTCAACAGGTATTGCTTACCTAAGTAGTAATGGCTTTCCCCGCTGATGTACTTACGCAAGGTGACATGTTCAAGCTGCTGGCGAAACTCACGCAGTTGCTCGTAAATCCAGCGCCCGCGTTGTTTAACGGCGTACAAAACCGTCTCACTGGTAGCATCCTCTGGGGCTGATACCACCACTCGACAATCTGGATGCACCTTGATTAATACCTTGCTAGTGGCTTTCGGGCGCAGCACGCGCTCAAAGTTGATGCGCTCATCACCGTAACAAAAGCTCAGCGGCTGACTGTTTGACTTAATCAAAGCGTTCATAACGTTACGCGACACTCAAGCCAACACGAGTGATTTGCACCACCATCTCGACAACTTTCTTGGCTTGATCCATCCCACCACCAATAGTTTTGCACTCCTTGAACATCAGCGGCAGTAGCTTTTTACGGATGTCGGCTTCGATGTTCTGCGGGTTGATAGAGTTTTCAGCGACCGAAACATCGACCATTTGATCCACTTCAAACGCCAGCTTGATCCATTTTTCTTGCACTTGCTGGTCTGTTGCCACAAACACTTCTGGCAGCAACTTTTTAAATACCCCAAAGTAAGCTTGAGCGTGACGATTGCCGGAGAAAACATCAGGCATATCATCTAAGCGGCGCTCTTGCACTTGCTCTTCAAACTCATGAAACAGCAGGTATTGCTTCAGTGGATGCTCGAATAGCTTTTCGGCTTCCTCAATGGCTTGGCGCAGTAATTTCGAAAACGCTTCTTGTGCATAAGGGTCATCGCGTAACTCCTGTTCAATCATGCGTGTCACGCGGGTTTTGATGATATCGGTCTCGTTGCGAGTTTTATCTTCGCTCCAGTCCTCCATCTGCTGCTGACCCATCTTGCCGACTTCATACACACCGTCAGGGTCTTTTACTTCCACGCCGACCACATGCTTATCCAGCAGTTTTTTGACCTGCTCTGCATATTGGTCATAATCGATTTTTTCGCCAGCATCCTGTTGCACCATTTGCCGTAGGCCAGACAGCTGCTTAACTGTTTCTTTGTAATGGCGGCGGTCCTGATCGCTGAAACTCTTATCTTCAAAGAAAGTGGCCGATTGCAGTGCAACTTTTAAGCAACTGGCGAATGCGGTCAAGGCTTCGTAGAAGTCTTCGCGCACCTTTAAGTTCACATCAACCAGCTCTCCGCTACGCTCTTCAATCTTTGGAACCAGCACCTGACGCAGCTGCTCGATGTCGTTCTTGTTTTTCGCACCATCGAATATGGCCCATAGTTGCTTATACAGCTGCGGTAGGCGCTTGTACTCGGTACTCATCTGATTATAAAGGCCAGCAATATCATTGATGTCGTAGCCGCCCTGAGTGCGTGAAGCCAGATCCTGATATTTCTGAATGGTGGTATCGAGCTCGCTTAAAATGCCGCGATAATCAATCAATAATCCAAACTTTTTCTTAGGATGCAGACGATTTACTCGGGCAATGGCTTGAATCAGATTGTGCTCTTTCAGGGGCTTATCAATATATAGAACTGTATTTTTGGGCTCATCAAACCCCGTCAGCAGCTTATCCACTACAATCAGAACCTTGAGTGAATCGTCCTTATCAAAACGTTCAATTAGATGCTTGGTGTAAGCCTGTTCATCTTGGCTGCCAACATTATCTTTCCACCACTGAGTGACTTCTGGGGTAGTGGATTCATCCACGGCGGTGTTGCCTTCACGGCTATCGGGCGGGCTCATCACTACCGCCGATTCAAACAAGCCTGCTTCATCCAGATATTTTTTGTATTTAATGGCCGAGGCTTTACTATCGCAGGCTAATTGGCCTTTTAAACCCTCATCGATGTTTTTGATGAAATGGTTGGCAATATCTAAAGCAATTAAACGAATGCGATCATCGGCTGCATAGACTTGACCTTTTCTAGCGAACTTGCGTTTCAAGTCTGCTTTTTGTTCGTCTGCAAGCCCTTCGGTGATCCGCTCAAACCAGCTATCAATCGCACGCTCGTTAACATCTAAATCAGGAATGCGCTCTTCATACAGCAGGGGCGTAACCGCTTGGTCTTCCACGGCACGCTGCATCGTGTAGGCGTGCACAATGGGGCCAAACTTATTGGTGGTTTTGTCATCTTTTAGCAGTGGTGTGCCGGTGAAAGCCACAAAGGCCGCATTGGGTAGTGCCTGCTTCATACGAATATGGTTTTCACCGCCTTGACTGCGGTGGCCTTCGTCAATCAGTACAATAATATCGGCGCTGGTATTCACACATTCCGGCAGCTTGGTTGCCGTGTTGAACTTCTGAATAAGCGAGAAAATAATACGCTCATTACCTTTACCAATTTGCTCAGCTAAGCGTGTGCCCGAGGTAGCCATGGCTGCGGCTTTGTCTTTTTTACCAGCCAGTTCACCGCCAGAGGCAAAGGTATTACTCAGCTGGTTTTCCAAGTCGACTCGGTCAGTGACCACCACAATGCGACATTGCTTGAGGCTATCGTGCAGAATCATGGCCTTACTTAAAAACACCATGGTAAAAGACTTGCCTGAGCCTGTGGTATGCCAGATCACCCCACCTTCACGGCCGCCAGTGCTATTTCGAGTATTGATGCGTTCAATCAGCCGCTTGATACCAAACACTTGTTGATAGCGAGCAATGATTTTACCGGCTTTTTTATCGAACAAAGTAAAGTAACGTGTTAACTCTAATAGCCGAGAGGGGCTAAGCAGGCTAATCAGGAGTTGATCTTGTCGAGTGACAGCCAGCTCACCACCCGCAATAAGATTTTGATACCAATGTAAGTCTGCAGTTGGCCGGTGGCTAAATAGTTTTGTTACTTGTGTGGCTGACAGTTGTTTGTTTTTAACCGCATACATTTGGGCGTCGGTAAAATCTTCTTCTCGCCAAACTGCCCAAAACTTCGCTGGCGTACCACAGGTACCATAACGCCCTTCATTGCCGTTGATCGACAGCAGCAGCTGGCTGTAAGCGAATAATCGCGGTATCTCGTCGTGGCGTTGATTGCGCAAACACTGTGAAACACCTTCATTGATAGTCGGACCTTTTTGGCTGTTGCCATCGGGCCGTTTAGCTTCAATCACCACCAGCGGTATACCGTTCACAAAGCACACAATATCAGGCCGGCGACTTTCTACGCCGCCAGAGCGGGTTACAGTAAATTCTTCGGTAAATACAAAGCTGTTATTGCTTGGGTTTTGCCAATCAATCAGCGCGATAGTGGGGTTGGCCTTTTTACCCTCGACAAACTCAGTCACGGAAATGCCGTACAGCAGGTGGTTGTACAGCCGTTCATTGGCGGTGAGCAGACCTTCATTTAGCGGGGGGCTGCACACCTCGGCGATCAGGTTATCGATGGACTTTTCAGACAACGGATAGTCTTTGTCAGCAAAGGTAAAAGTGCGCTTTTGCAGCTCACTACGCAGCACCGACCGCAACACCACTTCGTCAGTTTTCCCACTACGTGCAACCAGTGCTTGCTCGGGCGAGAGAAACGACCACCCTAAGTTAGTTAATAACGTCAGTGCTGGTAGCTTGGCACTGTATTCTTCCTGAAATTTTGGGGTGTAGTGCTCAGTCATCAACGCAGATTCCTTGCTGTTTCAACCAGTTCAAACCTTTAGCTGTTACTCGGTAGGCCTGTTCTGGATGGTTAATCACTTCTGGGTGGGTGTAATCGATCAGTCCTTCTTGTTCACGCAATGGATTAAGGTGTGCGCTTTTTAATGTCTTAACCTGTCGCCCATTCAGTAAGGTAGCAAGCTGCTCAGCACTATAAGAACGCAGTGCGCACAACCAGACAATCAATGGCCACATTTTGTGCTTGCGTGCTTTGGTTGTTAGTGCACCGAGTTTTTTTTGCAAATCAGCTGGCAGCTCACTTGTATTTGTAATGAGGTCACCTGTATTTGCAGCTAGGTCACCCGTATTTGCAATGAGGTCACCTGTATTTGAGTCATTTGCAGCAAATAATGGTAGGTCGTTTTCGGCCATATTCTTATCAGTCAGGCGATAATAAGTTGCTGAACCTGCACCGCCTTGCTCCAGCAAATGATAATGATGATGCAGACGCTTAAGTACTTGGCTAGCTGACAGCGTATCCAACGCCGTAATGGCGCGTAAACCAGCGTTATCAACCGCACCTGTTTCCTTAGCCAGGATCAAGGCTCGCGCCTCATTGTCCGACAGCTGTAACGGGGCAAACTGTTTAAGCCACTGTAGCTGTTCCTCACCCAGCAACTGATGCAAGAGATAAGTCGCCTGAAACTCATTAGCCAGTACATTACTGGAAAAAACAGGTGCAGTAAGACCTGCCTTATCAAGTAAGCGCCGCATGGTACGAATGCCGGAGCCTTTGGTTTCTGCAAGGTTAAGATCGTACAGAACCGCTGCCAGAATAGGGTTGCGCAGTTTTGAGCCCATCTCGCCTAGCATGGCTTCTGGTTTTAGTGAATAACCTGCATTACGAATCTCAATGCGGTTGCTGTAACGCACAACCATAATGGGTTGATGTACTTGATAGTCACGGTGCATAACCGCATTTACAACCGCTTCGCGTATTACTTTATAAGGCAATAAAGGTGCATCGGTTCGTTGCAAATCGCCTTCTTTTAAACGGAAATGCTTGGGTAAATCATCAACTATGGCACTTTCTAGTTTTGGAATAAGACGCAGCAACGGTTCACGTAGATCCAGCGTTGTCACAAAGCGTTGATCTGGATCTTCTACCCATTGGCTACCGGCAATACGAACGTAATCCACACGCACTGCAGGCAGTAATCTGCGTAACGACAAAGGCTTCCCCAGTAGCAGTAACCCAGCCACGTTAGGCACCCAGCGCTCTCCTTGTTTTTTAACCAGATTCAATGCCCGTAACATATCGGTATCACTAGCATCTAGCTCTTCGGCATTGGGGCGAATTCTGGCGCGCAAACTGCGATATAACTCAATGGCTGCTGGATCTAGGTCGTCCCACTGCGCATCGGCGAGTACAATTTGCTCAAAACCCAGGCCGCTTTTTGCCAGTAGCAAAGGCTCTATATCGGCTTGAGTGCATTCGTAATCGCCATTCAGCCCCCGCCGCCAGACACCTGTTTTGCGTTTATTTTTGCTATCAAACCTTCCTTTGAACGTACAGGGCTTGGCGACTGGATCCAGTTCGGGAACAAATACCACAATAACAGTTTGACCTTCCAGAAATACGGCTTGAGCTTCTATCGGTATGATTTGTTCAAACTGATCACGGCAATTAGCCTGTAGGGCTCCTAGCAGTTGGTCAGTGTTACTAACACCTGACACATAAAATTGCTCATGCTGCTCATCAGGCTCACTGATACCCAGTAATAAATAACCACCACCCAGCCCTGGCTCATTAGCAAACGCACACACGCTTTGCATAACCGAGCTGCCAATATCGCTGCCGCGCTTAGCTTCAATGCGCTGGCATTCGTCGAGCTGGCGTAATTGTTCTAGCAGTGATTCTGCGGAAAACTCATTCAACATACGTGGCTCTTGGGTTATGAATAATTAATGCTAGTAGCTTGGGTTTGTAGTGTGTCATTCGTTATCTCTCTTTAAGCCCTACTGCTCGTGGTGCGATATGTTTTTAAGTACGTATTTATTACTGTTTTGACTAAGCTATGGAGTTTCAGGCTTGGTTCGATAATCAGCCTGAGTGCTATTCATATGCCACACGGAAGAGAATGAAGCACTTCGAGACTCTGGCCTATTATTCGGAGTTTTTATTTTCACTGTCATAGGGAAAGGGAAATCAACACCCAGCAAAAGAGCTTCACCTTGACCTAGAACAGGTAAAAAAGAAGCGGAACGTTGATCGATTGAACCAACTGCTTTTTTCACCACCTCCTGATCTTTCTCATTAGTTAGTCTATGCACAATTAATGTCCCTATCTGGCTTAGAACGTCCTCAGGTACATCGCGTGGACGCTGAGTAGCTATAACAACATTCAGACCGTATTTACGTCCCTCTTTTGCGATATTTCCAAAAGAGTCGAGCGCAAAGCTTGATGTTTCGTCGCCAATTTTCTTATTTAAGAACTGGTGTGCTTCATCAATAAAAACTAGTAATGGTTTATCGTGATTAATATCACCCTCACGTGCACAAGACAGCAGCTTTCTACCAATAGCGTTAACTAATATTTCTCTCGCATTGGCTTCAAATGGAATTGCAGATAAATCTAGTCGTATAACTTCACCTTCTGATGAATCACACAGTTTTTCAACAATACTGGGTATCGTCTTAAGTGACTGATCAACATCAAGGAGCCACTTTAGATTGGAATTAGCTGCCATCGCTTTTACTCGAGCTATAAGGTTCAAGCAATGGCCAACATCGTTTTCAGCTCGATTACCCCATATAGTCAGATTAGGATTTGCAGCGGTGCCTCCATTAGGCCAAACACACTCTTCTATTATTTGCGTAGCTAAATTTGTGAATGACCATGGAATAGGTTGTTCGATGCTGCTAATTACCTGCACAGCATTTTCAAAGCTCGCTTTAGTTTGACCTGATTTTGTTAAACAGTAGTTAGCTGTAATTGGTAGGCCATGACTGGTGTGTTGCCAATACTGAGTAACAACCTTTAAGCTTCTTATAGCTTCATCTAGTTTAGGTGCTTGACTCTGCGCAGAAGGCCTTAATAATGCCCTAATATCTGAATCTGCGAACATCCAATGAGGATATGTAAGCTTGTTGCTAATGTTTGCTTTTGGATTCTCACCAACGTAATAACTGGTGCAGGGTAGGTTTGAAAACTCCCCTGTGGCATCCAACAGGAGAACCTTGCCACCAAACTTGTGCACATTTTCTATTAGATTAGCCATGGTGAAGCTTTTACCGCCGCCAGTAGACCCCAAAACAGCACAATGCCTAGCAAAAAGCTTTTCAGGCGTTACATGTATAGTAACGGAGGAATCGTGGGGCATTTCTGCTATTGGCAGCTGTAAGTAGTCAGTACTCGTACCAATGGTGCCTTCAGCCAACATTGATACTAGCTTTGGATGAGCTGCATAAACTTGCGCTCCGAGTTTAGGGTATTGCTTAATACCTTTAAAATTCAGGCCAGTTTCAACATCAACGCTCACTAATAGTTGAACTAAACCAATAGGGTTATTGTTCGGTTTGCTATCATCGAAACCATCAACACTCAGACGCTCACCACTTTCCAGCCAGACCTTAACTACACGCGCAAGAATTGTGAGCTGCCCACAGTCAATGAACACAAACTCGTTTACTTCACCTACTGGCAAGCGAGTACCCAATATCCATGTGTGCTCACCTGTCCCCGCTTTTGTCAGGTTGATTTTTGCTTCAGTTGCAGACACTTCCAATAAGCTACCAATACGTCTTTTACTATCGTGAGGGGAGAACCACTTATCTCTCATTGCTCACTCCCCTTGGCAATAACTTGCTCAAACATGCTGAGTAAAGTTTCTTCAGGGCTAGGTTTGTGTCTGTTTGGCAATAAACTAGCGAGAGATTTAAATGAACAATCAGCGATGCCTATTCTCGAATCCCCGGCTTTTATTGCGCTCATAAACTGTGTTCGAACTTCCGCATTAAATGAGCCATTTGTATCAAAAGGATCTTTCGTTGCCACCATAATCATAAATTCAGGGTTAGTGCGCAACGCCATAGTAATGGCATTATTTAGATGCTTATCATTAAATCCAAAACCAACGCACAGCAATGCTGTTTTTGGTTTTTGAACAGCTTCAAGGAATGCGGCCATCATATCTAGATAAGGCGAATCATAGGAGTTTTGATATTTGGTACTACTGGGATAGATAAATACAGGTTCACCACCAACTGCTGCGGATTCATCTTTTTTATACACACCTGTGCCTCTTCTAACCCAATCTACAGAGCCGTGCACTTTGTATAAATGAATTATATTAGTAAGGTACGCCCCACCTTTCTCTGATGCTTGGCTTCTATTAACGATATCGTATTGATACCAAGCTGGGTTAAAGCGATAAGGCTTAGAAAACTCAAAGCCATCAATAACTATTACTCCAGTGTTAGAAGCAGCGACCTCAAAAGCTAAATCATAGTTAGTTGTGAATACTTTTAGTCGTTTCTGTTTAGGTGATCTTTTGCCTAAAGTATTGATAAATTTGTTATGTGATTGCCAGTCTTCACTTTTAACTTTGTCAACAAAGCTGGTTTCTTTAATTATTTTATTCTTGGCTTCACTTAAAAAGTTCGTAACTCGCCGCTGTCTTGTTGCGCTTAAATTCTTAAGCGGCAAATAGGAGTCACATAAAGAAAGTAGGAGTTCAATATCTTTTTTCTGTTCACCATCCGGCCAAGTTCCAGCCACATCAGCATAATTAACAGACTTTAGAACTTCCTCAAATTTGCTCGCATCCAAACTCTCACAGCTATGCCACAGGTCGGTCATGCTGGGAGCTATTGCAGCTTGCCCATCTTTATTAAAAGTAAGTGAGGTACCAGAGCCTGCCAAAATAATAAGATTTTCAGCATCAACGAGTTGATTGACGAATCTTACGAGCGAAGAAACAACCTTATTTTCCTTGTCATCAATATCAACACTTGCCGGCATGTTGTTATCATCAAGCTGATTAGCTTCAGATGAATAAAATGATATTTCTGTCATAACCTATTCTCCTTATGGTTTTACCCGACGCTTGCCTGTCAATAGCTGCTGCATCAGTGCTTTTTTCTCTTGCTTTAAGGCATCTATTTTTTGCTCCAGGCTCTCGATTTCTTGGTCGGCTGAAGTAAGCACAGCAGCGATTTTTTGTTGTTCTTTTTTGTCTGGTAGAGAAATAACTAAATTTGAAAATATTGAGATCCAATGACGCTGGTGCCCACCGATAATAAAGTTAAGCATCTGCATAGCTTCAAATACATATTTGATGTTCACATTAGGCTTTGCTGTGAGTATTTTCAGTGCACTTGATTTTGCTTTAAATGGAAAGTCTACAAACTTACATGCCGTCGTGAAGTCATCGAATATCACTACTGGGAAATCAATATCGTATACTCCATCTGTTTCGTCTGTGTAACCAAGGATGAACGTCTTTCCTGCTGTTAAAACAGGGGTTTTGAAGTCATTTGAGTAGTTGGTTGATTTCACTAAATAAGGTGTTGGTTGTTTATAATCCAGTAGTTGGCCAAGCTCAACTCTCTTCCACTCTCCACTAAACCTAACCCCATTATCATCCAGCAGGCGCTTTTTGCCGGTGAGGAGTTGTTGCATCAGGGCTTTTTTCTGCTGCTGGCTGTTGGCGAGTAGTTGTTCGGTGGTGGTGATGGCTTTATCCCATGTGGATAGGATTTGGGCGATTTTCTTTTGTTCGGGGAGTGGTGGAATAGGTAATTTGATTCCTTTTATTATGCCAACAGTCAATTGAGGCTGTGCTGAACCAAAGGAGGCTGCCTCAATTTGCTTGCCAACAATGAAGGATCGACACAAAGCGTAAAAGAACTCGGGCAATAGCTCGGATTGAGTAGGATCAATCACTACCATTCCCGAGTTGATACGCATCACATCGTATGGAACAGAATTATCAAAATAAGCAAATTGACCAACACTTCCTCTAGTTGTGAGGACTATATTACCGCGTTCAACCCTGCCTTTTCTGAGTTTTTTGTCTTTATCCTCATTTATAAACTGTAACTCTTCAAACAGGAAACCTGCCTTCGTAACGTTCTTAGCGCTCAAAAATAAACAGTATCCGGTTTCAAGAAAGTCACCAGCCTTTGGATATTCTTTCCCCCGATCGCCATCAACAACCTTTATCTTAGCGCTATCAAGAGATTTGAAACTCCAATCCTCAGGCACCATATCCCATCTCCTTTAAATAACTCGCCATTTCAGCCTCTCTTCCCAACGCCCACCAATAAGGCTCAAAGCTGCGTTTAACGCTGTCTGCGACTAGCGCAATAAAGCTGCTGTAATCGCCTGTGCAATGAGCGGTGTCCAGTGCTTCGTAATAGGCTAAGCGTTGCTCTACCTCAATAACGGTGGCTGGAAAGCCCGACTGCATAAGTACTAAGTTCATCAATAAGCGTGAGGTGCGGCCATTGCTATCGGTAAAGGGGTGTATTTTTACAAACTCACCATGCACACGGGCAGCACGTTCAACAGGGTGTAAGGCTTGGGCGTCGGTTGTGTACCACGCTATAAAGGCTTGCATCTGCTCAGGTACTTGTACGGCTTGTGGTGGTTTGTGGTTAGCACCAGAAATCAGCACGTTCACTTGGCGATAACGGCCAGCATTATTGTTAGAAGGGTCGGCATCGATGTTTTTCAGTACCAGTTGATGCAAAGATTTAACGCTGTACTCATCTAAAGGCTGTTGTTTGGTGACTAAATCTTCAACAAACAAAATGGCATCGCGGTGGTTAATGGCTTCTAAGTGTTCACGCAGGGTTTTACCGCCAATGGTAATGCCTTCCAGTGCCACCTTGGTTTTTTTAAGCGTGAGGGTATTACCTTCAATCGCGTTGCTGTGGTAGGTCCACTGCAGAACTAAATTCTCATGTAGGTTGCTGACTATTTCAGCGGGCAACGGGCGTTGTTCGTCTAGCCTGGCTTTGAGTAAGTCAGCAAGCTTAAACAACTTATTATTGTTCATTTTTAGTTTCCGCAGTATCAGAATCTTTTGGCAGTGCTTGGTTTTGCTTGGCTAGCTTTTTTTCTTCTGCTTTAACACGCCTTGCCAGCTTTGTTAAGTCTTCTTCGGCTGGAAGATTTTCTGGCTTAATTCCACGTTGCCCAAGCATGGAGCGCACACTGGTGTTATTTTGTATATGCTCTGCAGTTATTGAGCCTTCACCCTGTAAGTTTTCTTGTTGAACATTATGATTGGTCATTTCTGTCGCTAAATTTTTAGCTGCGATAGTTAGCGTAGGCAAAAAGTCGGCTAGCGGCCGAGTCGCCACAATACCATAGCGATCTTTCATGGTTTGGGTGGTGTTTCCGCCAAATAAGGCTTGATCGCCTCTGGAGCGGATGCGGCCAAAGCCTGCGCCATCAACTCCACGTTCGTGGATGTTTTGTGACAGTTCTTTTTCCGACTCTTTAAGGCGCTCTCTAGCATCCATACGCGCCTGAAGACGCATTCTATCTTCAATAATTTCTTGCTTTCTGGTTTGCACGGCAAAGTAGCTTTGCGCAAAAGCAATTTCAGGTTTGCGTGAATCAGCATTTTGCGCAATCAGTAAGCAGGCATAGCGAGTAAGCATATAGTCTTCAACAGGACGGTTTGCACCTTTGCCTGTTTCGATCATTTTCGTGACGCCACGAAAATGATCTGAAGCTAGGATGTTTGCGGCTTCGCAAGATTCTATAGCGCGGTTGATAGCTGTTTTAAAGTTTTCCCAGCGCGCATAACCAAGCGGGGCTTGAAGGTCACGAGCAAACCAAAACTCTATGCCTTGCTCGTCGGTCTTTTGAACCCTTGATTCCAAGGTCTGCCTAAGTGTTTGTAGGTGTGTGCTCATGGCTAGTTACTCCCCACATCATCAATTTTTCGCTGGTTACTTGTATCAATTTCGACCATTTTGCTGACGTCAGCAAAATAGTCGGAAATCCCATGCTGTCTCATTTGCCTGCTCCTTATGCGCCGCTGTGGGTGTAACCCAGCTCTGCGAGGTAGCTTTCCATTTGCTGTTCCAGTTCGGCCAGCTGAGTTTTGAGCTGCTCACGTTCGGCACGTACCGCCATTAGGTCGATTTCTTCTTCCTCTTCAAAGGTATCGACATAGCGCGGAATATTGAGGTTGTAATCGTTATCCTGAACTTCTTTCAGGCTGGCTAAATAGGCGTATTTATCAACCGTTTCGCGAGCCTTATGGGTGGCCAGGATTTTAGCGATATTTTTTTCGCTAAGCTGATTTTGGTTTTTACCTGATTCAAATTCGCGGCTGGCATCGATAAATAGCACATTGCTGTCTGTTTTAGCTTTTTTGAAAATCAAAATAGCGGCTGGAATACCCGTGCCATAAAACAGTTTTTCCGGCAGCCCAATAACTGTGTCCAGCAGATTCTCATCAATGAGTTGCTTGCGAATGCGTCCTTCTGCTGCCCCGCGGAATAACACGCCGTGCGGTACCACAACACCCATACGGCCTGTTTTTGGTTTTAGGGTTTCGATCATGTGCAGGATAAAGGCAAAGTCCCCCTTGGTTTTTGGCGGTACACCACGACGGAAACGGCTGAACTTGTCGTTTTCGGCATCTTCATGCCCCCACTTGTCCAAAGAAAAAGGCGGGTTGGCTGTCACTATGTCAAACAGCATTAAATCGCCGTTTTTGTCCAGTAGCTTAGGGTTGCGAATGGTGTCGCCCCATTCGATTTTGTGGTTGTCCTCGCCATGCAAGAACATGTTCATTTTTGCTAATGACCAAGTGGAACCAATGGCCTCTTGGCCATAGAGGGCGTAGTTTTTGCTGCCATGGTTTTCAACAACTTTACGCGCGCACTTCATTAATAATGAGGCGGAGCCACAAGCAGGGTCGCAGATGCTGTCGCCAGGCTGTGGATCCAATAGTGTTGCTATTAACTCTGATACTTCGGGCGGAGTATAGAACTCACCAGCCTTTTGGCCACCACTGGCAGCAAAGTTTTTAATCAGGTATTCGTAGGCATTGCCAATCACATCCAGCGTGCCGACACGGCTGGGCTTGAGGTTGAGCTCGGGTTTGGCAAAGTCTTCTAGTAAGTGACGCAAAATCGTGTTCTTTTGTTTTTCTTCACCCAAACGGTCAGTGTTGAAAGAGATGTCTTGGAACACACTTTTGCCAGCGTCTTTCAGCTTAGTGCCGTTGGCTTCTTCAATGGCATGCAAGGCTTGGTCGATACGCTCACCGTTACCCGGCTCGTGACGACGCTCGTACAAGGCATAGAAACTGGCTTCTTTGGGCAGCACGAAGCGCTCGTTTTTCATCATCTCATGGATCAATTCAGGCTCGTCGCCATACTCAGTCTGATAGCCTTCATAGTGGTCTTGCCAGACGTCCGAGATGTATTTGAGAAACAGCATGGTTAGGATAAAGTCTTTATAGGTGTCGGCGCTGATGGTGCCGCGGAAAGTATCGCAGGCTGCCCATAAAGCTTTGTTGATGCTGTCTTGATTAACTTTGTTGTTCATGAGCTTTTCTCCATAAGTAGGTGCTGGAACATGCCTTGCAGCATGGTTTCACGGTTGCTTAATAAGGCTTGTGTCAGCTGCTGTTCCTTTTCCCACAGTTCATTCAAGTGTAGGATTTTTTGCTGAGTTGATAGGTCAGGAATTGCCAGTTCTAGCTCTTTGGCGAGCTTTGCGTTCAGCATGACTAAACTTGTGCCTTGGCTTCCTGCGCCTTCGGATATCCAGTGTTGCATTTCTGGGCGGTTGAGAGACCAGCAGAGAAATTCTGGCAGTATGCCTTGTTTGGGCGTAATCACTAGAAATTGGCTACTGACAACCACAGGCAGTTCAGATGACTGATCTGGTACTAAACACGAGGCTCGAAAATAACCGCCCTTACTGCCGCGAGAGGGTAGTAATACTGTGCCTAGGCTAGCGAAGGCTTTATCTTTGCCTTCCCATTTAATCATGGGCAGCTGATGAGCATGCAGCCTAGCAGTATGAGTTGTCTCCCACGCGCTGCGTACATCTTTAATCTGCGCCACATGCGCGTTGCCACCGACTGAGACCTCTTCGACTTTCTCTCGAAAGGTAAAGCCTGTGCGGATATCGGCTATATCTCCGAGAGCCTTTAACTTAGTGGGTTTGCGCATGTGGTGCTCCTTTATGGGTGTTGCACAGGGCTGGCTTTAAATACAGCGGCAGGTGGCAATCTGTCGCTGATACTAGCCCTTAAAAATATACAGTAGGCAGTTAACGACTGCCTACTGTAAGCGCATACTGCACTGGCAGTGCTTTGCTGTCAATAAAAATACGCAGTAGGAGGATAATGACTTATGAGGGCTATTTAGTTTTGTTAGCTAACGGTGAAAAAGCAGTAGTGGCTGGATTTAAACAGAGCGCCGCTATGTAGGCCGAAGCGCTAGATTAGATTGAGTGCGCTGACGTAAGCCACACCTTGCAACAGTGGTTATATATTTTTAGTGGTGTGCTGCCAAACCGCTGCGCGCCATTCTAGCAATTGGGGTAAACAGTTTACTAATAACAGTGGCTTAGCCCCGCACAATTCTGAAAGAAGATCTGCAAGCGGATAATCAGCCGATTCTTTGCCATGCAGCAAGATATCAACAGTTCTTTGTGGACTTCCCCTAAAACACTAGACACTCCTTAAGTTAGAATAAACCTTTAGGAGAGCATCATGGCAAAACCACGTTTTACACCTGAATTCAAAGCTGAGGCCATCAAACAAATAACCGAACGCGGTT
>NZ_JAXIVU010000024.1:0-31925 GCF_034259425.1 Denitrificimonas halotolerans
ACGTGCAGGCAGTGTGGCTGTGCGCCTGCTAGATGATTTTGAAGGCGTGCTGCAAGCCGATGGCTATTCTGGCTATAGCGCGGTCTGCACAGCCAACTCGATTACGCGCATTGGCTGCTGGGACCACACACGACGTAAATTTGTTGAGGCCGATAAAAGCGCTGATTCTAAAGCTAAAGCCAAGAAAGGCACAGTGAGTAAAACTGATGTGGCGCTCAGTTATATCCGCAAACTTTATCGCGTAGAAAGCAACATCGCGGACAAAACGGATGAGGAGCGCTTAAAAGCGCGTCAAGAAATCAGCGTGCCAATACTCAACGAGTTTAAACAATGGCTTGATAAAAACGCTGGCAAAGTGATGAAAGGTGGCGCGCTGAAAAAAGCCATCGATTACACCTTAAACCAATGGTCATACCTCATTGGCTACTGCGAGCGCGGCGACCTGATGATCAGCAATATCATGGCCGAAAACGCCATCCGCCCCTTTGCCATTGGCCGTAAAAACTGGTTGTTCGCTGACACACGCAAAGGCGCAGAAGCCAGCGCCGCTTGTTACTCACTGATAGAAACCGCCAAAGCTAACAACCTCGATCCACAAGCCTACATCAAGCACATTCTTGATCACATAGCTGTCGCTGACACATTAGAAAAACTAGAAGCCCTGCTGCCCTGGAATGTAGAACTGGGTTAAGCTAAGTGCCTAGTTTACAAGGGTGCTGATTTAAGGGCGCTTACGCTGTAACTGAGTAAACTTGCGCAGGCAGTGAGGTTTTAACTGCCAGACAAGAAAGACAAGACTTTGCTAGAGTCACCGAAAAGACCAGTAAGCACGTGTATGACTATGTGATTGCTGATTCAAATACTGAAAAGGAGTTTGCTCAGGCATTGGTGTCTGCCGTGAGGTTGTGGTGTATGCCAAACTAGTAACAGTTAGCTATGAAAGGTGGATAACTACGAGCTGATGGATTTGGTGGGATAGATATAATTTATAAAGTTTAAATCTAGTGGCTTAAAGTTGAGTATGTAGGGGGTATTTTGCCACTTTGCATAATGTAAACTACGTCGCCTTAATTGGGGCGGCGTAGTTTAAGTTATGGATTTATTTAACGTTGAGCTTGCGACTGTTTTCCACAACTTTGCGCTTAGGTAGAACCAAGTGCAGCAAGCCTTCTTCGTAGCTAGCTTGTGCGTTCTCTAGATCGATTTCCGTTGGCAACTCAAAGCGGCGTGAAACACTACCGTAGTAGCGTTCGCTACGCAGGTTGCGACTGTCTTCACTAGTGCTATTCTTCTGCTGAATTTCTGCTTTGATACTGACTACAGCACCATCAATATCGACATGGATATCTTCTTTTTTTACACCAGGTAACTCGGCTTGAACGTTGTAAACGTCACCAGCTTCTTCGATATCCAACTTGATGCTTTGTGGGAGCGGCTCTCCATGTAGAGGTTTGATGTAAAAACCGCCTAGATCACCCATTAATTCGTCGAACAGTCGATTGCGTGTAGGAAACATGCTCATGAAAATTCTCCTTTGTGGTTCAAGTATGTCTATATATATAGTGTCTAATTAATATATTTCAAGAGCTGGCTATACCAAAAATAATTGATCTATAAAATGTGCGTCATACACTTTCATACAGCACCTATATGTGGTTTGTTCCACGCGCGATGATTTTAATGTTGCTGCAAGTTCCTGTTGCGTTGCAGTGTTGCTATGCTGTGCGGAATAATTACTCCCTTATGTTGTAAAACCTATGAGCATAAATACATTAGGCAAATTGGCTCGGGTGTGCTGCTTTTTTATTGCGAGTTGCCTTGTCGCCAGTACAGCGAGTGTGGCCCAAACCTTGTTGAATGTGCAGCAGTACACAGCGAATACGGTTCAGTCCGTGTCGTTTTCAGCAGCGCAGTCGATGTTGTTTAACTATTCTTGGCAGTTGGCTGCAGCACAAGCTGACTTGGAGAGTAAGACTGCTCGTCAAGAGGCTGTGGCTCATTTAGGTGCGCCCACCGTAATTTTGGCCGCTGATAGCATCCACTACAACCTCGATGCTGAAGTGAACTTAAATAAAACTGCCAGGACTGCCATTGAAAATATATCGGGTGGTAGTTTGCATTTACCCAGTGCAATTCAGTTACCTAATACTGAAATTAGACGTAAAGGTAATGCGCAAACTGTCAATGCCTTGGTGGCTTGGCCGATTTATACCGGTGGAAAAATCACAGCTACTAAAGACTTTATAGCGGCACAAACCGATGAGGCTGCAGCAGATATGCGCAGCACTAACAGTATGGTGTATACCGAGTTGGTGAGCCGTTACTTTGGTGCACAATTGGCGCAAAAAGCGGCGAGTTTACGTCAAGAAGCATTGCAGGCCATTATGAATCATGACCATACTGCACAACGGATGTTGGAGGAGGGTATGATTGCACGGGTGGAGCGTTTGCAAGCAAAGGTGGCTTTAGAAGAAGCAAAGCGAGACGCTGAACACGCCATAAATCAAGCCAAAACCGCTAATATTGCTTTGCAACGGTTGCTGCAAAGTGAGCAAGCATTAAGCCCTACAACGCCTTTGTTTGTCAGTCAACGCACCTTAGCACCTTTGCAAGAGTTTATTGATATAGCTTTGGCGAATCACCCTGGACTAGCAAAGGTTGCTGCTAAAAAAGAACAAGCTGAGGCTTTGCATAAAGCCGATGAATCCTTGTGGAAGCCTGGAGTGACGGCCTTTGCTCAACAGCAGTTGGATAGCAATCAAAAAAATCGTATGGCAGGTGTCAGTGTGCATTGGACTTTGTGGAGTCCGTTGGACCGACGCAGTGCTAATCGTTCTGCGTTGGCGAAAATCCAACAGGCTGAGTACTCCGATCAACAAGCTAGAGAAGATATCAGTGTGTTGGTTGAGATGAACTGGCGTGCGGTGCAAGATGCTCGACAAGCGTATTTTGCTTTGGACGCAAATATTGAGCTAGCCAATGAGTTTTTACGCCTGCGTCAAGCTGGTTTGCGAGAGGGAACCAGTACAGTGTCTGATTTGATCGATGCGCAGGTGAGTTTACAGAAGGTGCATACTGAACAAGCACAGGCGGCGAACATCTATATTCAGGCGTTGATCCAGCTGTTAACCAGTGCAGGAGTACCGGATCAGTTTGAAACATATTTAAATGCTGCACATACGCAGGTTAAGTCTTGATTAAAGGACAGTAATATGCAACGTAAAAGCACTTTCCTGATTGCTGTTATATGGGTTGTCCTTGCTGTACTGGTTGGTTGGGGGTTGTATCAGGCCAGTCGCCCTGTGCCTGTGGTGTTGCAAGGGCAAATGGATGCGCAAACCGTTGATATTGCAGCAAAAATTGCTGGGCGGGTGAAGGCAATCTATGTCAAAGAGGGAGACCAAATTGTTGTGGGTACACCCATTATGCAGTTAGAAGATCCTGAAATTGATGCTAAGAGAAAGCAAGCCCAGGGTGCGCAAGACGCTGCTGACGCCATGCTGCAAAAGGCTGAGCAAGGAGCGCGTCCGCAAGAAATTGAAATGGCTAAGCATAAATGGCAACAAGCGCAAGCTGCAGCAGTGCTGGGGCAAAAAACTTTCCAACGAGTGGATAAACTGGCTCAGGAAGGCTTGCTCTCGCAACAGTCAAGGGATGAGGCGTATGCCAATTATGCTGCTACGCGTGATCAAGCAGCAGCAGCTCAAGCGCAGTATGAACTAGCCCGAGCAGGCGCACGATCGGAAGATAAAGCAGCGGCCCTAGCGCAAGCTAAGCAAGTTGAAGGGGTCATGGATGAGGTGGGTATTGCTGAAGCTGAATCACACCTACAAAGTCCTGTAGCCGGCGAGGTGACTCAGGTGTTGAGTAAAGTCGGCGGTATCACTCCGCAAGGGGTACCTATTATTACAGTGGTGGATTTAAGCGATCAGTGGGTGGTGCTGAATGTGCGTGAGGACTATATTGCACAATTTTCTTTAGGTGCAACCTTTGAGGGGACCTTGCCCGCACTGGCTAGCACAGAACTGGCGCAGCCGATTACCTTTACTGTGTATGCCAGCTCAGTTTTACCGGACTTTGCAACATGGCGTGCGACCCGTAACAGTTCAGGTTTTGATCTGAAAACTTTTGAAGTTAAAGCCCGTCCGCTTGTGCCAATTAAGGGTATGCGTCCTGGTATGAGCGTTTTGGTTCATCTGTAGAGATACGTTGATGTGCTCCAAACAACCTTTTTTGTATAGCTGTCAGCGTGAGTGGCATTGGCTGCTGAGTAGCCGTTGGGATCGTAGCATGATCTTTTGGCTGCCATTGGCGTCAGTGTTTTTCATTTGGTGGTTGTTCGCTGCCCAGCTGCCATTTCAATTGCCAGTTGGTGTCTGGGATGAAGATCATAGCAGTTTGAGTCGACAAATCAGCCGTTATTTAGATGCTACGCCAGGGTTGAAAGTGGCGAGGCAATATGCCGATGCACATGAGGCAGAGGCTGCACTGCAAGCCGGTGAAGTGTACGCGGTGATTTATCTACCCCGTAATTTGAATAGTGACGTTAAAAGTGGGCGTGGGGGCCATATGGTGCTCAACGTTAACGCACAGTTTGGTACGCATTCTGGCTTGATTCAAAGGGATGTTACCACTGTGGTAGGTACAGTCTCTGCCGGTATTCAAATGCAAATGCGTGTGACCCGAGGTCAGCCCGTGCAGCAGGCACAAGCGAGTTTCTCACCATTGCAAGCTCAAAACACGGCTTTATTTAATGTGGCTGGAGATTACCAGATTTTTTTAGGCAGTGTGGTGATTCCAGCATTGCTACATATTTTTGCCATGACAGCTGGTGTGTACAGTGTTGGACGTGAATTGCGCGATAAAACATTGGGGCAGTGGCTCAATTCGACATTGAGTTGGCGTGTCAGAGCTTTAGCTTTGATGGGGAAGTTAATGCCATCTATATTGTCATTATCTTTAGTGTCTGCCGTCAGTGTGTGGCTGATTGCACAGCAGGGCAGTAACAATTTGGCAGCTTTATGCAGTGTGTTATTCAGCCTATGTTTGTTGGTTGTGCTGTCTATTGTGCTGGGCGCATTGATGGCTTTGCTGACTTTGTCGCTACGAATGGCGTTGTCCGGTGCGGGCTTTATTACGTCGCCGGCTTTTGCGTATAGTGGAATTGGCTTTCCTTTGCTAGCTATGTCAAGTGGTGCTTATACTTGGGCGATGCTGTTGCCTTATACGCATCATGCGCGCTTACAGGTGCAGTTGTTGCAAATGCACGCGTCAGTTCATTTCGCTTGGCCGACGTTGCTGGGTTTTAGTGGAGCGATCTTGCTGCTTTTTCTGCTCACTATTCCATTGTTGCAGCGTGCGTTGCAATCTCCTGAGAAATGGGGTGCACGTTGATGCCGAACATGTCGTTTTGGGCGACTTTTCAAGCGACCTTGCATGCGGTTTTAAAAGATCAAGGTGTTGTGCTGTTGGTAGTGATTGCACCGATTATTTATGGTTTTTTCTACCCTTGGCCTTATGCTAAAGAGCAAGTGCTACAAGTGCCGGCAGCCATTGTTGATTACGATCAGAGTGATTTATCACGGCAAGTGTTTCGTTTTGCTGCAGCAAACCCAAAAATCTCAGTGCGTGCTTTACCGAGTGAACGTGCTGCTAAAGAAGCGCTGTGGCGTGGGCAAATTGAAGGTTATATGGTTTTGCCCGCTGGCTTAAAGCGTGATGTATTGCATCATAAGGCAGGTCATGTAGCTGTTGCAGGTAATGGCAGTTATCTTTTGTTAAACAAGTCTGTGTTGTATGGCTTTGCCGAAGCAGTGGGAACTGTGTCTGCCGGTATTGCGATTAAGCAGTTTAGCGCACAAGGTATGTCGGCAGAGCAAGCTTTGATTGCTGCGCAGCCTCTAAAGCTTCATACCAAGGCGTACTACAATATCAGTGAGGGTTATGCCAGTTATGTGGTGCCAGCAGTGGCACTTTTGATTTTGCAGCAGACCTTATTGATCGGTGTTGCGCTCTTTGTTGGAACCCTTGTTGAACAGCAGCAGTCGCAGGTCCGGCCGAGCGCGTGGTGTGGGCGCATTCTGGCTTTTTGTTGCTTAGCATGGCTGGTTATGGGGTTTTATTTTGGCTGGCTGTTTACTTGGCAGGATTTTGCCAAAGGTGGTAATACTTTAGGCACTTTACTTCTGATTGTGCTTTATGCGCCCACCTTGGTGGTGTGGGGGGCTTTATTGGGGTTGTGGTTTAAAGTGCGTGAGCGGGCTTTGCAAGTAATGTTGTTCAGCTCGTTGCCGATGTATTTTCTTTCTGGTTTTTCTTGGCCTAGCGAGGGGTTGCCGAGTCAATTGCAAGCAGTGCGCTGGCTGATTCCTAGCACGGCTGCGATTCAGGCTTCCGTACGTTTGGATCAAATGGGAGCCAGTGTTAGTGTAGTAGCCCCCTACTTATTGAACATTGCTTTATTAGGTGGTGTTGGATTCGTCTTGCTCTTATTGGTAGGGCGGCACAGCGCCGATTAGTTGATTTTTAAGGTTTACGCTCATATAGCTGGTGTAACCTTAATACCTATTGTGTAGGTGTTAAGTGGTTGACTGGCAAGTAAAATGAACGTGACTTGGTTATAATGCCCCGCTTATTAAAGTAAGCCGTTATTTATAGTTGAAGATCTATTGCTGACCATTGTTAATGGATAGCTTTAGCCACCATATACAGGGGGAGCAATGTCAGGCTCGGTGCTGAGTAAATTAACAGGGAAATTATTGCGCTCAGGGCGTGCAGGGGAGTACAGCGCTCTTGGTGAAGTTGGGCAGCCTGTCTTTAGAGTTGCCGGTCAGTTGCGAGAAGCGTTACGACGTAAGTTGGGTGTGATTGATGAGAAGACAGGCCTTACTTATGCGGATCACTTTGCAGTTCCTAAAACGGATCAAATGGGCGATGTGATTGATTGGTATAGTAACTGTCCTGGTGATGTTGTGCCATGGTCCTCAGCCACAGAAAATGAGCGTGAATCAGCAAGGCGTCAATTACGCACCTTAGAACAGAAAATCTCTGAGTATTGTGATGATTTTAATGCGCAGCGCTTAGAGCGCAATCAGTCAGGTAAGTCAGTATCAGGTGCTGTCGATCCGCAAGTATTTACTCAGTTGCTCTCTAAAGTGTTGCACACGCCAGATGCTCATCATGTTTATTTAGTTAATGGTTTTGCTGTTCTTACTTTTTGGGGGTTTGTTTACCCTAAAACTAACGTGCCTAATGACCCTTTGCTGCACCTTTTTGATGCACCTCAAATCAACCCCCCTGTGACAGCATTAAATCAGGCCATAACTGAGCCTATAGCACCAGCGGTTGCACCAGCCGCGCCCGTTGAAGCGCCAGTTCAAGTGGCGAAAAAGCCTTGGTGGCGTCGATGGCTATGGTGGTTATTATTGCTTTTGTTGCTACTGCTTTTATTGTTAGGTTTGCGGCAGTGCAGTCCAACAATGGCAGATAAGTTGGGTGTACCTGATTTTTCTTTGAGTGCGCCAAGTATGAAATTACCCGCTATGCCTGAAATGCCTAAATTTCCAAGTGCTAATTTAAGTGGGTTAAAAGTACCCGGCTTTAGCGGGACGCAGGCAGGTGCCCCTAACGCGAAAGCCGGAGCAGAGTTAGGAGGCGATCTACCGCAGTTGCCGAGTAAAGAGCAAGATTCTTCTATGCTTAGTGCACCTGAGCTGAACGATAGCTCTCAGGCAGATTTAACCGCAGACTCTACCGATCAAACACCTCGCTCTGGCCCGATGGATGTAGAGGATCATGCCGGTGTGCCTCAGCCTCCTGCATTACACGAGCCAGGTACAGGATCTCCAACGGGAGCTGTTGTACCAAATGGTCAGCCGTTGCAAATACCGCCTGAATTACAGGATGGTCAAGCGGACTTTTTAAATGGTAAGTGGAAAGCGGGCGCTGGAATTCAAGATAAAAATACAGGTAAGCCGTTACGCCTTGAATATGAATTCAACAAAGGTCAAGGTCAAGTCACGGTCAAAGCAGCAGACGGTATGCGCTGTATCGGTGATGTCAATGCACGCATGGTGGATGGCAATATGCAGATTCAGAGCTTAAGCCCAGCACGTTGTGCCGATGGTTCAAGTTTTGATATGCCGGAAATTAACTGTGCGCCTGGTGCGGCTTCAGCAGCGGACTGTGTTGGAAATTATTCCGATACGCGCTTCCCAATGTCGATGCGTAACACTCAATAATTAGGGACTGATCAATAATGTTGCCTGAACTTACAAACTTTGAAGACACTATTACACTGGTTAGCAATACGGGTATTCAATTCATTGATTTAGGCCTTAATTTGCAAGTGAATAGAGAACCAAGTGGGGAGTTTGTTAAAGCTACTAATCAAACTGTAACTCGACTTGCATATAACGCTGAAGATGACTTTTATTATTACGATAAAACAGCAGAGCTGATTTCAAATAATATTGTACGGGTTCAGCCCAGTTATGATTTACCACTTGAAGACAGTTTGAAACTGTTTAATGGGCAGTGGGTACCGTTGCCATTTTTACGTTTTACAGCCCCCTATACATATGCTCAAGGGCCATCGAACTGGGCGCGTATGCGCATTGTTAAACTGGATGAGCCTGATAGTGATGGTAATAATTACCGCATTACCATTGCCTTTGATACCACATTAATGCCTGACAATGAGTACGCAAACTATTTGGCGCCTAGCGCTACGGATATGAACAGTGGTTTGCTCTTTAAACTCAGTATGGGAGTTGAGCAGACTAACTGGTTTTTTACTCAAGACTGGGTCAATGATTGGCTTGAAGCGATTTTTAAAGAAGGATCAACACATCTGGATGCACAAGAGCTTGAAGAGGCTTTAGGCTTGTATGAGCCGCAGGCACACATGCTCAACTTGCTCAGTTTGATTGCCCCTACTACGGTGCACAAAAGCCCAACACAACCTCGCTTACAAGTGCCTATTGTGCGTTTGATCAGCAGTACAATTACCGGTTCTAAGGCGGTAGTACCTGTTGATTTGGTGTTAGATGTGGGGAACTCACGCACCTGTGGTATTTTGATCGAGAATCTTGGTGCAGGCCATTCACGCTTAAACAGTAATTACGTTTTGCAGTTGCGTGACTTATCAGCACCAGAACGGGTGTATAACGATGCATTTGAAAGCCGCATTGAGTTTGCTCAAGCAGTTTTTGGTAAAGAGAATTATGCTGTTAAAAGTGGTCGTAATGATGCTTTTTTATGGCCAACCATTGCCCGTGTTGGTGCTGAAGCCGGTCGTTTAGCCAGTCGCCGTCGAGGTACAGAAGGATCAACGGGTTTATCCAGTCCTAAACGTTATTTATGGGATGAGAATCGCCATCAGTATCCTTGGCGCTTTAATTCATCTTATATTCAAAATGATTCTGAAGCTCAAGCTACTGCAGCACCGTTTTCTAATTTGATTGATGAGGACGGCCAACCTTTATATAAATTACCTGAAGATGACCGCTTTCCCGTTTTTGTGCCGCATTATTCACGCAGTTCATTGATGACTTTTATGTTAGCCGAAGTGTTAACTCAAGCTTTATGTCAAATGAACAGTCCTGCACAACGTGCGCGACAAGGACAAACGGAAATTCCTCGACAGCTCAATAGCATCACTCTGACTGTACCACCCGGTATGGCCCAGGCTGAGCGCGCAATTTTAAGTGATCGCTTAGAAGAAGCTATTGTTTTAGTGTGGAAAAGTTTGGGCTGGCATACTGGGGAAGAAAACCCCTACACCGCAGGGCTGGATACTGGTGTTTTTAACCCTGAGCCAAGTGTGCCAATGCCAAAAACCAATGTGGAATGGGATGAGGCATCTTGCGGTCAGTTGGTGTACTTATTTACTGAGATTAACGAGCATTTTGCGGGGCACCCTGAACAGTTTTTTAAAGCCATCATGCGCCCTGATAAGCAGCGCCATAGTGATGCAGAAAAAATCACTTTAGCGACCATTGATATTGGTGGTGGTACGACAGATTTGGTGGTGGCTGAATACCGGCTTGAGCGTGGACAGAGCACCGGTAGTAATGCATCTATTGTGCCAAAGCAATTGTTCCGAGATAGTTTTAAAGTCGCTGGTGACGATATTGTTTTAGATGTGATCCAAACCTTTGTGATGCCTAGTTTCAAGAGGGCACTCAGTGTTGCTGGTGCTTCTAAGCTTGAGATTGATGCGTTTACTTCGGTGGTGTGCGGAAACAATCAAGTGAGCATGCAAAATCAAATTTATCGCCAGCAACTGACCTTGCAAGTATTTGTGCCCATCGCGCTCAATATCTTAAAAATGTATGAAGAGTTCAGCTTAGAAGAGCCAGTCACTCAGCAAATCTTTAAGTTTGCTGAGTTAATGCCGGCACCGGCAAGTCAATCAGTACAGGGCTTTGTTGAAACGGAGCTGCGCCGTCATTTGGGTGACACAAATTTAGTTTTTGATTTGCATGATATTGAGATCACCTTCGATCTGCGTAAGCTGCACGATATGTTTTTATCGGGACAGATATCTGTAACTGAATCGCTGTCTCGATTGTGTGAAGTGATTAATGAGTATCCGTGCGACATGCTGTTGCTGACGGGTCGGCCTTCTCGTTTACCCGGTTTTCAGGCTTTAGTGCGTAAGCTTCTTCCGCTCCACCCAGGGCGTATTTTGCCGATGCATAACTATCACACCGGTGGATGGTATCCATTCCATAAAAATGGGTTAATTGAAGACCCGAAGACCACTGCTGCGGTGGGCGCCATGTTATGCATGTTGACGGCAGAATACAGCATCATGAATTTCTTCTTCCTATCTCGCAATCTTAAGCCGTATTCAACCATCCGCTATTTTGGGGTGATTGATAAAAGGAATCAGATCAGTGGCGGCGATGTGTTGTATGACAATATTCAGACGGTCGATGGCAAGATTCAACTGCCGACTGTTGATGGTACAGAAGAAGGGGATCCTATTGAGTTGGAGTTTAGAGGGGATTTACGCCTTGGGTTTCGTCAACTTCCAATTCAGCGCTGGGCTGCATCGCCTTTGTATACCTTGCGTTTTACCGAAGAGGGCCGTGCGCAATATGCAAAAGCATCGTTACAAAGCACTGAGATTCCCGTGGTGAAAATCAGTTTTAAAGTCATTGATGATAACAGTAGTAGTAAGGGGCCTTACGCGGTACCTAGCGATCGTTTAGCGATCCATAAAGTGAGTTGCACTGGCAGTAACACCAACTTTAATGCGCGTCGACATTTTGAATTACAGCTCAACACCATGTTGGATACAGATATAGGTGAAACGAACTACTGGCTTGATAGTGGGAATGTGAAATGAACTCCAATACATTAACAGCCAAGCAAAATGCGCTTGTGGCAAAGTGGGATGCGATTTACAAAGGTTCAGCTCATGCGTTGAACTGGATTAACGATGTGCGAGTTAGTGCACCTCGTGTGGATGCTGAAGCAGATAGTTTAAGCATTAAGTTATATCAAGCCCGTAACCTTGCCCGCAGTTTGAGGCATGTGGCTAGCACACCGATGACGGTAGGTTTTTTTGGTTTGTCGCAAGCGGGTAAGTCGTATTTGATTTCAGCTTTGGCCGCCGATGAGCAAGGGCAGTTAGAAACTCAGGCAGGCAGTGGTGTGCGGTTGAATTTTATTGAGCATTTCAACCCCGTTGGCAGTGGTAAAGAAGCGACAGGGTTGGTGACCCGTTTCACTTGTCAAAGCCAACCTGCTGTCGACGATCATTACCCTTTGCAGTTGCGTCTGTTTAGAGAAATTGAAATTGCCATGATTCTGGCGAACTCTTGGTTTAAAGAGTTCGACCAAGAGCGTGTTGACTACCAAATTAATGATGATGTCATTGAGCAAGCCTTAGCGCCTTATGAACAGCTGGATACCAGTGTGCCTGTGCCAGGTGTCAGTGCCGAAGATATTGTTGCGTTTTTAGATTACATGCGTGGGTTATCTAAGAATACGGCGAGCAAGTTGGAGGCTAAATATTGGCCACGTTTAATTAAAATTGCTCCTTATTTAAATATTACTCAACGTGCTGAAGTGTTTTCTGTTGTATGGGGGCAGCAAGCATTGCTGAAGCAGGCTTATATTCAGCTTAGCACAGCATTGCATCAACTTGGTTTAGCGCAAACCGTGTATGCAGCCACAGATGTTTTAGTGCAGGAGGTTAATGGGGTACTTAAGCAAACCAATAGCATTATGAATGTGGATACCTTGAGTTTGCTTTTAACGCCGCGAGATATCCCGGTGTATGTACGTCCGATGCAGGAGGATGGGCAACTGGGACAGCCGACTCAGGTTTTAACTGCACAGTTGACTGCTTTAACTTCTGAAATGGTTTTCCCGTTGGCGCGTGCGCCGCAAGATGAAATTGTTAAAAAAGTTGATTTATTAGACTTCCCAGGCTACCGCACCCGTGAACAGTTGGTTCGAATTGAGGATGCTGTCGAAGCTGAATCAGACAGCAGCCCAGTAGCGCGCTTGATGTTACGAGGTAAGGTGGCCTACTTATTTGAACGTTACACGACATCACAAGAAATGAGCGCTTTAGTGATGTGCACTAGCTCAAGCAAACAAAGTGAAGTTGTGACCGTTGGGCCTGTCTTGACGGAGTGGATTTATAATACACAAGGCGCTACTCCTGAGGAGCGCGATAGCCGCTGTGGTTTGATCTGGGCGCTAACTATGATGGATATGTTCATTGATAATGGGCTTAATTTAAGTGCGGTGAACATTCCGGAACATTGCGGCAATATGATGAAACTCACCATGACAGAGCGTTTTGGTAATTTACCTTGGATGCAAGAGTGGGACACTCAAGGTGCATTTAAGAATACGTTTTTAGTGCGCAAGCCACGTCTTAAAACCAGTTTTATTGAGTTGGATGAAGACAGAAATGAGGCTGGGTTTGTAGCGCAAACTGAAGATGAGCTACACACTTTGCGTCAAGCATTTTTGGCAACAGATACCGTTAACCGGCATATTGCTGAGCCTGCTGCGGCTTGGGATGCAATGTTGAACTTAAATGATGGCGGGATTCGTCGCTTCAGTAGCAGTTTCACAGATATTGCCAATATTGACTTTAAACTTGAGCGCTTAGAAGAGCAGTGGCAGAAACTCCATCAATCTTTAACTGGCACGTTTATGCGCTGGTATAAAGCCGACGGAGATGCAGCACTCGAGCAGCAGCGTCTTAAAGCGCAAAGCATCTTGATGGGACTCGGCCCTAGTGCTGCTTCGATTGCTGAGCTGATGCATTACATGAAAGTACCTGACGAGATATTACGTAATCTTTATCTCAGTGGTATTTATGAAGTAGAAAGCGCGCCTGAAGAGCAAGAAGAAGATGCGTCTTTTACTGGCTTTATGGGGGCAGATGAAGGTTTTGATTTCAGCAATATGGCAGGAACAGCTTCAGTTACTGCGACTCAGACACCTGCAGCCAATAAAGAAAATAGTAATGAGTACCGTTTTGCTAAAGCCGCTACCAGTGCTTGGATCAATCATTTGCGCGGTTTTCCTGAGCGTACCCAACTGCTTAAGTCGCTGTTTATTAAGCCGGAAGCTGTTACGGATTTAGTGAATGAAATCATCATTGCTAGTTACCGTTTTAATTTACAAGACCAACTGACTGATGCTTTGTTAGCGCACAGTGAAGTGGGTAGTCGTAGAGAGCAAACGGTCGATAAACAAGTGCTGACTGTGCAGATGATTTTACAAGATTTTGTCGCATGGTTAGGTAATTTGCAGCTGCCATTGGCAGAACGTGCGTCTCGCTATCAAAATCAGCCGGGCACAGTGTTTGATTTTTATGCGCAAGAAAGTCCAGAAGATTTGCCAAAGCTGTTAGAAAACCCGAGCAGACAAGAACAGTTGAGTTGGCGCTATTTAAATGATTGGTTTTTCGCTGTTCATGAGGCTACTGAAGCTAATGCTGGTCAAGCAGAAGGCAGTGATATTACCCCCGAACAAAACAACGCCTTGGGCGCTGTGCTAGCAAAATTTGAGGCGTCAGTATAATGAGTATAAAAGTTGCTATAAAACCTCTTGAAACCAATATTCCTGGTCAGGCGCAAGTGCTCATCAAGGGCTGGGAAGGTACAGCGTCAGGTTTAGAGTTCAAGGTTCAGCGTAACCAAGATATGGGTTACTTAAATGGTAGTACGGGTAAATGGAGTAACAGCGAGTATTGGTTCAAGTTAAACGCTGTTGAGCAAGTGAACGAAGATCTATTGATTCATATTGGTTCTGACTTGCTAGATCCATTAATTGAAAATGTGAGTGCTGCTTACAATGTCACGTTGCGTGATGCTGAAGGTTTTGAAGATCATGGGCGGGTTAGAGTAGCAGGCGGGTTATTGGCCAGTACAGCACTGGGTGGCAGTAAAGCCCATGAGGCTTCTGGTGCGTTGGCAACTCCAGAGGTCCCAACAGCAATAGAGACCGCCGTTGAAACCGCTGAGTCAGAGCCGCCGCCAGCGCCTGAGCCTGAAATTGAAACAGCGACTGAGAGCGTTGCACAGGTTCAGCCAGAGACTGCAGAGCGCCCGGCGGCCGGAGAGCAACAAACAAAAGTTGTTGAGAAAAAAGGAAAGGCAAAGACAGCTATTTGGGTCTTGTTAGGGCTTTTATTGCTGCTGATTATTGCTGGATTGGCTTGGTGGTTTGTTCAGAAAAAAGGGTCACTGTTAGGTGGTGCCGCATCCCCTGTAAGTGCAAGCCATAATGAGCAAGATGCTGATATTATCCCGTGCTCTAGTGCAAGTATGGGGCAAATGGATGAGTTGCAATTTGTGCAAAGCTGTTTGCAAGAATCCAAATCAAGTCAAGATCTACTGACCATCATTCAACAAGCCAAATCCAATAATCATTGTGGCATTGCTCAGCGTTTGTATGCGAACCGTGCACAGTCAGGCGATAGTTTGATTGCCTTGGCGTATGCTAAAGAATATGACCCTAAGTTTTATGCTGCCAATGACTGTTTTAAAGCAGCCGATGTTGAGACCGCTGTGTATTGGTATGAGACTGTCTTATTAAGTGAACCAGAGCATGCTGAAGCTGCACAACGGATTGAGGAGTTAACCCAATGAAACTGACTTTGACGCGTCTTGCTGCTTCACTTATAAGCGTATTAGCGTTGAGTACAGCTGCAATGGCTGCAGACAAGCCTTTATTACAAGAAGGTAAGAAAACATTATATCAGCGTGTTCTAACCACACCAGGTTGCACATTAAGCAGCCAGGCTGGTCAGCGGACTGGTAAGGAACAACCAACTTTTAGTCGTTTCTATGTTTATGAGCGTGATCAGAGTACTGGCAGTGAGTGGCTTAAAGTCGGACCTGATAGTTACGGTACTACAGTTGGATGGTTGCCCAGTGATTGTGTCGTGGACTGGAAGATGCAATTGTCGTTAGCCTTTACTAACCCTGCTAACCGTGATCGTTTGTTGTTTTTTAAAGATCGCAGTACCTTGGAGGAGATCTTAGACTCTGAAGACCCGGCGTCTACTGTGGAACCGATACGTGCTTTGCTTGAAGTGAAGGGGAAGGCGGACAATATTTTGTCTCAAGAGCCTGAGTACTTTGTGGATCTGCAAAAAGAGTTTTATTTATTACCAATTTTAAGTGGCGAAGAGGTGATGACGGAAGAAGGTTTCCGTACACGTATTTTGAACATTGCTTCTGTCTCTAAAGAGGATGGCAGCAACCAAGCGAGCGCTGCGCCGGATGCGAGCAAGCAAATGAAAGAGTTCAGTGCCGCAGTGGTGTTTGTGATTGACTCAACAATATCTATGCAGCCGTATATTGAACGCACTCGCCAGGCGATTAAAGATATTTACCAACGGGTTGAAGATGAGCAGCTAGGTAAGCAGGTAAAGTTTGGTTTGGTCTCTTTTCGCAGCAGTTTAAAAGACCGGCCGGGCTTGGAATATTTAACTAAGATGTATGCAGACCCCAGCTTAGTGAAAGATGGCGCAGATTTTTTAAACAAAATTAAAGACCTTAAGCAAGCTACTGTCTCTACAGCCTATTGGTACGAAGATCCTTTAGCTGGTGTAATGAAAGCCATTGATGATGTGAACTGGAACGAGTTCGGTGCGCGCTACATCGTTCTTATCACTGATGCCAGTGGGATGGAAGGCGATGATGTTTTAAGTTCAACTGGCTTAAATGTGGAGCAGGTACGCATTGAGGCGACTAAACCAGGGGTGGCGATTTATACTTTGCATCTGAAAACACCTGCAGGGATAAAGGATCACGCCCGAGCGGAAGCACAGTATCGAGCACTATCCACTTATACGCCTACCAATACCTCGCTGTATTATCCAGTTGATGCAGGTGATGTGAATCAGTTTGGGGCTAAAGTGGATGCATTAGCTAACGCAATTACCAGCCAAGTGAAAGAAGCTTACTTAGGCGGTGATGTGGTAGGTAGTGCAACTCATGCTCAGATGGATGAGCAGGATCAGTTATTGAAAGATGCGCGCTTGATTGGTCATGCAATGCAGTTGCAGTATTTAGGTAGTACTACTGGGGCTAAAGCGCCGCCTGTTTTTCAGGCTTGGATCAGTGACCGTGATTTGGTTCAGCAGAATATTCCCACGACAGATGTGCGGGTTTTACTGACTAAAGCGCAGCTCAGTGACTTAAGCGACATCATGAAAGAGATTTTAGATGCTGCAAACGAGGGGTTAATTTCCCCTGCAGAAATGTTCAGTCGTTTACGTTCGGTGGCTGCCACCATGGGAGCAGACCCTAATCAGTTACAACAGCAAGGCAACACTAAGTTGGCCGAGTTGGGCGTGATGGGTGAATACCTTGAAGATTTACCTTATCAAAGTGAAGTGCTCAATCTTGACGAAGAGACTTGGAAAAGCTGGGATGGTCTAGCTCAGGAAAAGTTTATTCGTAATGTCAGCACTAAATTGCGTCATTACCAACGTTACAATGCTGATGTTGACCGGTGGGTTAAGCTCACTGCTGACGCGGACTCACGTGAAGACGTTTACCCTGTACCCTTAGAGATGATGCCTTAAATGCTGACTGTTACAGGGCTCACAGTGATTCGAGGGCGTGGGCGTCAGCAACATTGTGTGCGTCTACCACATTTAGAGTTGGCTGCTGGGCAAATACTGGCGGTTACAGGGCAAAGTGGCTGCGGTAAAAGTACTTTATTGGAGGCACTGGGTTTGCTGTTGAAGCCGGAGCAAGTTGAGGTGTTTCAGCTGGGGCAGCCTAGTATTGACTTGGCTGCATTGCAGCGCGCTGAAAAAGAAAGTCAATTGGCACAGATTCGTGCACAGCATCTTGGGTTCGTTTTACAAAGCGGTGGGCTCTTACCTTATTTAAATGTGCGCGATAATATTCAATTGCCGCGGCGTATTTTAGGTTTGGCAGCTGAAAGCGAACGGATCGAGCAAGCGATCGTGACCTTAAACCTTGAACATTTATTAAATAAACGCCCCAGTGCTTTATCCATTGGGGAGCGTCAGCGCGTGGCCTGTTTGCGCGCGATAGCTCATGAGCCGCAGCTGCTGTTGGCTGATGAACCAACAGCAGCGCTTGATCCCCATAGTGCTCGACGTTTATTTGAGGTTTTTTTAGACATGGTGAATGCGTTGCAGCTCAGTGCCTTGGTTGTGTCACATGACTGGGCTTTGGTTAAATCCTTTAACTTGCCTATTTTACAAGCACACAGTGAACCAGGGGAGTCGACTTTTGCGCTCGTCTAAGCTGAGTTTTGCCGTGCTCGCACGACTGGCTATGTATGATTTATGGCATGACCGCAAGGTGTCATTTTGCATTGCAGCCTCGCTAGTCGCAGTGATTGCCCCTTTGCTTTTATTGTTTGGTTTAAAGCACGGGGTGGTCAACCAGTTGCAAGAAGATTTGTTGAGCGACCCACGTAACCTTGAAGTGAAAATGTTGGCAAGTGGTGCTTACACGGCTGAGTGGATTGAGCAGTTACAACAGATGCCTGAAGTGGGTTTTGCCATTGGGCAAACGCGTTCATTAAATACCCAAGCTGACTTAGTGGTTGATAAGCGCCATTTTGTTGAGAATGCAGAAGTGATTCCCACTGCAGCTCATGATCCGTTATTGAATACGGCTATGAGTGATTTAAGCGAAGGGCAAGTGATCTTAAGCTATAGCGCAGCGCAGCGTTTAAAGGTTCAAGTAGGTGATTCATTGCGTATGCGAGTACTGCGCAAGTTGAATCAAATCAATGAGCGTGGTGAGTTGCAATTACAAGTGGTTGCAGTTTTAGATGCAGCGCGCTTTCCTCGTCCTGCAGCGTTTGTAAACTTACCTTTACTCATTGCATTAGAAGCATTTCGTGATGGCTTTAAGTTGCCTGAACTGGGCTTAGCAACAGGGGTGGAAAGGCATGAGCGGCCTATAAGTTTTTCCAAGGTGCGCTTGTATGCAAGCAGTGTTGATGATGTTGCGCCTTTGACCGATTGGTTAGCAGAGCGGCATATTGAAAGTGGGAGCCGTTTGGCTGAGATTGAGAGCGTGAAAGCGATTAATCAAGTGCTGACGCTCATCTTTTTAGTGATTGCCATTACTGCGTTAGTGGGGTGTATCGCTTCATTAATAGGTGCGTTTTTAGCGAATATTGATCGTAAACGTAAAGACTTAGCTGTTTTAAGGTTGCTAGGTTTTACTCATTTAGGGGTAGGGCTGTATGTAGTTATTCAAGCCTTACTGATTACCTTACTGGCTTACATTGCGGGCTTAGGATTGTATTTCGTTGCCAGTGAATTGTTTAATCAGTTGCTCGTCGGGCATCAAAGCACTAGCGAGTTCAGCTGCCAAATCACTCTGGTACATGCAGTGATTGCGCTTTTATTTTCGATGTTTGTGGCTGTACTGGTGTCATGCATCGGTGCATTACGCGCTATTGCTATTGAACCTGCGGAGAGTTTACGTGAACTATAAAAATCTGCTGAAGTTGACAGTATTAGGTGCTGCGGTAAGTTTTGCTTGTTACGTCCAGGCAGACATTACGTGGAGTGAAAAACATTACAACCCAGCGCCACTGGAAGATGATGTGATCTTGCCCATGCCTTGTGGCGGGGCAATGGCCTTTCGTAAAGTCATGATACCTGTAGCGGGACCGTTGGATGATTATGCGATTGAGCTTGGGCAGAAAAACGAAGAGTGGGGGTATGTGGAATATACTCGCCCAGAGTTTATTGCTGGAAGTTTTACTGAAAAAGGTAATAAGTCACGTTATTACTTGATGGCTAAGTATGAAACGACCGAGCTGCAATATAAAGCGATGCAAGGTGAAGCTTGTGTAAAGTCTTCCAATAAATTGCGTTTGCCGGTGGTTAATAACAGTTGGTTCAGCGCTGTTCAAGCAGCAGATAAATATAATTTATGGTTACGTGAAAATGCTCCACAATCGCTGCCTACAGAGGATGGGGTACAGGGCTATTTGCGCCTGCCAACGGAGGTTGAGTGGGAGTTTGCTGCACGTGGTGGAATCAATGTTGTGACCTCTGAATTTCGAGATTTGCGTTATCCCATGGAGGAAGGTATCAACAGTTATGAGTGGTTTGCCGGTGCTCAGTCAGCTAACGGTAAGTTACAGCTCAGTGGTTTATTGAAGCCCAACCCTTTAGGTTTGCACGATATGCTCGGTAACGCTTCAGAAATGATGTTCGAGTCCTTTCGTTTAAACAAGATTAATCGCAGCCATGGTCAGGCAGGTGGGTACATCGTGCGTGGTGGTAACTACCTTACTCAGCAAGCCGATATAACCAATACTAGTCGTCGTGAGGAGCCTTATTACTCTGCAACTGGTGAACAAACACAAAAGACGCATGGTTTCCGCCTTGTGTTAACAGCGCCAGTGTTAACCTCTCGAGAACGGGTAGCCAGTATTAACGACAGTTGGAAAAGATTGGGTACAGGCAATGAAAATGATGGAAGCAAGAAAACTACAGCAGATCTGGCGAAGATTACTGCCAATGTAGAAGATAGTGCGTTAAAAGAGCAGTTAGAAAAAGTTGAAAGGCAATTGCGCTCCAGTAATCAGATGCAGAAAGAATCAGAAAATAAAGCCATTCAAGCAAGCCTACAGCTAGGAGCGTTTTTATGCACCAAAATGTTAGATGATGGCTTGTTTGTTGAGCATTTAGAAACCAGTTATGGCAATTACTGCTCCAATGAAATGTATAACGATCGCTGCCCAGGTCTTAAAGAGAAGTTGGATGCACAAAAAGATAGCTTAGGTAAGTTGCAAAATTATTATGCAAGCAGCTTGATTGAGGCTTCGCGTTATGGTTTGTCGGCGTTTACTGAGCAAGTGCCAGTGATGGAGAACATCATTGATACTAATCTTCATTTAAAATCATTGAAGCCATTTTTAACAACGCATTGGCAACATCAGCAGTTTTATTTAAAAACTCAACAAATAAAAAAGAGCGCGTGGCTCAATGATTGTAAAGCGTTAGCTGTGCAAAAATAAATAAGTTAGCCAGCAAATGAATGCGTTTTAACATAGCCTTTTTAAGCTAGAAATTAGGCTCAAATAACATCAACAGTTTATTTAAACCATGTCAAAGGATCGCTTCAATGCACCAAAGTAAATTATTCAATCGTACAACGCTTGCTAGCTTTGTTATGTCTTGCGCTATTTTAGTATCAGGCTGTGCAGCCACCGGCAGTCATATGTTGGGTAGCTCTGCAGACCCACGTTTGACGAATAATGATACGGCTCAGTTCTTTAGTAAGTCAGGCTATCAAGCCTGTGCAGCTGCTGCCGGTGTAGGTGTATTAGCATGCTTGGCGTCAAACTCAAGTAATAAAGCGGCATGCGCAATAGCCGCAGGTATTGCTGCTTGTGGCGTGGCTATGGGAGCAAATTACTATTTAGATGATCGTCGTTCAAAATACTCTGATACGAATCAGCGTTTACAAGTGATGACACAAGATATTCAGGAAGATACACAGCGTGTGGTGCAGCGCACCCAAGTGGCGCAACGTGTGATTGTTGATGACAAAGCAAAGCTTGCGCAGATTCAGAAAGATCTATCGAGTAAGCGTCTTGACATTGCGCAAGCGAATAAGGACTTGGCAACCATTGATAGCAATATTGCTTTATTGAATAAAGACCTGACAAACATGAAGGCTAAAGCAGACGAGTATGCGAAGGCAGCACAAAAAGAGCGTGCTGAAGGAGCAGGTAATAAAGTGAACCAGATGGATCGAGAAATTGAGCGTATGAATCAAAAAGTAGCGCTGCTTGAAAATGAAATTGAGGGTTTGTTTAGTCAACGTTCAGCAATCACACTAGGATAAAACAATGAAAAAAATCGTTTTAAGCTGTTTGGTGTTGAGTACAGCGGTGCTTAGTGGTTGTGCAACACAAGGTCACTGTGACGCCACTAAAACTGACCCTAGTATGTTAGAAAAGCTAAATTGTGATCTAGGTGGTGGCTATCAGCGTCAAGTTAGACAAAATGAACAGGCGGTTTTGGATGCACGGGCTGAAAATGCCATGTTCCATGCAATTTATGTGGAGATTGAAGAGCAACGTAAAGCTGTGCGTCAAGATTTGGCCGGGCAGCAGCAGCAACTGGCTAAGCTACAAGCTAATTTGAACCAGTTATTAGGACGCTTAAAAACTAAATATGCGCATAAGAGCGACACGCTGCAAAAAATCTCTGAGCTTGAAACGCAGGTTGCTGCTTTACAGCAATCAGGTGCTCATGACCCACGCAGTATTCAGGCCAAACAGCAAGAACTTGCTGAGCTACAACGAAAAATCAGTCACTTAGAACTCAGCTTAGGTTACTGACTGAGCGTATCTCATGCGGTAATACAGCAGTGTTGCCGCTTTGAGGGTTAAATGATCATGTTTATGCAGCGTATTGTTCGTAGCTCAGAAACCTATTCATCGCTTGATAGCCGTATACACAACTGCAACCAAATACTCAACGAGGTTTGTCCGCCGCACTTAGCTCAACTATTTGCAGTGTGTAGACAAGGCAGTGATGGTTTGGTGGAATGGTGGTCACCACTTGGAGGGCAGGCGATTCCTTTGGCCGCGTTGTCTTCAGATCAGCAAGCCCGACTGCTTAAGATTTTTGAACAACGTAAAGAGTCGTTAGCAGAGATTGCTGCAGAATTGGATGGCTCAGGGCAAGCTGAGGCTGCTCAACAGATTCGAGAGCGACTTACTGAAAGTGATTTAAGTCACTTGTATAGCATTGATAATCATCCTGTAGTGGTGAACTGGCACCGATCTGCTGTAAAGCAGGCAGTGGCAACAGCTGTGCCGGTAGATGCTGCGAAGAAAAGACGCTGGTGGCCTTGGTTGTTATTATTGCTCTTGCTTTTGTTGGCTGCGGTGTTGGCTTTGTTTTGGTATTGGCAAAAAGGTGGCTTAAATTCTCAGCCAGCGTCTACCCCACCCGCTGAAACGATAGAATCTATACCGGCGTCTATAGACAGTTATGCATGCCGGCCTCAAACAGGGCAGCCTATACCTGAGCTCGTTACAGTATTCGATACTTCAGGCTCTATGACGCTCAATATTCACGCTACGGCTGAGGATGAATATCTATGGTTGCGTCGAGATGTGCCTGGTGTGATGGATTTAGACCATCTGATGCGCATTATGAGTGAGCCGACTCGAGAGCAAGTGGCGAAGCGGGCTTATGCTGAAATGCTGGCGAGCCTACATCCAGACATTGCGACTCGTCTTATCACTTTCCAAGGTTGTGAGACCGTGGTAGATCATGGTTTATATGATGCATCGCAGCGTTCACTACTGATGCAAACCTTACAAGGTATTGCAGCAGACTACGGTACACCGCTGACAGCCAGTCTCAGGCATGCTGCAGCAAGTGTAGATGGCGTCAATGCAGATGCTGTGATTATCTTATTTATAGATGGTGAGGATGGCTGCGGTGAAGATGTGTGTGCGCTCAGTGAGCAGTTAGCTCAGAGCCAGCCACGTTTAAAAGTGAATGTGGTTGATGTCAGTGGCAATGGCTTATCACATTGTGTAGCCCAAGCAACAGGTGGCCGCATTTACAGTACACAAGATATAGCACAGATCAGTGAGGTTTTTGTTCAGGCTGTAGCAGAGTTAGCGGATGGAGAATGTCACTCTGCGGAATGATCGTGATTAGCTCGCACGTGTTAAATCGTATTAGGCTGCGCTAAACAAGCTAGTGACTACACAATTTAAAAGCTAAGTGTTAAGTTGCTTTGACACAAGTATGTATAACAGAAGCTTCCAGCCATATGGGAGAGTGAATCAATAAGGAGTATGAATGAGTATTTTATATCTGCATGGTTTTGCATCAGCGGTTAAAAGAATCAGCAAAAAATATGATGAGCTGGGAAAAATCGATAAGGTGGTAGCCTTTGCTCCTGATTACAGTGAAGGCTTTGCAAGCGTATTAAGTAGCACCTTTGCTTTTGTTCGAGAGCAAGGCAACATTAAAGGTGTTGTTGGAACATCTATGGGTGGGTATCTTGCATCGCATATTGCCGCGCAGTTAAAAGTGCCCTGTGTAGCGATTAACCCGTCAATTCAACCTAGCGAATCGTTAAAGAAATATGTGGGCAAGCACCATAACCACGATGGTAGTGTTTATGAGTTGACCGTTGCGCAAGTAAGCACCTATCCTGACTTTAATACAGCAGCTAATAGTTTGATTATCGTCAGTAATAATGATGCAGTGATTCCTCCGCAGCTGACACAAGCATTTGCTCAAGAAAAACACATTCCTATTATCAGTTGTGACTATGGTGATCATCGTTTTGAAGATATTTCATCATTAATGACGCCTATCACTGAGCACCTACAGCCGGCGCAGTAATTACAGACTGTGCCGGCTAAATTTTTATTGTTTATGCAATGTCAGTGCTTTTTGTTGCTCAACTGCGTGCTTGGGCCATGAGCTTTTAATATATGCCAGCACAGCATGGATCTCATGTGTGCTAAGTAGATCTTTGTAAGCTGGCATATCACTGACATAACCGACGGGCGCAGTAATGCCAGGTCTTAAGCCATGCTGAGTGATATCTATAAGTAACGCATCAGCGTGGTGCCAAGTGTGACCAGTGGCGTCATGTGGAGGTGCGGGTAAGCGCCCGTTAGGTTTACGGGTTCGCCAGTTGGGTTCACCTTCTAAATTCACACCATGGCATGTAGCGCAGTGTGCCGCGTATATGGGTTGCCCCTCAGCGACCAGCTGTTTATTGGTAGGGTCAATATAGGTCCAGTTGACGCTTTCCGTAGAGCTGTTCATGAAGGTCTGGGTTGCCAGTGCCACAGCTCCGATAATCGCAGCAGTGAAAATAATCGTTTTAACGCTTATTGTCATCGTTATGACTCGATAGGTTGTCAGTAAGGGGCATGCAAGCACCGTATGATGCGGTGCTTATTATTTGACGTGAATTTTACCTGTCATACCAGCTTCGGTGTGGCCTGGAATTAAGCAAGCAAAATCAACCGTAATAGCTTTATCAAAGTGCCAAATTAACTCGCCGCTTTGACCGGGCTCTAAGGAGAGCATGTTGGGCTCATCATGGTGCTCCATGTCAGGCATGGCCAACATCTCTTGAGCGTGGGCTTTGAGTTCCGCTAGGGAGCCCATCACCATTTCATGGGGTAGCTGGCCAGTATTTTTAATTGCAAAGCGAATGATTTCACCAGCTTGGATATCGATGTTACTGGGGGTGAAGCGCATGGTGTCGTCCATACTCATTTCAATGGTGCGGTCGACTTTGGCTGGATCACCGGGTTTGCCATAGGCATGCAGTTGCTCGTGATGATGTCCACTTGTTTGTGCCATATGTTCGCTATGCTGCATGTGTGTACCGTGCATACCAGTAGAACCGTGGTGCATGTTACCCATTGCATGCGCAGATTGCGGCATCATATGGTGGCCGGTTGTGTTGTCACCTGCCGCCAAAGCCAACAGTGGTAAGGTACTTAAAGTCAGTAATGTGAGTGACGTCCTTAGCATAATATTCTCCAACGGATTTAAAGGTGATGTAATGAATGTATGGCTGTACTTTACTTTAACGTGGCTTTCTACAGGATGACGGGATCATTACATTTTTGTAATGTTTGAGTCATCTTGATGACAGTCGGAGCAGGTTAGAGTCGGAGTGCTATATACCTTCTAGTTATGTTGTCCATCGTTTGGGCATAGCTCAACTCAGTACACCATGAGGCGCACCCATGAAATTGTTAGTGGTTGAAGATGAAGTCAAAACGGGCGATTACCTGCAACAAGGTTTAACTGAGTCAGGTTTTGTTGTGGATCTCGCTCGTACAGGTTTGGATGGTCACCATCTGGCCCTAACGGAACCATATGATCTGATCATTTTGGATGTCATGCTGCCTGATGTGGATGGCTGGCGTATTGTACAAGCGTTGCGCGCTGCTCAGGCGACGACTCCCGTGCTTTTTTTAACAGCACGGGACAGTGTAGAGGACCGAGTTAAAGGTTTGGATTTAGGGGCCGATGACTATCTGATTAAACCCTTTGCGTTTTCGGAATTATTGGCTCGGGTACGTACTTTGTTACGGCGTGGCATGACTCCAGTTTTTAATGATCAACTGCAGGTGGCAGATTTGCTGCTAGATTTGCCACGTCGCCGTGCGCAACGGCATGGTGTGCGCATTAACTTGACCAATAAAGAGTTTGCTTTGTTAGAGCTTCTAGTGCGCCGACAAGGTGAAGTACTGCCCCGATCCTTGATTGCTTCGCAAGTTTGGGACATGAACTTTGATAGTGATACCAACGTTATTGATGTTGCGATTCGACGTTTACGAGCAAAAATAGATGATGATTTTGTACCTAAGTTAATTCATACCGTGCGTGGCATGGGCTACATGTTGGATGTGAACGGTGAGGATTAATACATGAAGCGCCGGCCTATATCTTTAGCGTTGCGCTTAACGGTATCCATTGGGGCAGTCATTGTTGTGGTGCTTTTAGTCTTTGGTTGGATAGTGGAACGTTCCATTGATCAGCACTTTGTGCAGCAAGATGTGGATGAGCTCGCCGCAGTGGTGCAGGCTGTTGCGCAGATACTGGTGGAGCCGCAAACCAATAATGAGCAGCTTAAACGTCGTTTGGCCAGTGCAGTATCAGGGCATCACAATGCTCAATTTCACCTCACTAAAACCTCTGGTGAGGTGATTTACGCTACTCCAGGCAGTGACTTGAGTGGATTCTTACAGACATCACGGGTGAGTGATGCGTTGGATATTCATTCGGTCAGCAATTGGCAGGACCAAGGGCATCATTACCGAGGGGCGGTCTTAATGTTGCCAGGGGGCGTAGCTGTTAGTGGGCAACCATTATTGCTTGTGGTTGCGACAGATATCGATTTTCATCTGCATTATTTGGAAGATTTTCGTATTTACTTAAAACTCATTACTTTAGTCGCTTGTTTAATTGCAATTTTTGCTACTTGGTTTGCGGTGTATCAAGGGCATGCTCCTTTACGTCGGATCAGTGGTGAAATCCGTAGGATTAAGTCTGATCATCTTTCTATTCGCTTAGCTCCAACTACGGTACCGGTAGAGCTAACTGAGTTGGCTGTGTCTTTTAATGACATGTTGGACCGTATTGAAGAGGGCTTTCAGCGTTTATCTAATTTTTCTGCAGACATTGCTCATGAGCTACGCTCCCCGATTACTAATTTGCGCACACAAACCGAGGTGGCCCTATCTCAAACACGAGACGTGGCGCAATATCGAGAGATCTTGTATTCCAATTTAGAAGAATATGAGCGTATGGCAAAAATGGTGGGTGATATGCTGTTTCTAGCGCAAGCTGAAAAACAGCAACTGCAAGGAGAGTACGGACAGGTTAATTTGGCCGAAGAAGTGCAGGTGCTTTTTGAGTACTTTGAAGCTTGGGCGGAAGAGCGTGCAGTGACTTTAGACTGTACTGGTCCCGCAGTTTGGGTCTATGGAAATCGTCTCATGTTGCGTCGAGCTTTAAGTAATTTGCTTGCGAATGCCATGCGGTATACCGCTGAAGGAGAAAGGGTCAGTGTTACTCTTGAATTGCACGGGAGTGATCGAGTACTGATTCAGGTCGCAAATCCAAGCGCTGAGATTGCACCTGAGCATTTGCCTAAACTATTTGATCGCTTTTACCGTGCAGATCCCTCTCGCCAACACAAAGGAGTTGGGGCTGGGTTAGGTTTGGCTATTGTAAAATCCATTGTGATGGCCCATGGCGGTAGAGTCAGTGCCAATTACATTGACCAGCAAATAGTGTTTCGCATTGAGTTGCCGCGAGCGTTTGATAGTGTGGGATGATTGGGTGTGTAGTTCAAGTGTTTGAGTCGATTTCGAAAAATAGAGTGGCACTAATACACTAATTGGCCAAGTTAAACTCTCGACGCCCTCTCAGTCCTTTAGCGTAGGTAGGATGTAAAATGCATTCCGTTGCATAGAGCAGGTGAGCGAATGTTCGGTAATTTCCAGCAAACGATTATTACGTGTGCAGAAATCAGTTGAAGCTTGAGCGAGGCTGAGTGTGAGTCGCATCATCACGCTGTGCGTAAGTTGCGAGTAATTGCTGTTTTTCACGTACAGGGTCTACAGCTCTGTTATTGACTCGTAATTCGTAATGTAAATGGTTGCCAGTGGCAGCACCTGTTCTGCCGACATAACCAATGATTTGTCCGCGTTGAACTTTTGTGCCAACTTTTAAACCTTGATGAAAGCGACTTTGGTGAGCATAAACAGTGGAGTAGTCACCAGAGTGTTTGATGTAAATGACCTTGCCGTAACCTCTTTGCGAGCCAATAAAAGATATTTTTCCATGGGCTGTGGCGCGGATGGGGGTGCCTTGTGGGGCAGGGTAGTCAATCCCTTTATGGCCTTTGATTTTACCGCTAATGGGGTGGGTGCGTAAGCCAAAAGAAGAAGTGGCAGAGGTGTTGGGTAACGGAGTGAGTAAAAACAGAGGTTGTTGGCTGTCAAAATGTGTCGCTTGGGCATGACTTTGCTTGCCTGCGGCGGAGTACACTGCTTTTAAGCGGGACGAGTCATTGCGTTCGTGAGCAAAGACAGGTTTAAGCATGAGAAGACTTAAGATTAACAGTAGATACTTATTGGGTGTCTGCATGGTTATTTAAGGTTTTCTTGGCTGTTAAAATCCGATGCTTTGTCAAGCACAGGTTTAATCTGAAAATAGTAAGGCAGCACTCTAGAAGCTGTGCTGCCTCTGAAAAGTTATTAATTATATTGTGATTGTGACAACTGCATATGAGATATGAGTCAAATCTATAACGAAAGATAGTCTACAGAGTCTATCTATTTAAATCTGCAAAAAAAGGAATTTTTTCTTAGTTTTTGTGACTAACGGTATTCAAAGTGCATCGATTCAAATTTTTATTGCCGTCATTGAAAGCTGCAACATTAGGCTTATTTCGATTGAAAAGTGTGCCCTATCAAGGTCGTGTAAACCCTTGGGATCGCGATATAAACGCGGCGTGAAACATGCTCGAGGTTGGAGTGGCCCTTTAGTAGTTGGAATTCTCGTCCTTTAGGTCGGAGAGGATGTCAATAATGTATGTAGGACACAATTGCAACATAAGATGCTGTCTCGTGTGGGGTGACTAGCACGCAAAGTATTTTAAAGATAAAAAGTGGTTAAGTGGATGGTCAGGTGTGGTGTTTTATGACTAAAGTATTGGCTCGTAAGAAAATTGATATGTTGCAAGGTTTATCCTCAGCTCAGGAGGCTATCAATGTTGATGTATAATCCAGTACATCCTAGCGAAGTCCTTAAAGAACTCATCTTTGATACCTTAGGAATCAGTTTAACTCATGCCGCTTATCATTTAGATATTACAGATGAAGCACTGTCTAAAATGTTAAATAAGCAATTAGCCATTACACCTGATATTGCCTTGCGTTTAGAGTTGGCGTTTGGCAACCCAACTGCAGATCAATGGCTTAGCATGCAAAATGCTTACGATCTCTGGCAAATCAGTCAGGGACATGATTGGTATTAACATTTGCTTCGCAATTTCTAGTTAGCTAAAGCTACCTGAGGCTCGTCTTCTCAAAGCGAGCATCAGTCTATTGAGCAGCAGAGCAAACACTTTAAGTTGTATTGATTCTTAAGTAATTTGCTGTGCCCTTCCTCGCTGAATATGCCTGAATCGCTTTTGGATAAGCGTGTGCTGGGCAGTCACCGCGATGCTTGCTTTGATTGCAAACACTACGTGTTGTTGTGTTCGGGCAGAGCTGTATATTGTAGACCACTTCGCTCATGAGGCATTTTTGCTGGTTCATTTTTCTAGTGTAGTCAGGTCTGATACTGGCCTTCAAAAATATGTATGAGGCGCTATTTAGTAAGTCAGGTGAACGTCAACACTATGATTGTGCTGTAATACTTAGATACTCTAAATTAACAGTGACAGTTGATCTCGCGATTTGAGAGGATGTGCTAGATGCGTGGGGCGCTTGATTAAATTTATTTTATGTTTGGTGTTTAGGCCAACGCAGTCTGCGTACAATCCTGCAGTGATATTTTCTTTGAATGGAATTTAAATATATGGCCGTTAGCACTGTGTTATTGCTTGCTTCAATTGGCGTATTGTCGCTGTTTTGCCAATGGTTAGCGTGGCGTGTCAGGATGCCTGCAATTGTATTTTTACTGGCGGCAGGTATTGCCTGTGGCCCGGTATTCAATTACCTCAACCCGAATGCTTTATTTGGTGACCTGTTGTTTCCTATGGTGTCGCTTGCGGTGGCAATTATCTTATTTGAGGGCAGTTTAACCCTGCGCTTTTCTGAGATTCGCGGCCACGGCAATATGGTACGCAATTTGATTCCTATAGGTTCCATTGTTACCGGTGTGATTGGAACGTTGGCCGCACACTGGATTTTGGACATTTCGTGGGAAATATCCTTATTATTTGGCGCGATTTCAGTCGTTACAGGGCCAACAGTGATTGCACCTTTGTTGCGCTCGGTGAGACCAAGTGCCAAGTTGGCCAATATCCTGCAGTGGGAGGGCATTATTATTGACCCTATAGGCGCTTTGTTGGCGGTGTTGGTTTATGAGGGTATTGTGTCTTGGGGGCAGGGTAACGTCTTTGGTCATTCTTTATATATTTTCACTACCACTTTGGTTGTAGGTACGGTGTTAGGTGCAACAGCTGGTTATTTGAATGGGCAGGTGCTACGTAAGCACTGGATTCCACAGTATTTGCACAACGCAGGTACCTTAACTTTTATGCTTGGTGTTTATGCTTTATCAAATGAAATTGCCCACGAATCCGGCCTGTTGACGGTAACCATCATGGGGGTTTGGATGGCGAACATGAAGCAAGTGGAGGTGGAAAGCATTCTGGAGTTTAAAGAGTCTTTAAGTGTACTGTTGATTTCAGCATTATTTATTATTTTAGCGGCACGTATTGAGTTCTCTGCAATTGCTGAATTGGGGTGGGGGGTTGCTTTATTACTGGCAATTTTGATGTTGGTAGCACGTCCTTTAAGTATCTTTATTGCAGCCATTGGTACCAATCTAGATTGGCGGGAAAAGGTGTTTTTAAGCTGGATTGCGCCGCGTGGTATTGTTGCAGCAGCGGTTTCAGCGTTATTTGCTTTCCAGTTGCATAATAATGGATTTGAGGGAGGCGAAGCTTTAGTGCCCTTAGTCTTTATGCTAATTATTGCTACTGTAGTTGTGCAAAGCTTGACCGCTCGACCCTTAGCTCAGTTATTAGGAGTCGCCCAGCCTTCGGCGTTTGGCTTTTTAATTTTAGGGGCTAACCCCGTCGCACGGATGATTGCTACAGAGTTGGGTAACCAAGAAGTTCCTGTTGTACTGGCTGACCCAAACTGGGAGAACGTGCGTCAAGCACGTATGGAAAATTTGCAGGTGTACTTTGGGAATCCAGTATCTGAGCATGCAGCCAATCAGTTGGATTTAACAGGCATTGGCAATTTATTGGTGATCTCGCCGTATAAGCAAATGAATTCTTTAGCAACCTATCACTTCCTTGATTGGTTTGGTGACCATAACAGCGTGTATAGCTTGTCAGAAGGTGAACAGGATCAGCTAGCACGTTATAAGCCAGGAGAGAAGGTTCAGCGCACTCGTGGATTGTTTGACGGGGTGAGTTTTGCCAAGCTGGCCAGTATGGTAAGCCAAGGTTTTACCGTGAAAACGACTCAACTCAGTGAGGCTTTTACTTATGCAGATTTTCTCGAAAGACATCAAGGACAAGCTTTGGTGCTTTTTGTTTTAGATGGTAAAAAGCACATCACCCCGATCAAGTCTATGGCAGATTTAGAGCCGAAAGAAGATTCAACTTTAATCAGTTTAGTACCAGGCAAAACCGCTGAAGAGCGCAAAGAGATTAAAGAGTCAAAAGAGGCTGAGAAAACCAATAATGGTAAAGCTTTAAGTTAAGAGTGTGAACCTGTGTCATTCGTAATGCAGGGTGACACAGGTTCAAGGTAAAGCTAGAGTTTTACTGCGCCTTGGGCGATTAAATTGTTAATTTGTTGCTCGTTCAAACCAAGATCTTGCAATATGTGTTGGCCATCAGCTCCCATTGTACTGCCGGTTTGGTGGTATTGTGTTTGATAGCCTGAAAACTTAATGGGGCATCCAATTTGTTGTTGCTGACCTTGTTGAGGATGTGACACCTCTACTATCATATTGCGGGCTTTGATTTGTGGGTGCTGACAGGCTTCTGCCATGCTCAATACAGAGCTCTGTACCTAAGAAAAAGCGTAAGCGCCCTTAAATCAGCATCTATCATCGCGCATTATACCGCCTCACACTAATACCTGTCTTTTTGAAAGGGGTATTGGTGATGACTTCACAAGAACGCCAGCAGTTCTGGCAGCAATACATT
>NZ_JAXIVU010000025.1:0-30839 GCF_034259425.1 Denitrificimonas halotolerans
TACATCGAGGTGTTTTATAATCGCCGTCGCAGACATAGTCATTTAGGCCAGTTATCACCGGCGGATTATGAAGAAAGAGAACGTCTCAACGAGGCAGCTGAGTGTCTATGAAACTGTGGGAAGTCCAGGAAGGTGGAGGGCCTGAAGCATTAAGCCAACGTGAACCTATGGTAAGTCGACCTTACTTATCTTTAGCAAATAACTTTCTGGTACTGATTTCTTACCCAATTTTTAATCGCTCTGAAGAGTATTTAGGCTATGTTGGGGGCACCATTTATTTGAAAAAGCCCAGTATTTTCAATGATCTTTTAGGGCGACACTTTCATCGCGATGGCTCGTATATTTATGTGGTTGATAGTAATAAACAGATTATCTATCACCCAGAGTCGGAACGTGTGGGTGAGTATATTTTAAATAATGCAGTCATCAATAGCGTTGTTGAACGCCATAGTGGTTTTATTGAGGTCATCAATAGTAAGGGGATTGACATGTTGGCTGGGTTTTCACCAATCCAGAGAGCTCACTGGGGGGTGGTGGCCCAACGACCGGTTGATGCCACTTTGGCGCCGTTGGATAGCCTAATCAAAGCCGTAGCTTTCCGCACGTTACCATTGGCATTATTGACCTTTATTTTGATTTGGTTGTTGGCTAGTTATATATCACGACCACTTCAGCAGTTGGCTGCTACAGCAGTTGAAATGGATGATCCTAATGCTTATCAAAAACTTGGGCAAATTAAGTCGTGGTATTTAGAAGTACGTGAGCTGAAATTAGGAATTCTGAAGGGTTTAGGCGTCGTCAATACAAAAATCAGTCAATTAAAGGAAGATGCAGCAACAGATGCACTCACAGGCGCTGTGAATCGTCGCAGCGTACAAGTATTGCTAGAAACGATGGAGCAGGAACGCATACCTTTTTCTGTTTTGGCAATTGATATTGATCACTTTAAAAGGGTGAATGATACCTATGGTCATCCGGCCGGTGATAAAGCTTTAGTTGCATTGGTACGGGTGATCAGCCAGATTTCTAGGGCGCAAGATGTGATTGCGCGAGTAGGTGGTGAGGAATTCTTGTTGATTTTGCCGAATACGCCTATTGATTTAGCTGAAGTCATTGCCGAGCGGGTTCGTTCCCGTATTGCTGCTTTACAGATTGAACTCGTGGGTTCTATTCAAGTTTCTATTGGTATTGCAAGTTCAGGTAGGAAATATGCCGCAGAACAAGTATTGCAACAAGCGGATATTGCGTTGTATCAGGCCAAACAGCAGGGACGTAACCGCTGTGAGGTGTACGTCCCCTCCAAGTAGCCCTTTAAAAGCTTGAGCTATTAAGCGGCAGTGATTGGAGCCAGTGCTGTGCTTCGGTTTTTATATTTTCGGGTAAAAACGAGAAGAATAAATCCAATAGCCGCTGTGTAGCAGCAGTACTTTTTAAGCCATCTTTGGAATTTTGGTGGCCGAGCGTCCAGGTGCGTTTGCCCGTTACAAACTCATTACTGTGCCCCATTATTTTGGAGATTCGGCGATCACGTTCTAGCTCCCAAGTAGTTACAGGATATTTTTGGTGCCAAGACATCAAGAGTTTTTGTTGTTGAAGGCTCATTTTTAGATCATAGCGATCGGCCATATAGAAATTAATCCGTGCTGCCATCCCTTTTGCCTCTGCGCGAGGTTCAAAAATGCGTTTACTAAAATCTACTTTGCTGCTGCATTGTCCATATAGCTTGCGAGCATGGGGCAGCTCACCAAAACGGTAGTTGGAGCGATCAGCATTGAGTTCCCCAATGGCTAGCGTTAAGTTGTGTAGGTTGGCTTCCATCGCACTGAACACGGGATCATTAGATGAACAGTTACTGCGGCCTCCTTTTTTCCAACATTGACGTTGTTGCCCAAACCAACTGGCGGGCACGACGTGTTCATATTCTGTCCGCTCACCACGGGTTGCCATGGCTCGAACCTTATAGCCACAGCTTTTAGGTTCAACTCGTCCACCTGATTTACCGACCCAACGCCAATCACAGCCACAATAAAATGTACCCATTGCTCCATTGTGATTTTGATCAAAGTAAACCTTGTTTTTTAGAACAACTTTGGCTTGTGAGAAGTTGTCCGGCGACGTATCAATAGCTGTATAAGTAAAGAAGACCGTTGCGACAACTGCTATCAGTTTTAATAGCTTACGAGGGAGGCGAAAAGACACAGCAAACTCCTTAATTGAGGGCGTTACAACGAAAGCTTACGAAAAGTGCAGCATTATACCGATCCTAAGCCTGTATTGTAGAAATCAAAGTGGGAGTATGAATAGTGAGAGATACAGTGGTGCGAGCAGGTATAAGGTGTTGGTACTATGAGCATTGAGGGGTAGAGGCAATATTAATTAAGGAAGGGTGGCGGATGTTGCTTGTTTAGCATTTTGTCACAACCTTTGATCACTAGACGGCAGTGGTACTCATTCTCTGTGATGCTGTGTGTCACAGTTGGGATTAACACAGCATCACTTTTGTTTGTACAAGGAGTCGGACTGGATTAGAGCGGTTTACGACCTCTAATGATGCGTAGTAGTACGATAACGACAGCAACAATCAGAAGAATATGGATAAAACCTCCAATCGTGTATGAAGAAACTAATCCTAAAACCCAAAGGACTAAAAGTATCAGTGCGAGCGTGTATAACATGGTGTGTATCCTTTCGTTAACCTGGATTGAGCGGGCGGCTTTTACTGACGCACGGACCAAATCAAGTTGTTATAAAGTGTTTGTGTGCACTTTTGGAGTGAGGCTGAGTCTTAGAAGCTTTTGTTAGCGCTGCTTGATCCTCAGTAGCAATTTAGCGATATTGTTGCGACTGAACTCTCCGAAATGTGTTATTTGATTGAGCTTTAGAGATTGCACTTAAATTCCACAATTTCCTTTCCAGTTTTTTCTTTAGTTAAACCATAACGTTCTTGCAACTTGCCTTCTAAAAACTCGCTATGAGCTTCGGCGATGTTAAGGTCATCGCTGGGTAATTTGCCCTAGCGCATTTTTAGCGTGTCTGATCGCTAATCCAGGGGAGCTTGAGCGTTGTTGCAGCTATTGGGTGCATGGGGTGTACTCCGTATGGATGGAAAGTCCAGTTAAGCTTTCTAGGCATGTACATTATGTAGAGTACGCGATAGTTGGTGAGTTAGCCCATAAATAATTATTTGATTTGCTTGGCGTACAACTTTACAGATTGATTGTAAGGGCAGTTTTTTGTACCAGTACTTCCTGAGTCTATAGTTAAGGGGGAGGATGCCTACTTTAATTTAGTAGACAGTCGCAGTGACATGGCAGGCTAGATTGTAATAGCGTGGGCATTTTAAACTGATGTTTTGACTTAGGCTGCAAAATTAAAGGTTATTTTTGTATTGCGGCTTAAGTATCGTTTGGTATGTTAGTAATACCTGAATGGTTTGCTTATTGGCTTTCAACTCAAAATTCGATGAGCATTAGGCGGGTGGTTCTGGTTCTAAAGTACTGTTGCTTTGTGTATGTTTACTGTTGGATTGTAGGCCTCTTAGCTCAGAGGTTTTTTATGCTGTACACAGAATTAGAGTCGCTACCACTATGGCAGATCAACTTAACTGAAGGTTGCCATCTGACCGTGATTCAGAGCACGTCAAATCAACAAGCAGCTCTGGCCTTAAGTTTTGCTGCAGGGAGCCATCATGAGCCTCCTGAGTATCTCGGTATGGCACACTTTTTAGAGCATTTAGTGTTTCGAGGTAGTCAAAATTATTCATCCAGTAACGGGTTGATGGCGTTTATTCAGCAGCATGCGGGTCAAGTGAATGCACAGACTCAAGGTCAGCAAACCAACTTTCATTTTCAAGTGGATGTTACTGTTCTGCTTGAGGCGCTTAAGCGTCTAGTTGATATGTTAGTGGCGCCGTTACTGGCACCCGCAGCGTTGAGCTCTGAGCGTGAAGTGCTTGAAGAAGAGTTTGCTTTATATTGTCGTGCCCCACAGGTTTTGATGGATGCCGCCTTGGCACCCTGCTTGGCTACTGAACATCCTTTGCAATATTTCTACGCAGGTAATCGCGATAGTTTAGCCATCGAGGACCCTAAGTTTATTGGGGCTTTAAAGGATTTTCACCGGCGAGCTTATTTGCGCAGTGAGTTGAATATTGTTTTAGTGCTGCCGCAACCTTGGCCGCACTGGCGGGCAGATGTGTTGCAGGTATTACAACCTTTGGTTGCTCCAGTGCGAAACCTACCTATTAAACGGCTGCCGGAATTGCAGCTTAAAAGCGCTGCCGCAATCAAACTGTGTTTGCCTAGCCCACAAACATATTGGGTTGTGCATCTGCCAATTAATCAAGCAGGGCAAGGTTTAACTGAGTTGGTTGAAAAGACGCAGCATGCGCTGCTGCTCAGTGCAGAACAGGGCTTTTTACAGGTCGCACGGCAACGCGGATGGTGTGCAGATATCAACTTTCGCGCTTCTTTTAGCGCCCAAGATCAAGGAGTGTTCAGTATTTACTTTAGTGCAGCTACGACTGAGCAGGCAAACTTGCTTGCTGCTTTTCATCAGTGGTTGCGTCAGTGGCGTCAAGTGTTGGGCACTCCACGACAAGAGGCCTATGAGCGGCAGGCGCAAGCTGACCGTTGGTTGCTGTCTCAACCTTTACAGCAGGCACAGCAAATATTAGCTAGAGGGTGGCCCATGACACTGGGTGTTTCAGCATCTTGTTTGGCTGCGTTGGATGCTGTTTTACGAGCGTTTAATGTTGGTGCTATGGCTCAGATTCAAGCTAGCCCTGACCCCATTGGTGGGTATTATAACCATGGTATTCCGTTGCAAGTGCAAGCAGTGACAGCGGTTACTGCTAGTTCGGTATCTGTGCCAACTTTTACTTCGGTACAGCTTGATATAGGCGAACATTCCGCTCAGTTCAATGGTTGTGCAACAGGTAATGGTTCAGTCGTACAAAGTGCTTTGCGTCACTATCAGCCGCAGCGCTTTCCGCAAGGGGTTGCGGTGTGTTATTGGGGGTGGGCGGTGGAGGGAGCTTCGTTGATTGCGCAGTCATTACCTCGACATTTGGCCACATTGACAGACGTATTATGCTACCACGCAGTACGCTGGCAGGTGGAAGTTGTATCAGACGTAGTCTTTATAGTTGTCAGTGGGCCTGAACATTATTTACCTAACGCAATGCAGCAGATATTAAATCAATTAGAGCAGCCTTTTACTGCTGAACCTGCCCAACCGCAAGCACCTTTTGCTTTGCGCCGTTTGTTGCAACGTTTACCAATAGCTCTAGTTGATGCTATGCAAAGAGCGCCAAGGGTAGTCAGCTTGTCGAGCCAGCCACAGTATGCTTTGCTTATAGGGCATGAGACGGTTGGGCTGCGAATGCAGCGGCTAGACAGTAGATATTTACAGCGCTTACACACTTTGGAGTTTGAGTTATCGCAGATGCCGGCTGCAGTGGGGTGGCAGCAGGTGGAAGAGGGGCATACGGATGAGACCTTACTTGTGTTGTATATGCCTTTACCTGTTCTGGGGCAGGCGCATAAGGATCAGTTGCGTTTGTTCAATTGTGTGTTTGCCCAGCACTTGCAACGAAGACTGCAGCATGTTTTACGCGATGAGAAGGCTCTGTGTTATGCCGTTTTTGCTCAAGCCTATGAGCAGGGGGGGCATGAAGGTATCAGTTGTGCTTTGCAGTCGAGTAAGGTGGGTGCACAATATTTATTGGCTGAGATTCAGCGGTGTTTAGCGGCTTTACAGGTCCAATTGCTATCTGAGGTATCCGATTTAAAGCTTGATTTCGCTGTACATGCACAGCGGCGAGTTCAGGCGCAGTGGGGGTATGAGGCGCTCAGCAAATCAGTGTTTCATCAGTGGTGTGAGCAGCGTTTAGAGTTTGGTTTGCATACAGGGAGTCACGCACCGCAAGTATTTTCACAAGCGCTGTTTGCAGATTATTGTCAAGAGATACAAAAGGATCAGTATTGGTTGATATTAAGTAACCAACCATCAGGTGATTAAGTATTTCATGAATTTTTCATTCAAACAGTAAGTACAGCTCCGCATCAGGCGCATCGGACAGTTATGGCAGCTGTTTTATGCGCTTTTTTTATTCATTTTATGTGGGATAAGTCTGGTTTATCCCTGCAAATGGCGTACACCTAAAGCACTGGATTGCATCGTGGCTCGATGGATAGGGAAGTTCAGGCTGTTTTTTTGTTTTTAGCAGTGATTGTTTTTCATGCTAAAGGAGAACGACTTCAGCACCCTATATTGGTTGTCAAAGGGCTTGGTCGTTAAGTTGCAGGTATTTCTGACTAAAGCTGCGTATAAGTTGAGCGTAGAGCTTCTAATAATCAGTTTGAAGCGACTGATAGGTCAGTTGCTCCATTTCTGTGGAGAAGACTATGTATAAGAATAAAATTGCCAAACACCTGTTGGTACCATTTACCTTGATTGGGGCCATTGCTGCTAACAGTCCTGCTTTTGCTGAAATTGTTTTATATGACAAAGAGAGTACAACTTTTGCTACCGATGGTTATGTCAATGCTTTTTACGTGAATAGTGACGTTGATCGTGCAGGAGATCAGTTTGATCGTCGTCAATCGCGGGTGAAAATGGGTTTTTTACCTAACTATATTGGGTTCAATATGGGGAAGAAAATTGATGGTATGCAGTTGGGAGCTCGTGCTTCTTTTTGGGTGACCATTAATGACAGTGATGATAATGGTACAGGTACGGATATCGATGTACGTCAGTTTTACGGTACGGCAGCTGGTGAGTGGGGAGAGGTCTTAATTGGTAAAGATTTTGGCCTTTTTGCACGGTCAAATATTTTACTGGATGAGTTGCTAGCAGGTTATGGACAGGTGAGCGATACCTTGGGTCTAGTGGACGGTGGCGGTGTTTCGTTTGGCAACATCGGTAGCGGCTATCCATATCCTTTTCCTACTGCGCAGATCACCTATCGCTCGCCCGTGATGAAGGGTATGCGTATTGCTGTCGGTATTATGGATCCTGTCGATACCAACGATAATAGCCCTTTAGGTAAGGCATACCAAGAAAACCCACGCATTGAGTCAGAAGTGACCTATCAGTTTGACTTGGCCGGTGCACAGGTTTATTCATGGTTAAATGGTGGATATCAGACTTCAGAAAACACAGATCGCACAGTACAAGACATCACCTCGAAAGGTTTGGGATATGGCGTGCGTGCAACTTTGGGTGATTTTACTTTAAGCGGTTCTGGTTTTACCGCGAAGGGAATTAATCCGTTTTTTACGAATAATGTTGGCCATGCCACTTTGCGTGATATTGATAGCAAAGGTTATTTAGGACAAGGCTCTTACCGTTTTGGTAAAAACCGTGTGGCTTTAAGCTTTGGTAAAACGAAAGATGATGGAAATGGTGTTATAGCTACTGGAGCTGATTATGAAACGCGCGGTATTGCTTTCTTTCATAATGTGAATGATCACTTAAAGCTGGTGGCTGAATACAATCAATTTGAAATTAGTGGTCATAAAGGAAACAGTTTGAATGATGAGGATACTGACACCTTTGCAGTGGGTGCCGTTTTAACTTGGTAAAAGATGCGTTGCGTAAAAGCCAGAAGTTTACAGTGTTTCTGGCTTTTTAATTGCTACTTTAGTAGGGCTGAATTACCACTGAAAGTGCATAGGTTTCTTGCCTGATGTTTTTACAATAGAGGTAGAACAGGTAGGTGAATTATGGGCAGACAGCAGTTTTCATTAGAGTGTGAAGGGGTTATTACGGCAGTTTCTTTTGCCCAGCAAGCTGATGAGGTTGGGCAAGATCTGGCGCGGCAGTTGATAAATCCTCATTTGGGCTTTGTTTTGTTTTTTTGCTCAGCTCAGTATGACTTACCTGCTTTATCTAAAGCGCTGGAAGGTGTCTTTGGTGGTGTGCCTTTATTAGGTTGCACCACCGCAGGAGAAATCAGTCAAGAAGGTTATGGTCGTGGCTGTATCAGCGCTATAGGTTTTGATCAGCGCTACTTTTCCATGGCCAGTGTACTGGTAGATGAAATGGAGCGTTTCACCTTGTATAACGCTCAAGAACTGGTAGAAAAACTGGTTAATGATTGCCGTATGCATGCTGTTGCTCCGATTAAGAATCATAGCTTTGCATTAACTTTACTTGATGGTTTATCCAGTCGTGAAGAGGTGGTTTTAGGAGCGCTCAGCGCAGCGTTGGGCTGTATTCCACACTTTGGTGGTTCGGCTGGAGATGACAATTATTTCACTCGAACTCATGTGTATGACAATGGCCAGTTTTATAACGGTGCAGCTGTGGTTGTGCTCATCAATACCTTGTTGGATTTTGAAGTGTTTACCACTCATCACTTACAACCTTCGACGGAAAAGTTAGTAATTACTAAGGTGGACAGTGATTCACGTCGAGTGCTTGAGTTGAATGCTGAACCTGCAGCTTTAGAATACGCTCGCCTTATTGGGTGTTCAGTCGCTGAACTGGATATGCACACCTTTGCTCGCTACCCATTAGCGGTGAAAATCAGCAATAGCTATTATCCACGCTCTATTCAACAAACCCATGATGATCACAGTTTGACTTTTTATTGTGCGGTGGAAAACGGCATTGTGTTAACTGCAATGCAAACCACTTCATTACTGGATAATGTGAATCAGCTGTTTTCAGGCCTGAATCAGCGTTTGGGTGAGCCCTTAATTACTATTGGTTGTGATTGTTTTTTACGACGCTTGGAAATTGAACATAAGGATGGGCAAGCAGCTATTGAGCAAGTTCTGAAAAAACAGAATGTTATTGGTTTTAACACCTATGGTGAGCAGTTCAATGGTATGCACATCAATCAGACCTTTACTGGGGTGGCAATTGGACGAGCAAAATATAACGCAAACTGAATTAGCCGAACAGGTGCAGGCGTTGCAGGTGGAAAACCGCAAGCTGTTGCGTATTAATGCAGCTTTGATTGAGCGAGTTGAGTCGGGGGCTGCACAACATTCTGAGTCTTACACTGCTTTTCGTCATTCAGTAGTGTTGGCCGAGCAGGTGCGAGAGCGAACTGATGCGCTGAATCAAGTCATGGCGGATTTAAAACGCAGTAATATTTTGCTCAGTGACGCGCGTCATAAAGCGGAAGTGGCTCATCAGCACCTCATTGATGCGATTGAAAGTATCAGCGAGGGCTTTGTTCTGTTTGATAAAGCGCAGCGTATTGTGCTTTTTAATCATCATTTTAAGCGCTTTTGGGATCAAAGTACCCACAGGGTTGGAGTGGGTACTAGCTTATTTGAGGTTAAAACCTTTCTTGAAAATACGGGTTTAGTGGTTGAAAAGCTACGCGCTGGTCAGCAAGGTATGCTGTATCGTTTGCGCACTGGACGTTGGTTGCAGGTGACAGAACGCCCCACTCAAGAGGGTGGTTTGGTGATTTTATATACCGATATCACCGAATTAAAACACAGTGAAACTCAGCGTCGTGAGCAGGCTTTAGCACAAAAAACACGCTTATTGCAGCAAACAGTGGATAATTTGTCGCAAGGTGTCGTTATGGTTAATGCGAAGGGCGTTTTAGAGTTGTGGAACCATAGGTTTTTAGAGATCTGTGCGTTACAGCCCTTTGAGCCGAATTGTCTCTATCACGAAGTCATGCGTGATAATGCTGATATGCTTTTGACACCCAGTACAGTCGATGAAAATGGGCAACCCCGTTTGCAAAAAGAACAACGCATGGCTGATGGTCGAGTGATTGAAATACGTGCACACCCTTTGCCTAATGGTGATTTTGTAAATACTTTTACTGATATCACGGAACGCTACCTGCATGCTGAAGTGCTACGTAAGCGTGAGGAATGGATTCGTCTGATCACTGATCATGTGCCAGCAATGATTGCCTATGTGAACAGTGATTTTACCTATGAGTTTACTAATAAAGTATATGAGCAGTGGTATCGTTGGCCGCGAGACAGTATTTTAGGGCAGAGCCTGTGCGAAGCCCATAGCGATGAGCATTTTTTGCGTTTGCAGCCTTATATTAATCGAGCCTTGCAAGGCGAGAGCCTCACTTTTGAAGTCGCAGAGCACAGTGTGTTGGGGAGGAAGCGTTTTATGCAGCGTTCTTATGTGCCGAATCGACAAAGTAATGGTGAAATTTCTGGGATCTTTGTTTTGGTGCGAGACATCACTGAACGCCGCCAAACGGCAGAAGCATTGCATCAGGCTTATCAGAATCTTGAAGGGCGTGTGCGTGAACGTACAGCAGAGTTGACGATGCTCAATAATCAATTGATCTCAGAAATTGATGTGCGCAAACAAACTGAAGCGCATTTATTAGAGGCTAAACGTGAGGCGGAAGAAGCGAATTTATCGAAAACTAAATTTTTGGCTGCAGTCAGTCATGACTTACTGCAGCCTTTGAATGCTGCACGGCTATTTGCCGGATCTTTAGCTGATAGCCCTAATCCATCGAACTGTTCGAGTTTAATTAAAAATATCAGTAACGCTCTAGATGATGTAGAGACTTTGTTAGGAACTTTGGTGGATATTTCGAAGCTAGATGCTGGGGTTATTAAGGCTGATACTTCAGTTTTTGCGGTACAGAATTTACTTGAAAATTTAGCGTTGGAATACCAACAGGTGGCACAAAGTGTAGGTTTGCAGCTCAATTTTGTCGCCAGTTCGGTGTTTGTACGCAGTGATATACACTTGTTGGCGCGAGTTTTGCGTAATTTTTTAAGTAATGCTATCCGTTATACGCCATCAGGACGCATCGTGCTAGGTTGCCGTCGTTACCTAGGTTATGTCTCGATTCAGGTGTGGGATACAGGCATTGGTATCGAAAAAGAGAAGCAAGGGGAAATTTTTCAAGAGTTTAAACGTGGTAATCGTCAAGGTCATAAGCAAGATCGGGGGCTCGGCTTAGGCTTGGCGATTGTAGATAAAATCACTCGAATCCTTGGGCACAGAGTGCGTGTCGTTTCTCAAGCGGGGCAGGGTTCTATGTTCTCAGTGGAAGTGCCCTTGGTAGGTGCAGATCAATTGCCTAAGCCAAGTTTACATGAGCTGCCAGTGTATCACTTAGATCGTTTACGTGGTGTGCGAGTGTGGGTGTTGGACAATGATATGGCAATTTGTGTGGCTATGCGTACGTTACTGGAAAGTTGGGGCTGTTTGGTGACGACAGGGGTGTCCGAAGAAGATTTAGCTGAGCAAGTGGGTGGTTTTGATACGGATGTGGACTTATTGATTGCTGATTATCACTTAGATAACGGGGTTAATGGAGTTGATGCTGTTATCAATATACAACGGCATCGTGAACAGCTGATTCCAACGATGATGATTACTGCTAACTATAGCAATGAGCTTAAGCAGCAAATGCGTGCGGCAGGTCATACCCTGCTGCATAAACCGGTGAAGCCTATGCAATTAAAAGTAGTTATGAATCATTTGTTAGAGCGTGCAGGCGTTGGAGGCAGTGCTTAGCAAATATGGCGCGGCCTTGGTCGGTTTGCGCCATATAGAGCTGTGAATCAGGAAGCTGTTGTACTGCAGCTTAGCGGCGTAGATAAGTAGAGAAATCAATATCTCCCACTGAAAGAATGGCTTGTACGCGATTGTGTACGTTGAGCTTTCTTAAAATAGCAGAAACATGAGCTTTGACTGTGGTTTCAGCAATGTCCAAATTGTAAGCAATTTGTTTATTGGATTCGCCTTTTGCCATGCGTTCGAGTACTTGCAGTTGTTTGCGAGTTAATGCTTGCAGTAACTCAGGAGCAATAGTGGCTTCACGGGGTGTGCGTCGCGTATTGGATTGTTCAGAGCGAATAATTTCCGCAGGTAAATATACGTGGCCATTGAGAACTTGTTCTATTGCATCGGTCATTTGTTCACGGGGAGTAGACTTGGTGATAAAACCGACTGCACCATAGGTAATAGCTTGCAGCACAATGTGTTTATCTTGTTCAGCAGAAACGATAACAACAGGGATTGTGGGGGCTTCATTACGCAAAGTCATTAGGCCGTTGAGCCCACTCATCCCTGGCATATTTAAATCTAAAAGAATGAGATCGAGGCTATCGTGTTCTGTGGCAAGGAGTAGGGTGCTATCTAAGTCTGCTGTTTCGATAATATGGCAGCCTGGGAAGCCTGAGCGAATGACATTGCAAATCGCTTCGCGAAAAAGAGGGTGGTCGTCAGCGATTAAGATGTTGTACATGATTCTTAGTCTCGTTTTTATAGTACATAATAGTTGACTGTACAGCTTCTGGTCGAGCAACCTTTAAGGGCAAGTTGGCTTGTGCCCAACCATCAATACCGTCACGTAACCAATATAAATTGGTGTAGCCTAGGTGGTGGGCGCGTTTAATAGCATTCCAACCTAACCAACAGTCTGAACGGCAATAAAACACTATAGGGTGTGCTTTATTCCCCGCAGTGGCCTGTTCTAAGTGTTGCCGGCAGTATGCCATCCATTGCTCGCTAAGTGCACCATCACCACAATTGGCTAACCAAAGACTATTGGGTAGGTTCTGATGCACTTCTGATAGGGTGAAATAACCACGTAACCAAGGGTTGCGGTATACATCGATTAATAGTACCTGAGGTTGTTTGGCTTGCAATTCGAGTAATTGTTGAGGATCCAGTGTGCGCGCCAATTCATGAAACTGCGGTGTAGGACTACGGTACAGTGTACTACGGTAACCTGCTTCATTAAATAAATCTGTGTTTTGGGCGTAGCTGTAGGTGTTCCCAAACAGGGTTAAGGTTGCAACGAGTGCAGTACAAATGGGTTTAAGCATACGACCCCCCCTCCCTCAATGGCGTTTCTTTTATTAAAGGGAAAATAAAGCCTTTTTGAAATGCTACATTGTGCTGCTTGATCTGCTACTAAAGTACTGTTTTTTTCGGGTTGTAGAGGGCTTTGCAGTTTGTGCGGTTAAGATGTATTGGTTGAGTTGTGTTCAATTAGGGCAGGTTAACCTGTTTGGGCTAAATACATATAGGAAAGTAGCACTGAGTTAGTACGAAGGTAGGAATATTTTTATCTGTGTACTGATTAGCATGGAGTTAGGAAATTATCCTGAGGAGTAGCCATGGAACAGTCAGTGCCATATGTAACCGAGCAGGACCGAATGCAGGCGATGCAAACAGAAAAAACTCAGTTAAGTCGAGTGCTAACGGAGGTTCAAGAAACAGAACGTCGTCGCCTTGGAGCTATTTTGCATGATGATTTAGGTCAGTATATTGTCGCATTGCGAGCACAAATTAAGACCTTACATTTGCTTGCCGAGCGACCCGATCAGGTGCAGCGTGTTGCACAAGAGTTAGAGCAGCAAGCACATCGTATACAGCAAGGTTTTCGTGCTGTGGTACAAGGTATGTACCCTGTGCAGCTAGAGTGTTTGTCTGTGTTTCAGTTGCTGATGTTATTGAAGCAACGCTGGTTTGATCAGGTAGCATTACATATCAATCTGCATCCGCTAGGAGCTTTGCCAGAGCTTAGTTTGGCGGATAAACAGCAGCTGTATCGTTTATTGCAAGAGGCGTTGTGCAATGCCTATCAGCACGGACAAGCTACGCAGGTGAAGTTATGGTTGCAATATAAGGCACAAGCTTGGCGTATTTTATTGCGTGATAATGGTAAGGGCGGGCTTTTGGCGCAAGCAGGGATTGGTTGCTACACCATGACTGAACGCGCCCAAAGTATGCGGGCACAACTTTATATACGACCTCGGGTGATGCGTGGTTGGTCAGTATATCTATACGTGCATTCAGAGGGAGTGGGTCCATGAAAGTTCTCTTAGTTGACGACCACGCGGTAGTACGGCAAGGCTACGCTAGTTTATTACAACTCAGCTTTCCTGATGTGTTGATTGAACAAGCAGAGAGTGGTGAGGAAGCAGTACAGTGTGTACCGATCTTTAAACCGCACTTAGTGGTGATGGACATTAGTTTGCCAGGAATCAGTGGCTTGGAAGCCTGTCGGCGTTTGTGTCAGCGATTACCACAGTTGCCCGTTTTATTTTTTAGTATGCATGACGAGTTAACACTGGTACGCCAAGCTTTGGATGCTGGGGCCGCTGGTTATATCAGTAAGACTGTGGCACCTGATGTATTAATTGATGCAGTGCGTCGGCTAGTAACCGGTCATATGTATATTGAACAAAGTATTGCGACCCAGTTGGCTTGCCATAGGAGCTTGCCAGGTGCCATTGATCCACGCTTGCAAAGTATGACCCCTAGGGAGATGGAGGTTTTTGTGATGTTGGCCCGTGGGGTGGCAACACAGAAAATTGCGCAAAATCTATGCATCAGCAGTAAGACGGTATCCAACTATATGACGTTGCTGAAGCAAAAGTTGCAAGTGACATCTCAGGTTGAGTTGGTGCATTTAGCCATTGATACAGGTGTCTTGCGGATTGGAGAGGCAAGCTAATAGCGAGTGTATTGGCTTGCTCTGCAGTACGGTTACCAGTCCAGTGGGCATGCGGTACAGCCTTCCATAAAGGTTCCTAGAAAGGTTGCATAATGGCGGCGTGCATGAGTCATATTAGCTTTGGCCATGTTTGCTTCGCTCAGCTTAGATTCTTGCATATTGGCTTCAATGAAAGAGGCTTTGCGCAGGTCACTTTTATTTAGCCAAGCCATTTCTAAGTTGGCAGCATTAAAGTTTGCATAGGGCAGTTTAGAGCCGGAAAATCGAGCAAAGTCTAAATTTGCGGCGCTGAAATCAGTATGTTTACCTTCGGCCCCTTGGCCCATTAACGCCCAACCATTAATAGCAACAAACTTGGTTTTATCTAGCTTAGCTCCACGGATGCTAGCTTGCTGTAAGCTGGCGCGAGTGAAGTTTGCATTACTGAGATCAGCACCATTAAAGGTGGATAAATCGAGTTGTGCGTGACGTAAATTAGCACCTGATAAGTTTGCACCATTAAAGTTGATTTTACGTAGATCCATATTACTTAAGTCGGCGTTACGCAAATCGATGCCAGTACAATTACTGTTAGGTTCAAGTGTGCAGCCGTTGATGCTTGACGTCTGTTGGTCAGCGATGGCTGTGCTGCTTAAGATTAGTGCTAAAACAGAAAAGATATGACGTTGCATGCAAAGTACCTCGGAAAAACCGCTGCTGTATTGGCACAGCAGCGGTAAAGGAATGTAAATAGTTGATCGTCTTTACTTGTTATCCCACTCAGGTAATTTGAATACCCAGAAAGCCCCCCCTTGAGCAACGGGCTTGGTCAGCTCGGCCATGTCGCCACCCCACAGTGGTACAGCACCACCGTATCCAGAGGTAACACCAATGTACTGTTCACCGTCCATTTCCCAAGTCACTGGTGGAGAGATAACACCGCTACCAGTCTGGAATTTCCACAGTTCTTTACCTGTCTTGGCATCAAAAGCTTTGAGAAAACCATCGCTTGTGCCGGTAAAGACAAGGTTACCTTTAGTGGCTAACACACCTGCCCACAATGGTAATTTTTCCTTATGTTCCCAGGCTACTTTGCCTGTTGTAGGGTCCATCGCGCGTAAGATACCAACATGATCATCAAATAAGCGCTTAATACGGAAGCCTTGGCCTAAGTATGCAGAACCTTTTTTGTAGCTTACTTTTTCTGTCCAGTAGTCTTCTTTCCAATGGTTGGCTGGAACATAGAATAAGCCTGTGTCTTGACTGTAAGCCATAGGGTTCCAGTTTTTACCGCCTAAGAAAGGTGGTGAGACTTCAACAGGTTTACCTCGGGTTTCACCTGCTTCTGGTTTTGGTGGACGCTGTCCTTCAACCTCAACAGGGCGGCCTGTTTTCAAGTCAATGTGTGTGGCCCAAGTGATACCATCAACAAAGGGGAAGGCGTTTTTTAACTTGCCGTTTTTACGATCAACCACATAGAAGAATCCATTACGGTCTGCGTGGGCAGTGGCTTTAGTGGTTTTTCCGTCTTGATCTTTGTAGTCAAAGAGTACGAGTTCGTTGTTGCCCGAAAAGTCCCAAGCATCGTTAGGTGTGTGTTGATAGAACCACTTCACTTCACCAGTGGTGGCGTCAACACCGACCTGACCTGAGGTATAGAGACTGTCATAGTCACGAGGATCACCATCATCAGATGTGCGCTCCCAACCATTCCATGGTGCTGGGTTACCGGCGCCAACAATAATGGTGTTTGTTTCTGGGTCAAAGCTAGCGCTTTGCCATGGTGCACCACCGCCTTGGCTCCAAGCTTCTTTTTTACCCGTTGGATGGTTTGGGTCATCAGGCCAAGAAGGGGCTTTAATGTCGCCAGTCGGGGTGCTGTCTTTACCATTGAGGCGGCCCATATGACCTTCAACAAATGGGCGCATCCAGATCTCTTCTCCGGTTTCTGTATCGCGAGCAAAAAGCTTTCCTACCACGCCGAATTCGTCACCGGAGCTGCCGTGTACTAAAAGTACTTTGCCGGACTTTGCATCTTTGGCGATGGTGGGAGCCCCAGTCATTGTGTATCCAGCTGCATGGTCACCAAATTTTTTATTCCAAACGACTTTACCTGTATCTTTATTGAGGGCCACCACGCGAGCGTCGAGGGTGCCGAAGAAAACCTTATCGCCATAAATGGCTACACCACGGTTCACGACATCACAACATGGACGAATGTCGTCAGGTAGGCGGTGGCTGTAACTCCATAAACGCTCACCGGTTTTAGCATCCAGCGCCCACACACGGGAATAAGAACCGGTCACGTAAATGACGCCATCATGAACTACAGCTTGAGATTCTTGACCGCGCTGTTTTTCATCACCAAAAGAATAAGTCCATGCTGGAGTTAATTTAAACACGTTGTCCGAGTTGATGGTGGTTAAGGGGCTGTAGCGCTGAGCGTTGGTTCCCATACCGTATTGCAATACGTTGCTGGTGTTAAGGTGGTCTTGTGCAATGTCCTCCCAAGTCACAGGCTTGGCAAAGCTGAAATTGGCACCAATTAAAGCGGCACCGAGAATTAAACCCTTGACGGCTAGGACTAAGGGTTTGGCAGGGCTGGGTGATTGTTTTGTTATCATTGCTTTACTTCCCATTGGTTGCATGTTGTGAGTCTTGCTGCAGTTGACTGAGCATTGACGGCATCCATGTTGGAAAAGTATGAGGGTAAAGAATACGGAATAATTCCCGTTGATGGTGGGATAAATTCCCAATCCATAGCTCATTTGGCAGTGCTTCTAAAACCAGTATTTTATAGGTCTTTAAATGTACTACTAAGGATGTGTTGCTCGACAACTAAAGCAGTGTTCTCCTCAGTGCGCAGCATTTTTACTATGCAGGCAGTGTTCAAAATTTATAACGAACATCCTTGCGTACAACTTAAATGGTGAAAATGATGAATAAGAAAAATGCACTATTCGGCGCTTTAATTGCAACGGCTTTAGGATTCTCAGTAACAGTATATGCGCACGGTGATATGGTGCCGCAAAGCGTTGATACTTCAGGTTTGCCGCCGTTAGGTGATGACTGGTTGGACAGCAATCCGTACCGTGCACCAAGTGAGTTGAATGCTAAGGCCATTGAGATTGGTGATTCAGCGTATAACCAAAATTGTGCTCGTTGTCATGGTTTAGAAGCGATGTCGGGTGGTATTGCTCCAGATTTGCGTTTACTACAGCCTAACGAAAGTGATGATGAGTGGTACAAAGAGCGTGTGATTAATGGTGCCGTGCGTAATGGAGCGGTTTATATGCCGAAAATGGCGGAACATATTAGCCAAGAAGCGCTGTGGGCCATTCGTACCTACATTGAGAGTCGTGCTGAATTACAATAAGGCTTAGGGGCTGCTGAAATTGGTTGGCGACTATGCTGTTCACAAACTTTACAGCCTTGTTAAATGTGGAAACACTGCATTTAAGTAAGGCTGTATAAATTAAAATTCCTAGCTCACGGGTAAGTACAAGGCACTTATCTATTAGTCGCTAGGCTTACGGCGTGGCTAGTTTCTTAACGACTGCCAAGTTGTTAGGTTAGGAGGATTTATGTGTCAGCGATTCATTTGCGTTGTGCTCTTGTCCTTATTAAGTGGTGGAGTGTTGGCTGTGGAAGGTAAGCTGCAGCCGTCAGTCATGTGGGATTACTTTCATCAGCGTTTATTAAATAATGCTGATTTTGTTTTTGATGAGCGTGTGCAAGTGCATGTGCCGCCTTTTGCGGAAGATGCCCGCCAGGTGCCTGTTGAGGTGGATGCACGATCTTTATCCGGCCAGGTCAGTAAAATGATGCTTTGGGCAGAGCTCAACCCTATTCCGCAAGTCTTAAACTTGTATCCAAGTGATCAATTAGAAAAGTTTTTAGCTGTACGTATTCGCGTTGAGCAGGCTACGCCCATTTACGCTGCCTTATTAATGGATGATGGAGTGTGGCATGTTGGTTCGGCGTTTATTGAAGCGACAGGAGGTGGTTGCAGTGCGCCCAGCGTGGTGCGCGCGGAAGAGGGTTGGGAGAGTCGCTTGGGCCAGGTGTTCGGTTCGCGTTTTATGGCTGGAGATCATAGCCGCTTACGCTTAAGAGTTTCACACCCTATGGATAATGGATTAGTGGGGGCTATACCGGAGTTTTATGTGAATCACGCTCAGCTAAATGATGGCAATGGCGAGGTATTGGCTCGGTTGGATTTGTTTTCGGCTGTCAGTGAAAATCCAACGATCACCTTGCATGTTAAAGGTAAACCGCAAACCCACTGGTGGTTGCGTGATAACAATGGTAATGAGTTCACTGCATATATGCCTTGATAGTTAGTGTGATTGAAGCCGCTGCACTGCTGCATATTAAGTAGCAGGCTGCGTGAGTGTTTGAATTGAGAGGTGCGCGATGCGTTGGATGCTGCTTATATGTGCGGGTGTATTGTTCAGCTTAAACCTATGGGCGTACGAGTTAAAACCTGAAAAAATAGCTGAAAATACATATTTGGTTGAAGGTTTGACCGATAATTTCAGTGTGGAAAATGGTGGAAATGTGGTTAATGCCGCTTTTGTAGTCACTGAGGCAGGAGTCGTGGTCATTGATACAGGGCCTTCATTTTCTTATGGGCGTGCCTTGCGTTCTGCTATCGCTGAAGTGACTGAGCAGCCAGTGGTTCAAGTATTTCTCACGCATCATCACCCTGATCATGCTCTTGGTAATCAAGCTTTTGCTGATGTACCTATCGCTGCTTTAGCAGGCACACAAAAATTACTGCAAGAACAGGGCGATCACATGGCAGAAAACATGTATCGAGAAGTGGGGGACTGGATGCGCGGCACCGAAGTGCAATTTGCAACGCATATTGTGGGAGCAGAAGTAATTAACATTGGCGGCCACCCTTTTCAACTGTTTGTTTTTACCGGTCATACAGGGGCTGATTTAGTGCTTTTAGATCAGCGCACAGGAGTGCTTTTTGCGGGCGATATGTTGTTTTATCAGCGTGCTTTAGCAACCCCAAACAGTCCTAGTTTAAAAACATGGTTGACTGATTTGGAGCGTTTGCAGGCTTTGCCTTGGAGGGTAATTGTGCCTGGGCATGGGCCTTTAGCAAAGGATGAGCAACCTTTTGTGCAGATGCATGACTATTTGACTTGGTTGGATCGCTCTTTAAGTGATGCTGCACGGCAAGGGCTGGATATGAATCAGGTATTACGCTTGCCCATTCCTGAGCAGTTTGCCTCAGTGAATTTGACACGCTATGAGTTGATTCGCACCGTCAGTCATTTATACCCGAAATATGAGCAGCAGCAATGGCAGCGAATTGATCAGTGAGTAGGCTTGGATGTTGTGCAAAAGAGCTCCGTTTAGTCACGGAGCTTTTTTATTGGGGGCGTACAAACAGACATACTGGGGGCTTGTTTGCTGCTTATCCTATTGTCGAGTTGCTGTAATAGGCGCCCCTTGACGCTTCTAGCGTAATAACTAGGGCTTCACAGTGCGTTTTTCATGTGTGCAGGCTTTGCCGGCTCGGGGTGTGCTTGTTTGATCCTGAGACTTGATACGTCCTTTAATCTGTCAACTAGGCGTGATACAGACACTTTGAGCGGGAAGCTAATGAGAAGGTATACATGGTCGCTTCACCGTTAAACTTGACCAACTTGGTCGACCGTGGCGGTGCAATCTATGCGGGCAATGCGAGTCGCTCAAAGCTTGTTAAAACTAAGATGGCTAATTCAGTATTGGATGCGGGGGATGCGGGGGATGCGGGATGGGGTCAGTTAGTTAAAAGCAATACTGGGCTATAAGTTCGCTCACGTAGGCATTGTGTTAAGGAAATTAACGATGCATATAGCACTCAACCTGTTTAATCAGCGGCAGTTTGTCCGATTCGAGGCCGAAAGGTATCGCAGGGCTTGAAGTAAGAAAATGGACGTTAGGCAGGGCGCTCACGATCTTGATATCAACGAGGCACGAAATATCCTCGCGGTCGGGTATGGCCGTCTAGCAGCCCGTCCTTTGGGTTGAGGAGGGTGTTAACGTAGGTTGGCTTGTTGCTTTACGGAGGGGGAGCTAGTTCTAAATGATTAGATTTTTCCTGCGTTGGGTGCATTTGGCTGGAGTGGGAGAGTCGATATTATCGAACCATCACCTGCCCGCGGTTGGCGCAGGCATTAAATAAACGAGGAAACTCTTATGATTTATGCACAACCAGGTACCCAAGGGTCTTTATTTACAGTTAAACCACGTTATGGCAATTACATTGGCGGTGAATTTATCCCGCCAGTGAGCGGTGAGTACTTTACGAACACAACGCCAGTGACGGGCAGCGTTGCTGGCGAGTTTCCTCGCTCAACAGCAGACGATATCAACTTAGCGCTAGATGCCGCGCATGCAGCTGCACCGGCTTGGGGGAAAACCTCTGTACAAGATCGTGCTCGCACCTTATTGCGTATTGCTGACCGTATTGAAGATAACCTTGAGTTATTGGCCGTGGCTGAAACTTGGGATAATGGTAAGCCTGTCCGTGAAACTTTGAATGCTGATATTCCACTGGCTGCGGATCATTTTCGTTACTTTGCAGGATGCTTGCGGGCTCAAGAAGGCTCAGCAGCAGAAATTAATGAGCATACTGCAGCCTATCACTTTCATGAGCCGTTAGGGGTGGTAGGGCAAATTATTCCTTGGAATTTCCCGTTGCTTATGGCCGCGTGGAAGTTGGCGCCTGCGCTAGCAGCGGGAAATAGTATTGTCTTGAAACCAGCTGAGCAAACTCCACTCTCCATTACTGTTTTAATGGAGCTGATCGGTGACTTGCTACCACCAGGCGTGTTGAACGTGGTCCAAGGTTTTGGGCGTGAAGCTGGTGAGGCTTTAGCCACTAGTACTCGTATTGCCAAAATTGCTTTTACTGGCTCAACTCCAGTGGGCTCACACATTATGAAGTGTGCTGCGCAAAACATTATTCCAAGCACTGTAGAGTTGGGTGGTAAGTCACCGAACATCTTCTTTGAAGATATTATGCAGGCTGAGCCTGAGTTTATTGAAAAAGCGGCAGAAGGCCTAGTATTGGCATTCTTTAACCAAGGTGAAATCTGTACCTGTCCATCACGTGCTTTGATTCAAGAATCTATTTATGAGCCGTTTATGGCGCAAGTCATGAAGAAAATTAAAAGCATTCGTCGTGGTAATCCACTGGATACTGAAACTATGGTGGGGGCGCAAGCCTCTGAGCAGCAGTTTGAAAAAATCATGTCCTATATGGATGTTGCTGAGCAAGAAGGTGCTGAACTGTTGACCGGTGGTCAAGTTGAGCAGCTGGAAGGAGACTTAGCTAGTGGCTATTACATTCAACCAACGCTTTTGAAAGGACATAACAAAATGCGTATTTTCCAAGAGGAAATTTTTGGTCCTGTTGTGGCTGTGACAACATTTAAAGATGAAGCAGAAGCCTTAGCTATTGCGAATGATACTGAGTTTGGTCTAGGCGCTGGAGTTTGGACGCGAGATATTAATCGTGCCTATCGTATGGGGCGAGGTATTCAGGCTGGACGGGTATGGACAAACTGTTACCACTTGTACCCAGCGCATGCGGCCTTTGGTGGTTATAAAAAGTCAGGCGTGGGGCGTGAGACGCATAAAATGATGTTGGATCATTACCAGCAAACGAAGAACCTTTTAGTGAGCTATGACATCCAGCCATTAGGCTTTTTCTAGTCCGTACTGTGGATGCCGCTTGTTTATGCAAGCGGTACCCTAGGTTTCCTTGTAGTTATGTGTGTGACTGAGCATGGATGCTATTTATCGACCATCAGAGTAGATTTTGTTTGTTGGTTCTCCCCTTTTGTGATCTGCTCTATTTAGTCGAAACGCAGCCCTTTGGCTGCGTTTTTTTTGTTTGAAAAAAGTTTTCCGGTTGTTAGTGCGTGGGTGGAGAAAGCAGTGGGACTAATGGTTGCTAAAACCAGTTCCAAAGTACTGTTTTGTCATATGCCGAACAAAGCTATTAATAGAGTTACCGGAATTCACCGGCCTTTAATAAGAGAGGAATCTGCTATGTGGACTAAACCTGCCTTTAATGATCTACGTATCGGCTTTGAAGTGACGATGTACATTTCTAATCGTTGAAACTCTAACGTTATTTGATTCGTGTAATGATCAAGCCCCAGCCGTGCTGGGGCAACTAAGGAGTAGAACGATGTATATTCAAATCTTAGGTTCAGCAGCAGGGGGTGGTTTTCCACAATGGAATTGTAACTGTCATAACTGCCGTGGGATACGTAAAGGGACTGTGCGAGCAACGGCGCGAACACAATCATCGATTGCGCTGAGTGATGATGGGGTGAATTGGATTCTATGTAATGCGTCGCCAGATATTCGTAGTCAGTTAGAGGCTTTTCCAGCTTTGCAACCGGCGCGTGAAGCACGGGATACAGCAATTTCAGGCATCATTTTACTCGATAGTCAAATCGATCATGTCACTGGTTTATTAACTTTGCGCGAAGGTTGCCCCCATGATGTTTGGTGCACGAATATGGTACACCAAGATCTGATTTCAGGTTTCCCAGTTTTTAATATGTTGGCGCATTGGAATGGTGGATTGAATCATCATTTAATTGAGCTAGATGGACAGCCCTTTAGTGTTCCTGCTTGTCCAAGCTTAAGTATGACTGCTGTGCCTTTACGTAGTAATGCCCCACCATACTCCCCACGTCGTGATGACCCGCATCCGGGTAATAATATTGGTTTGCTGATTGAAGACACGCGTAACGGTAAAAAATTGTTCTATGCACCAGGGCTGGGGTTAATGGATACGGAACTAGAAAAAGCGATGCGTAGTGCTGATTGTTTGTTGGTTGATGGCACTGTATGGCGAGACGATGAAATGCAAGTGTGCGGTGTAGGTAGCAAGCTCGGCAGTGAGATGGGACATCTTGCCCAAACTGGTTCTGGCGGTATGTTGGAGGTATTAGCGCAATACCCCGATGCTCGCCGTGTTTTAATCCATATTAATAATACCAATCCGATCCTGAATGAGGACTCTGCTGAGCGCGCGCAGGTTGAAGCCGCCGGCGTGGAAGTAGCTTATGACGGCATGAGTATAGAGCTTTAGGAGTCTGTTATGAGTCAAACAGCAATGACCCCAGAGCAGTTTGAGCAGGCGTTACGTGCTAAGGGGGAGTATTATCATATTCATCACCCCTATCATGTTGCTATGCACACTGGACAAGCAACCCGTGAGCAAATTCAAGGGTGGGTAGCGAATCGCTTTTATTACCAAATTAGCATTCCAGTCAAAGATGCCGCCATTATGGCGAACTGTCCTGACCGTAAGATTCGACGGGAGTGGGTTCAGCGTGTTTTAGATCACGATGGGGCACCGGGCGAAGATGGGGGTATTGAAGCTTGGTTGCGTTTGGCTGAGTCGGTGGGTTTAGCGCGTGAGCAAGTGTTATCTGGTGAGTTAGTATTGCCTGGCGTACGATTTGCTGTTGATGCCTATGTTAATTTTGCCCGTCGTGCGAGTTGGCAGGAGGCAGCTAGCAGCTCTTTAACTGAACTTTTTGCACCTCATATTCATCAGTCACGTTTGGATGCTTGGCCTCAGCATTATCCATGGATTGATGAGCGCGGTTATGAATACTTTAGAAAACGTCTCAGTGAAGCGCGCCGCGATGTTGAGCACGGCTTACAGATCACTTTACAGCATTACACCACTTGGGCTGCGCAGCAGCGCATGCTAGAGATTTTGCAATTTAAACTGGATGTGCTTTGGAGCATATTGGATGCTATGAGTATGGCGTATGAATTGAAACGGCCACCCTATCATAGCGTGACTGATCAGCGAGTTTGGCATAAGGGGTTAGGTTTATGAGTGTGATTGATCTTGAAGACTGCCCACGTTTACGCCGCGGTTACCGCTTCCAATGGGAGCCAGCGCAGGGCTGTCATGTACTGTTATATCCTGAGGGTATGGTTCAGCTGAATGACAGTGCAGCACATATTTTAAAGTTGGTGGACGGCAACCACAGTATTGGACAAATTATTGCGCAATTGCAGGTGCAGTTTCCGAGTGCAGCAGACTTAAGTGATGATGTTTTAATCTTTATGGAGACCGCTTATGCACGCTTCTGGCTTGAATCCTGTTAGCAGAGATCAGCCCAGCCCGCCCTTATGGTTGTTGGCAGAGCTGACTTACCGCTGTCCTCTACAGTGTCCATATTGTTCAAATCCAGTGGATTTTGCTCGCAGTAGTGAGGAGTTGAGCACTGCTCAGTGGATTGATGTATTTAAGCAGGCCCGTGCTTTGGGTGCAGCACAGTTAGGGTTTTCGGGTGGGGAGCCTTTAGTGCGACAGGATTTGACCGAATTGGTCCAAGCTGCTTGTGACTTAGGTTTTTATACGAACCTCATTACCTCCGGTGTTGGGTTGACTAAAATGCGTGTTGCTGAGCTCAGTGAGGCGGGACTGGATCACATTCAAATCAGTTTTCAAGCCGCTGATGAAACGGTTAACAACATGTTGGCTGGCTCTAGAAAAGCATTTGCGCAAAAGCTTGCCATGGCGCGAGCAGTGAAAGCACATGGGTATCCCATGGTGCTGAATTTTGTAACCCATCGGCATAATATTGATCAAATTGATCATATTATTGAGTTGTGTATTGAATTGGATGCAGACTTTGTTGAGTTGGCAACCTGTCAGTTTTATGGTTGGGCAAAACTGAATCGTGCTGCTTTGTTGCCTACTCGTGAACAGCTCACCCGTGCAGAAGCTGTGACTCAACATTGGCGGCAAAAACTCGCTGCACAAAATCACCCATGTAAATTGATCTTTGTCACCCCAGATTATTATGAGGAGCGTCCTAAGGCTTGCATGAATGGTTGGGGCAGTTTGTTTTTAGACATCACGCCTGATGGAACGGCTTTGCCTTGTCATAGTGCGCGCCAATTACCCATTGATTTTCCTAATGTTAAAACCCACAGCCTACAGTATATTTGGCAGGAGTCTTTTGGTTTTAATAAATATCGTGGCTTTGCTTGGATGCCTGAACCTTGCCGTTCTTGTGCTGAAAAAGAGCAAGATTTTGGGGGCTGTCGTTGTCAGGCCTATATGCTCACCGGCAATGCTGATAATGCTGACCCTGTGTGCAGTAAATCTAAGCATCATGAGGTTATTTTGGCTGCGCGTGAAACAGCGCAACAGGCGCCACTAGGTTTGGATAATATGGTTTTTCGTAATGAGAAAATGTCCAATATTATTATAAAGGGGTGATGCTGTATGCCGTGTAAGGAGACCGTTGCTGCTGGTTTTTGGCCCAGCGCTTGGAGTGCGGAGCAGGCCGCAGTGGCAAGTTGTGAAATCAACGAGCTTAAGGTCGCCGAACAAGGGGTGTTCTGGACGGTTTTTGATCCGCAAACGGCTTTGACGCGCGTGTTTCGCTACCAGCCTGAGCTGCAGTTTAGCGCGTGTTTTACCCCAGAAGGTTTTTCTGTACGCAGCCGCGTGTATGAATATGGTGGTGGAGCATTTTGCTTAACCGAGCAAGGCGTGGTGTTTACTAATGAAGTCGATCAGCAGTTGTATTTGCAGACTTGGCAAGGGACTCCGCAGGCCTTAACAGCGCGAGACCTTTGTCGCTATGCTGATATGCAATACGATCCTCTGACTCATACAGTATTAGCTGTGGAAGAAGAGCATTGCGAACAAGGCGTGTTGCATCGTTTGGTCAGAGTATCATTAGCTTTAACACCGATGCAGGAGTTGGCAGAGCCACAGGTGGTGGCGCAAGGTAGTGACTTTTATGCAGCGCCACGTTTGAGTCCTGACGGACAGCGCTTGCTATGGATTGAATGGCAGCGCCCAGATCAACCTTGGACGCAAACTCAACTGTTTTGTGCTCAACGTCAAGAGGATGGCGGTTGGGGAGCTTTTGAGTGTGTAGCAGGGGCGCAAGGCAATGCAGCTATACAGCAGCCGTTATTTGACCAAGAGCAGCGCATTGTTGCGTTAAACGATGAGGCTGGTTATTGGCAGCCATGGCGTGAACAAGTCAGTACTGGTTTGGTCCGGTTGAAAGGTATTGAGGCTGATTACGCAGGAGCTCCGTGGCAGTTAGGTGGTTGTAATTATGTGCCGCTCGAGGGGGATCTGTATTTAATCAGTTGGTTTTCTGATGGTGTTGGCAGAATGGCTTTGTACTGTTTTGCACGGCAGAAAATCTTACATGAATTAGCCACTGAGTTCACTCGCTCACGACATTTAGCTGTTGATGCTGATTGCTTTTATTGTATTGCGGGCCATTCTAGTCAAGGCAGTGCAGTACTTGCTATTGATCGCCGCACCTTACAGCAGCGTGTATTGACTCAAATACCTTTGGGTTTACCTAAAGAACATGTTTCCATACCGCAAGGTGTGTATTTTTACACTGCTAAACAGGCGAAGGTGCATAGTTTCTTTTATCCAGCGCATAACATCGCACAGAGCTTGGCAGAGCAAGAGCGACCACCTCTTGTGGTGTTTTTACATGGTGGACCAACTTCGGCATGTTATCCCGTTTTTGATTCGCGTATTCAGTATTGGACGCAACGTGGTTTTGCTGTTGCGGATTTAAATTACCGTGGTAGTACAGGTTTTGGGCGTCAATATCGGCAGTGTTTGCAGCAGCAATGGGGCGTATTAGAGATTGAAGACATTTGTGCACTAGTGCAGCACTTGATTGTCACTGAGCGTGTGCATCCTCAGCACATTTTTATCCGTGGGGCTAGTGCAGGTGGGTACAGTGCACTTTTAGCTGTTGCTAACACTGATTATTTTGCTGGTGCAGCAAGCTTATACGGTGTGAGCGATCCTGCGGCATTAAATAAGGTAACGCATAAGTTTGAGGGCGACTATTTAGATTGGTTGTTGGGTGCTGCACAGGTGTGTTCTTCACGTATCCCGGTACGTTTGGCGCAGCATATACAAACTCCTGTTATTTTTTTTCAGGGAGGGCGAGATGTGGTTGTAGTACAGGAACAAACTGCAATGATGGTGCAGGTTTTAACCGATCAAAACGTCGATGTTGAGTACCACTTGTATCCTGAGGAAGGCCATGGTTTCCGAAAAGCACAACACTTGGCGGAGGTGTTGAAATTAGAGTTGGCATTTTATCAGCGCATTTTACTTTCACTTAAAGCTTCGACTGTCTGACAGCTGTTCAACGCCTGTGCTATACCCTTGGCTAATATTTACAGGATACTCATTGGAGTAAGCTGATCAACATGTAAACTGCATCACATAATAGATGCCAAGATCTGATGCTTAACAGAGCTGTGCAGGCTGAGGTTGCGTTGTGTGCCGGACGTGAGCAATAACGGCCTGGGTCAACCTTTCATAATAAGAAGAGTGAATATGAGCCGATCGATTACCGAGTTGCGCAAGTTTGTATCCCCTGAAATTGTCTTTGGAGTGGGTAGCCGTCATCGTGCAGGGCATTTTGTGAGCACCTTTGGTGCAACTAAGGTGCTGATTGTCTCAGACCTAGGCGTACAAGAAGCTGGCTGGGTTGCTGATATTGAAGTGAGCTTGCAAGAGCAAGGTATTGAATACCATGTGTTTACTGAAGTTTCACCGAATCCACGAGTGGAAGAGGTGATGCAGGGTGCACATACCTATCAGTTACATGGTTGCACAGCGATTGTCGCCATTGGTGGCGGTAGTCCTATGGATTGTGCTAAAGCTATTGGTATCGTTGTGGCGCATGGTCGCAGTATTTTAGATTTTGAAGGGGTGGATACGATTCGTTTGCCCAGTCCACCGCTAGTTTTGATACCGACCACAGCAGGTACTTCAGCAGATGTGTCACAGTTTGTAATTATTTCCAATCCGCAAGAGCGAATGAAGTTTTCGATTGTGAGTAAAGCTGTAGTGCCTGATGTAGCCTTAATTGACCCTGAAACCACAGTCACTATGGATTCATTTCTAGCTGCATGCACGGGCATTGACGCTTTAGTACATGCTATTGAAGCCTTTGTTTCTGTGGGTAGTGGTCCCTTAACAGACACACATGCTTTAGAGGCCATGCGTTTGATCAGTGGTAATCTTGTGGACATGATTAAGAATCCGCAAGATATAGCTTTGCGTGAGCAAATCATGCTAGGCAGTATGCAGGCGGGATTGGCTTTTTCGAATGCGATCTTAGGGGCGGTGCATGCGATGTCGCATAGCTTGGGTGGTTATTTGGATTTACCTCATGGTCAGTGTAATGCAGCTTTAATTGAGCATGTGGTAGCGTTCAATTATAACTCGGCGCCGGAGCGGTTTAAGGTGATTGCACAAACACTAGGTATTGATTGCCGAGGCCTCACCAGTGCGCAAGTGCAGGTGCGTCTAGTGAATCATTTAATTGATTTTAAATGCGCCGTGGGCTTTCATAGCAGCCTTGGAGAATACGGGGTAAGCAGCTCTGATATTCCATTTTTATCTCGTCATGCCATGACTGATCCTTGTATTTTAACCAACCCTAGAAGTTCCAATCAGCGTGACATGGAAGTGGTATATGCCGAAGCCCTCTGACAATACCTTAGCTGGCTTACTAGGGCTTAGTGAGCAATCATCACGTAAAAGTCATTATCGTGAGTTGTTACAGCAGTTGGAAGAGGTGGAGCGTGAGCGAAATCGCTATAAATGGCTTTTTGAACATGCCACTTATGGGATTTTTCAGGCGCAAGTCAATGGTGGTATACGCAGGGTTAACCCAGCACTGGCTAGTATGCTGGGGTATTCCAACGTTTCTGAGATGCTAATGAGTATAGGTGTAGATACTCAAAGCCTATTTGAGGGTGGTATCAGGGAGGTGCAAAATATTCGAGTGCAAGTGCTGCAACAACATATTATTCGGGGCTATGAAACCCGTTTACTGTGTAAAAATGGTAAGCCTCTCGATGTGTTAATTAATGTGTTGCTAAAGGACGATGAGCCAGGAGTTTTGGAAGGTTTTGTTGCAGATATTTCTGAGCGCAAAAAAAGTCAGCAGCGCTTAGAAAAATTAAATCAAGATTTAGAGCGTCGCGTGGTTGAACGTACTCGCGAACTGCAATTAAGCAATGAAGACTTGCAGCGAGAAATCATCCGTCGGGAGCAAGTGAAGCAGGCCCTGCGGGAAGCAAAAGAGGCCGCTGAAGCTGCGAATCGCAGTAAAGATAAATACTTGGCTGCTGCCAGCCATGATTTGTTGCAACCTTTAAATGCGGCGCGTTTATTAATTTCAACGTTAAGGGAACGAGCATTACCAGTACCGGAGCAACATTTGCTTGAGCGAGCTCATATGGCCTTGGAAGGTGCTGAGGATTTATTAGCAGATTTGCTGGATATTGCTCGTTTAGACCAAGCGGCAGTGACACCTTCTTTATCTATTTGTTCTATTTATGAAATGTTTAGTGCGCTTGCTTCAGAGTTTGAGCAGATTGCAGTGGCGGAAGGGTTGCGCTTGAGTTTTTTTCCTACAGGGCTTTACGCTTATACGGATTGCCATTTGTTGACGCGTATCGTGCGTAATTTGTTAAGTAATGCGTGTCGTTATACGGAGGCGGGGCGCATTTTTTTAGGTGCACGTCGGCGTGGAGCTAAAGTGCGTATTGAAGTCTGGGACACAGGGCCGGGTATCGCTGTCGAACAGCAAAAAGCAATTTTCCAAGAGTTTAACCAAGTTGAGAGGAATCACAACAGTGGGCGCAAGGGGGTGGGTTTAGGCTTAGCTATTGTGGAACGGATTGCTACTGTTTTGAACGCGCGTGTTGAGTTGCGTTCAACCGTGGGGTGCGGCTCTTGCTTCAGTATCGAAGTCCCTTTAAGTCAGCAGCTGAGTAATCAGGATCCACTGCTAGCTAAGAGCCCTGTGGCGGTGGCGCAAAGCTTTCATGGGCAGCGAGTGTTAGTGATCGACAATGAGCCAGATATTTTACACAGTATGGCAGCTCTATTGCTTCAGTGGGGTTGTGAGGTGTTAGTTGCTATGGATTGCAGTGCGGCAATGGATGTATTAGCAGGACAATCACCGGATTTAATCATTGTTGATTTACACTTGGATCATGGAGTTACTGGGCTGGCAGTTGCGGCGCAGCTGCGGGCACGTTTCATGGTGGAAATACCTACAATACTTATCACTGCAGATTATACGGATGAAGAGCAAGCTTTGCGCAAACAGCTTGGCATTCCTTTACTCACTAAACCAGTACGGCCAGGTAAGTTGCGGGCAATAATGGCACATCAGCTGAAACCTGAGCGTGCTCAGTAGCGCTTAATCAGCAGGCTGATGGAGTGAACCCCTAAAGTTGGACTAAACTTTCAACTGGAAGGGTTCACAATGAAAAGACCGAAACACACCAAAGCTTTTAAAATAAACGCGGTACGAAAATACCTTAAAGGGCATTTAAGTAGTGC
>NZ_JAXIVU010000026.1:0-29420 GCF_034259425.1 Denitrificimonas halotolerans
AACTTCAGCCTGTCAAGTTTAATTTTTAAGATTTTTCCTTAAGAATCAAACTCTTACGCTAAGCAGTTATTACTGTGTTTGCCTAACGAGGTGCGCATTCTACAGGTTTTTAAAAAGCTGTAAAGCCTTTTTTTAAAAAAAGACTAACACATCAATTTTTTCTACTTTACCCCACCTCTTCGCATACGTAACACATACTGCACTGGACCAGACAAGGCGTAAACAAGAAAGACCATTAATAAAATCCGCGGCGGATCACTCAAGACTACAGCGAAAGCCAACACAACAACCAAAATCACTACAAAAGGCACCCGCCCTTTAAGGTCGAGATCTTTAAAACTGTAGTACTTGATATTGCTCACCATCAGCAGCCCTGACAATGCGACCAAAACTGCAAAAAGCATAGTGACCGCAAAAGGGAGCTCCACTCCAGCAATACCCACATCACTGACGGCCCAAACAGCCCAAACCATACCTGCCACAACCCCAGCAGCCGCTGGACTTGCTAATCCAATAAACCAACGCTTATCTACCACATCAATTTGTGTATTAAATCGCGCCAATCGCAAAGCTGCGCACGCCACATAAATAAAGGATATGGTCAGACCAACATTACCCATTTCTATAAGCGCCCACTGATACGCTAAAATAGCTGGTGCTAAACCAAACGCCACCATATCTGACAATGAGTCATACTCAGCACCAAAGGCACTTTGTGTATTCGTCATACGCGCAACTCGCCCATCAAGACCATCAAGCACCATCGCGATAAAAACAATTGCAGCAGCAATATTAAAACTACCACTGACCGCGCACATAATCGAATAAAAACCAGCAAACAAATTGGCTGTAGTGAATAAATTGGGCAGCAAATAAACACCCTTATGTCGCACCTTACGGCCTTCGCTATCATGGCCTTCCTCGACATGCTCATCTATAGGTAACAAGCTCTCAATAGAAGACGTCTTATCGTTCTCTTCAGGACGCTGATTCATAAACTTCCTTAAACTTCTCTGCTGAATAAGCCAATCTATCTGGCAACCTGAGTATTTTATACTAAACACATGCCTAAAACGAAAAACGCGGCCTAAGCCGCGTTTTTCAATTGTAAGAAAAAATCAATTCTTGGTTTTATCTACAATTTTATTTTCAGCAATCCACGGCATCATAGCACGCAGTTTTTCACCAACAACTTCAATACCGTGTGCAGCATTGTTGCGACGATATGCGGTCATTGAAGGGTAGTTTGTTGCGCCTTCAGTAATAAACATCTTCGCATACTCACCATTCTGAATACGCTTCAGCGCATTACGCATTGCGGCACGTGACTCTTCGTTAATTACTTCTGGACCTGTCACATACTCACCGTACTCTGCGTTGTTAGAGATGGAGTAGTTCATGTTCGCGATACCGCCTTCGAACATTAAGTCAACAATCAACTTCAACTCGTGCAAGCACTCAAAGTAGGCCATTTCTGGAGCGTAACCAGCTTCAACCAATACTTCAAAACCAGCTTTAACCAGCTCAACGGTACCACCACAAAGAACCGCCTGCTCACCGAATAAGTCAGTCTCAGTTTCATCCTTAAAAGTTGTTTCAATAATACCTGTACGACCACCACCTACGCCGCTTGCATAGGACAGCGCAACGTTCTTCGCATTACCAGAAGCGTCTTGATAAACAGCGATCAAATCAGGAATACCACCACCCTTAACAAATTCAGAACGTACAGTGTGGCCTGGCGCTTTTGGTGCAATCATGATCACATCAAGGTCTGCACGCGGTGTCACTTGGTTGTAATGCACAGAGAAACCATGCGCAAAAGCCAAGGTTGCACCCTTCTTAAGGTTTGGCTCTAGCTCTTCTTTATATAATTGTCCCTGGAATTCATCCGGAGTTAAAACCATTACTACGTCAGCTGCTTTAACTGCTGTAGCAACATCAGCAACTTTAAGGCCGTGCGCTTCAGCTTTAGCAATAGAAGAAGAACCAGCACGCAAACCAACAGTTACATCAACACCAGAATCTTGCAGGTTGCATGCATGCGCATGACCCTGTGAACCATAACCAATAATGGCAACCTTCATACCCTTAATGATCGATAGGTCACAATCTTTATCGTAGTAAACTTTCATAAAACACTCCGTAATGCTGGAAGGTCTTTACCCTCCATACTATTAATTTAAAGGCTTAAAACTTTATCGCCACGCGCAATTCCAGTTACACCGCTACGCACCACTTCCAAAATAGAAGCTGGACCTACAGCCTGGATAAAACTATCCAACTTATCGGTTGTACCAGTTAACTGTACGGTGTACAAACTCGGCGAAACATCAACAATCTGACCCCTGAAAATATCAGCGGTTCGCTTGATTTCTGCACGCTGAGCACCGCTGGCTTTAATTTTAACCAACATTAACTCGCGCTCAATATGTGCACTTTCTGAAAGATCGACTAATTTAACAACCTCTATCAGCTTATTCAGATTTTTAGTGATTTGCTCAATCACCTCTTCCCGACCAACCGTGGTCAAGGTTAAACGCGATAAGGTTGGGTCTTCTGTCGCAGCAACCGTCAAGCTTTCAATATTATAGTTACGCTGCGAGAATAAGCCCACCACTCGTGACAAAGCCCCCGGCTCATTCTCCATTAGTAATGAAATGATATGTCTCATGATTATGTACGCTCCGTCTTGCTGAGCCACATATCACGCATCGCACCATCACGTATTTGCATTGGATACACGTGCTCACTGGTATCTACTTGAATATCTAAGAATACGAGGCGATCTTTCATCGCAAACGCTTCTTCCATTTTTGGTTTTAAATCTTTCAAGTCAGTAATACGGATACCAACATGCCCATAAGACTCAACCAGCTTCACAAAGTCAGGCAATGACTCCATGTAGGAATGTGAATAGCGGCTGTTATAAACCATATCTTGCCACTGACGCACCATGCCTAACGCGCCATTATTCAAATTAATAATTTTCACTGGCAAGTCATACTGCAAACAGGTTGACAGCTCTTGAATATTCATCTGAATACTGCCCTCCCCCGTCACACACGCAACATCATCGTCTGGGAAGCTCAACTTAACCCCCATAGCAGCAGGGAAACCAAAACCCATCGTTCCTAAGCCACCAGAGTTAATCCAACGATTAGGCTTATTGAAACGGTAGTATTGCGCTGCAAACATTTGGTGCTGACCAACATCTGAAGTAACAAATGCATCTCCATTAGTCACTTCACACAAAGTTTCAATAACTGTTTGCGGCTTAATAATAGATCCGTCACCACTATCGTATGGGAATAGCTTGCCATTACCACGCCATTCGTCAATTTGCTTCCACCAACTCGCTACAACATCAGCATCCGGCTTACGTCCAATATCTTTTAATGCCGCAAGCATATCGGTTAATACGCTATCAACCGGGCCCACAATTGGAATATCAGCTTTAATAGTTTTCGAAATTGACGCAGGATCAATATCAATATGAATGATCTTTGCATTCGGACAGAACTTTGCTGCGCCGTTGATCACACGATCATCAAAACGCGCACCTACAGCCAACAATACATCACAATGGTGCATGGCTAAGTTCGCGGTATAACTACCGTGCATACCTAGCATGCCTAAAAACTGACGATCGTTACCAGGATATCCACCCAACCCCATTAAAGTATTGGTTACAGGAATATCTAACAATTGAGCAATTTCTGTGAGCTGTTTTGCAGCACCACCTAAAATCACACCACCACCGGAGTACATCATTGGACGCTTGGCAGCCAATAACATCTCTGCAGCTTTACGAATCTGCCCCGAATGTCCGCGCGTCGCAGGTGCGTAAGAGCGCAGCTTAGCTTTTTTAGGATAGCTGTACTCAAACTTTTCAATCGGGTTGGTCATATCCTTAGGGATATCAACGACGACAGGTCCTGGACGACCTGACTCTGCCAGATAGAAAGCTTTTTTCATCACTTCAGGGATTTCTGAAGGATGCTTAATAATAAAGCTGTGCTTAACGATAGGACGCGAGATTCCGATCATATCAGTTTCTTGGAAAGCATCGGTTCCGACCATACGGCTTTCAACCTGCCCCGAGATCACCACCATGGGGATCGAATCCATAAATGCTGTAGCGATGCCAGTGATCGCATTAGTTGCGCCAGGGCCTGAAGTTACAAAGACAACACCCGCTTTTCCAGTTGCTCGAGCATAGCCATCAGCCATGTGAGTAGCAGCCTGCTCATGACGCACAAGAATGTGTGTCAAAGATTTTTCTTTAAATAATGCATCATAAATATGCAATATGGCCCCACCTGGGTAGCCATAAATATACTTAACGCCTTGGTCACGCAGTGAGCGCACAACCATTTCTGCGCCGGATAAAAGTTCCACAGTAACACCTCTAAAACGCCAGAATTCCACCCTTCATCAAGGGTAATCTGATTGTAGGTTGCTGTTATTCGCAGCATGGGTGACGGTGATTGCCGACTACCCTACTACCTGAATTAAGCAGCATAGAGAAACCCGAATGTCTAAAGATTCCTCACCCAGCGCGAGGTAACGCGATACGGGTATAGCGGGCGGCACGGGTACGCACCTCATGAACTCATAAAGCTATAAGCACCTTTTTGAGGCCAGTCTTACAGCAAACTCTGAATTGTTCGGATTCAGTAGCCTCAAGTCAAGTGATTATAAGAAATCTCTCTCTTTTCTTAGGCTATTGTCTACATATGATAGGTAGTAACAGGGTAAATACGCAACCTCTTACTACCTATATTTATGTTATCTGCTAAAGACCTTGTTTGGGTCACACCATACCGTGCATTTTAGAATTTGACGATCCAAGCTGACTCAATTACTCATTCTTCAATACAGCTTACACCCACAAAATCATCCAACAAGATCGCAGTTGATTTAACGTGCCACGTCTCCCCACTCTTAATGCAATACATGTGAAGCGACAACGGTAGTATCAATATGTTTTAAACAGCGTAACAAGTTCGCTACCACAGCTAACTGCTCGCGATAGACTACCTCAGCCATTTCATAAATAGCACACTGACTCGGCAATGCATCTTCAGACATGGCTAAACTATGCATACGAGGTATAAGAACCCACTGCAGCCACTGCGAAAACTCCAACGTATCCACACAGAATGGCTGTTGGCTTTGTAAAGCCAACTTACTCGGAGCCTGCGCTTCCCACCACCCCAATGCTTGTAACTCTGCTTCCAACTCAGAAAGCAGCTCTAATACGCGAACTTTACTCTGCCTAGCCATTATAAATGAACCCTTGCTCGTCGCTGTGCCTCTTGCGCACCGGTATGATTACCCTGCTGTGCCCTTGCTTTTGCAATTAACTCCCACAAACCAGCCTGCAGCGTTGGACGTCCATCACTATAACGCAAGCCCTGCTGAGCTAATTGCTCCGCCTGAGCTGCATCACCTTGTTCTAATCGTACTTCAGCAAGGCGGTAAAAAACCTGCGGCTCACGCGGAGCTATGCGTTGCGCTCGCTCAAGACTTGAAGCGGCACTATTGAGGTCACCGCCACCCTGCTGCTGCTTTGCAGTGGTCAACAGCGCTAATACAGGCCCAGCCAACTGCTCATCAGCCGCAAGACTCGTTTGCCCTCCAATGGGGGTACGTGACATATCAGCACCGGTATTTGAAATCGGATTCGTCGCGTCCTCATAAGTGGGAACAGCATTCTCTGGACTGCTCACCGTAATCCCACCTATAGGCGCATGAGGCACTGCATAAGTACGTACAGTTTCAACCTCATTTTGAGTCACTATTTCAGCCTCAATTCGCTCTGACTGCGGAAACTGAGCCTGACGTGCTTGGCTATCGCGCATCACCCCAGGGGTCAGCGGACCACCTCGTTCCACAATGGGTATTGACCGCTGCTGAGTACCTGTCGCACACCCCGTTAACAAAACTGCTAGCACTACTAATACTGTTGCTTGTTTCTTCACATTGAATCCTCGTTAAAATTAATTTAGCCAACTGCGAATCCAACTTTTGACCGATTCAACAGGTGCAGGCAGCTGCTTATTTGGATCAAAGCTCTCAGGCTCGTCACAAGACTCCCCTGGCAACGGCTCGCTACCACGAATATAAGGCATTTGAACTGCACCTGGACAGCCCTGCGCACTACCCTCCCCCGAATAAGCATTGACCCAAGCCATCACGACATTACTGGGTGGCGTTCTATTTAAAGAGCTGGGTTGCGCTTGCTGCATAAAGTTTGCCCATAGCCGCAAAGCCCCACTAGCACCAGTCAATGAAGTTTGCCCATTATCATCACGCCCCATCCAAACTACAGCCAACAGATCTTGACCGAAACCTGCAAACCAACTATCACGCAAATCATTACTGGTACCTGTTTTACCTGCAACAACCATAGACGAAGGCAAACGATTATATGCAGAACGTCCTGTTCCTTCGGTCATTGCTCGTCGCATCGCTTCTTGAGTTAAATAAATTGCACCACCATCAAAACGCTGCTCAACACTGTATTGATAACGCCCTAGCGGCTCGCCATCTGCAGTTAAAACATCTCTAATTGCTCGAAGCGGTGTATTAAACCCGCCGTTAGCAATGGTTTGATACATTCCCGTCACGGTGATAGGGCTTAAGCTACCCGCGCCTAACAACATAGATGGATAAGCAGGCCAATCATGCTCCGCACCCAATTTACGTACGGTTTGCAGAACTCGCGGCACTCCTAGCTCCATTCCAAGCTTCGCTGTCGACAAGTTATAAGACTGTGCTAAGCCTTGATACAAAAATACTGTGCCATGCTCTTTACGATCGTAGTTTTGCGGCCGCCAAACCTGACCGCTACGACTTTTCACCGCAAATGATGCATCTTGAATATAGTGGGTCAGCGAGTATTGCTGGGGTTGCTCTAACGCCGTTAAGTAAATTGCAGGCTTAATCAGCGAGCCTATGGGGCGTACTGCATCGAGCGCACGATTAAAGCCGGCATATCTCGGTGAGCGACTTCCCAATAAAGCCAATACCTCACCCGTCTCAGGGTTGCTCACTACCATTGCTGACTCGACTTCATTAATTCCTCGACGGCCTGCAAGCTCCTTATAGGTTTTAGTCTGCGCCGCCTCAGCTTTGCGCTGCAAAATCGGATCAAAACTGGTGAAAATACGCAACCCCTCTTCGGTCAAGTCTTCCTCACGATAATCCTCACGTAACTGGCGCTTAACCAAGTCAACAAAACCCGGGTAAGTCGTATTGGCTAACGTGCCTTGTTTAGTGATACCTAAAGAACGCTGTTTAGCCGTTTCTGCCTGCTCAGCATCAACCACACCTTGCTCTACAAGCAAATCAATCACCAAATTACGACGCTGCAGAGCCCGCTCTGGGTGGCGGCGCGGATTATAATAGGACGGCCCCTTAACCATTCCGACCAACAAAGCCACCTGATGCAATTGCAGTTCAGCCAATGGCTGACTAAAAAAGTACTGACTGGCCAAACCAAAACCATGAATTGCACGTTGGCCATCTTGACCTAAAAATACTTCATTTAAATAGGCTTCTAAAATTTCTTCCTTGCTGTAATGCAGCTCTACTAGAATCGCCATGAGTGCTTCTGTTGCTTTACGTGTCAGCGTACGCTCGTTCGTTAAAAAGAAATTCTTCACTAGCTGCTGAGTTAATGTACTTCCCCCTTGGCGTACAGAACCCGATGTAGTATTCACCCAAATCGCTCGTGCGATAGATTTAGGAGATACACCATGGTGCTTATAAAACTCGCGATCCTCAACGGCCAACAGAGTTTTCGGCAACAATTCCGGCACTTGATCTAGGCGAATTAAAATACGGTCTTCTTGATGAGCCGGATACAACCCCCCTACCAACAGAGGTTCAAGTCGTGCCACAGCTAAGGGTTGACCATTGGCATGAGCTAGACTAGCAATACTGTTACCTGAAAAACGGACCTGCATAGCTCGAGCGGGCTCCGGCCCTTCATAAAACTGGAAGCCACGAGTATGCAAAACAACCGTATTACCATTGACCGAAATACCTCCTGGTCGATTAGCTGCTCGTTCTGTACGATAACCTAAAGCGTTGAGCTCCACTAAAAAGTCATCTTTACTCAGTTTCTGGCCTGCAAACAGCTCCAATGGTCGTGCATAAACTTTAGCGGGAACTGTCCAACGCTTACCCGAAAACTTCTCTTGCACAATAGCATCAAGGTAAATAAGTACGCCGCCAAGCAGAACCAGCGCGATCATAAAAAGCTTAATAAATAAGCCCCACCAACGGCTAGAAGCTTTTGCATGATGCTGCTTTGCTGACTTTTTAGTTGGCTTAGCGTTTCGTTTCTTACTCATGCGACTCATTACACCTGTTTTATTTCAGTTAAAAATGCATGTTGATATAGTTTGCAGAGCGGCTAACAGTTGCCATAATGCAGCCACTATTTTATTACTCTCAAGGATTATCTGTGACTCAAGCCCTGATTGACGCCTTACAAAACCCTGCGATCTTTCCGCATCCTGTCGAAGAGTTCCAGGTTATCGAAACACATATCTCATGGGTTATCTTAACTGGCTCCTATGCCTACAAAATCAAAAAGTCCGTTAACTTTGGATTTTTAGATTTTACCGATGTTGAGGCCCGTAAACACTTTTGCAGCGAAGAGGTGCGCCTTAACAAGCGTTTAACAGACGGTTTATATCTCGAAGTCGTTGCTATTACTGGCTCCATTGATGCCCCTCAACTCAACGGTGACGGACCAGCGATCGAATACGCAGTAAAAATGCGCCAATTTCCACAAACCCAGCTTTTAGGCGATATGCAAAAACGTGGCGAGCTTTGTGAAACGCACATTGACGCACTAGCCAAACAAATCGCTCGTTTTCACGATGAGGCCCCACAAGTTCCAGCAGAACACCCTCTAGGTGATCCGCATGCAATTATGGCACCTATTCGTCAAAACTTTGAGCAAATCCGTCCACTTCTTAACGAGCCCGCAGACCTACAGCAGTTGGACGCGCTAGAAGCTTGGGCTGAAGACAGCTTTACTCGCTTACTTCCTTTATTAGAACAGCGTCGCCACAATGGTTCCATTCGTGAGTGTCATGGTGATATTCACCTAGGTAATGCAACCATGTTAGACGGCGAAGTTATGTTGTTTGACTGCATTGAGTTTAACGAACCTTTCCGTTTAATTGATGTGGCATCAGATGCTGCCTTCTTGGCTATGGACCTAGAAGACCGCGGTTTAAAACCTTTGTCTCGCCGCTTTGTCAGTACGTGGCTAGAGCTGACAGGGGACTACCAAGCTATGCCGCTGATCAATTTTTACAAAGCCTACCGTGCAATGGTTCGTGGCAAAGTTAACTTATTTCGTCTAGACCAAGAAGATGACCCTGTACAACGCGCTGTAATTGTTCGTCAATATCGTAGCTACGCCAACCTCGCGGAAAGCTACAGTGCCATTCCCTCACGACTACTCGCTATTACTCATGGCATTTCCGCCGTAGGCAAAAGCACCGTAGCAATGCGTTTAGTAGAAGCTTTAGGCGCTTTACGCTTTCGTTCTGATTTTGAGCGTAAGCGTTTATTTGGTGAGCAAGATGCCAGTGCTCAAAATATCTTAGGCGGAGGGATCTATAACCCAAATGCTAGTGCAGCAACCTATCAACGCCTTCATGATCTTGCCGAAACCGCACTTCTTGCAGGATTTCCAGTAGTAATTGATGCCACTTATCTGAAAGAAGAACAACGCCAAGATGCATGGAAAATTGCAGAGAAAACAGGTGCACCTTTCTTGATTCTTGATTGCCAAGCGCCAGATGAAGTGATTTCAATCTGGCTCAAGCAACGCCAAGCAGAAGGCCTAGACCCCTCAGATGCTACAGAGGAAGTCATTTTGGCACAGCGTCAACATTTAGAACCTCTCACTCCTACTGAAGTTACGCAAAGCTACAGAGTTGACACTCACGATGCGGCTACCTTAGATAATTTAATTAAACAAATCCGCAGCCGTTTACCTGGTCTCTAATCTAAACCCTTGGCTGCCTCTACTAGGATGCAGCCAAGCCCATATTAAAGTGCCAGCCAGTCTGCTCTAATCTGTTGCTTATTCAACGCTAACCACTGCAAGGCAATGATACTTGCGGCATTATCAATACGCCCATTTTGTACTGCAGCAAGTGCATCTTCTAACGGCCAGACGTGTACACGAATATCCTCCCCTTCCTCCGGCACACCAAACACTCCACCTACACCCTCAGTTGAGCAACGCCCCACATATAGATAGACACGCTCGTCTGATCCACCAGGTGATGGGTAATAACTCGTAACAGGAATCAACTCGTGCAGCTCTAAATTAGCTTCTTCAATGGCTTCTCGGCGTGCAACATCTTCCAGCATCTCATCGGTATCAATTAAACCAGCAACAATTTCTAACAACCAAGGCTCCGCGCTTTTATCTAGCGCACCGATACGAAACTGCTCAACAAGCACCACTGAGTCGGTCTGAGGGTCATATGGCAAAACACAAACTGCATCAGGTCGGACAAACAATTCACGGCAAATACGCGGCCCCATCTGCCCAGAAAATAAGCGATGTTTTAATTCCACACGATCCAACTGGTAAAATCCTTGAAAACAACGCTCTCGTCGTTCAATTTCAACATCATCAGCACCGTTCATTGCGCGCTTTAACATACATACCTCTCATAAAAAAGGTGGCCATTATGGCCACCTTAATAACCTTCTAAGTGTTTAAACCTGCTTATAAATAATAGACCCTTCTTCACGAAAACGTGAGGCCTGCTCTTTAAAGCCTGCTTCAATAGCCCGTTGCTCATCTGTTAAACCATTATCCTTCGCGTACTGACGTACCTCCTGGGTAATTTTCATAGAACAGAATTTCGGGCCACACATAGAGCAAAAATGCGCTACTTTAGCCGATTCTTTAGGCAAGGTTTCATCATGGAATGCACGCGCTGTATCGGGATCTAAACCTAAATTGAATTGATCCTCCCAACGAAATTCAAAACGCGCCTTGCTTAAAGCATCATCACGCAACTGAGCCCCTGGATGCCCCTTTGCTAAATCAGCAGCATGAGCAGCTATTTTATAAGTGATAATTCCTGTTTTCACGTCATCCTTATTCGGCAAACCTAAGTGCTCTTTAGGTGTGACATAGCACAACATCGCACAGCCATACCAAGCAATCATCGCCGCACCAATACCTGAAGTAATATGATCATAGCCTGGTGCAATATCAGTGGTTAGTGGTCCTAAAGTGTAAAAAGGGGCCTCATCACAACACTCCAGTTGCTTGTCCATATTTTCCTTAATTAAGTGCATAGGCACATGCCCTGGACCCTCAATAAAACACTGCACATCATGTTTCCAAGCAATTTTCGTCAACTCCCCCAATGTCTCCAACTCAGCAAATTGCGCTGCATCATTGGCATCAGCTACTGACCCTGGACGCAAACCATCACCTAAAGAAAAGCTCACATCATAAGCTTTCATGATCTCGCAGATCTCTTCAAAGTGCGTATAAAGAAAGTTCTCTTTATGATGCGCTAAACACCACTTGGCCATAATAGAACCACCTCGGGAGACAATTCCTGTAACACGTTTAGCGGTCAGTGGCACATAGCGCAACAATACTCCGGCATGAATCGTAAAATAATCCACACCCTGCTCTGCTTGCTCAATTAAGGTGTCTCGGAAAATTTCCCAGGTTAAATTTTCCGCAATCCCATCAACTTTTTCTAAGGCCTGATAAATTGGTACAGTGCCAACTGGAACCGGCGAGTTACGAATAATCCACTCACGAGTTTCATGTATGTTTTTACCTGTGGACAAATCCATGATGGTATCTGATCCCCATCGAATCCCCCAGGTGAGCTTGGCAACCTCTTCTTCAATGGACGATCCCAAAGCGCTATTGCCAATATTACCGTTGATTTTCACTAAAAAATTACGCCCAAGAATCATGGGTTCTAACTCAGGATGATTGATGTTGGCTGGAATAATGGCACGACCACGAGCAATTTCTGACCGAACAAACTCCGGCGTAATAACATTAGGAATACTCGCCCCAAAGCTTTGCCCAGGATGCTGATTATCAAGCAATCCCGCTTCACGTGCCTTTTCAAGCTTCATATTCTCTCGAATTGCTACAAACTCCATTTCCGGGGTAATGATGCCCTGACGCGCATAGTGCATTTGCGTAACATTTTTACCTGCTTTAGCACGTCGAGGATTCCGAATCTCAGCAAAACGCATTTTAGTTAATTCAGGATCATTTAAACGCTCTTGACCATACTCAGAACTGAGTCCAGACAGCAGCTCAGTGTCATTGCGCTCTTCAATCCATGCACTGCGTACTGCAGGCAAACCTTTACGTACATCAATACTAATACTGGGGTCGGTGTAAGGTCCTGAGGTGTCATACACTAATACTGGCGCATGCTGTTCAAGGCCCTCATCGGTATGGGTCGGAGTTAAGCTGATTTCACGCATCGGCACCCGAATATCAGGGCGTGACCCTTGCACATAAACTTTACGCGAATTGGGAAAAGGTTGGATCGACTGCTGATCTACTTGGGCTGTATTACTGAGGTACTCTGAAGCGGTGTGCGTCATGCGTTTGGTTCTCCAAAAAACACAATAAAAGCGTCGGGGGAACCAGCGGACATAGGCAGGCCTACCTTACGGCAAGCTTATCTTGTTTCCTACGCGAGTATTAACTCGATCAGGTTCAACGGGACCCGGATTAACCGATCTCAGCTCTCTGCAGAGCACCCCGACAAGAATCAATAGGCAGTCTACTCAGCACTTCATCTAAACTGCAAGTAAACTAAAGTCAGTGTTACTCTATAAGCATATATTATTTTCTTTCATAACGACCTGCTTGACCCGCTCAATAACTGGCCGTAGCCTTAAAATTATTTATATTTATGCAATCTAGGATATTAACGATGCGTCTTCTGTCGCTTACTTTTGTTATAGCTACAGTTTTGGGTTCAACCTCTGCCTATGCAGCAGCAAATACTCAAAACAAAGTGAACCTGCTTGAAGTCTATCAACTGGCTGTTGAAAACAATGCAGACTTGGCGGCAGCACGCGCCGACTACTTAGCGCAAAGCGAACGTGTACCACAGGCGCGTGCTGGCTTACTACCACAATTAGGTGCAGGTGCTAGCAACACCAACAGCCGAAGCAAAGTTGACACATCTATGGGCTCCACGGCCGCTTCACGCAGCGGCCTAGTTTATCAAGCAACTCTCAGCCAACCCTTATTTCGACTAGAGCGCTGGTACCAACTCCAAGCAGCTCAGTCAAGCAACAAACAGTCTGCTCTTGAATTGTCTGCTATTGAACAGCATTTAATTCTGCAAAGTTCAGAAGTGTATTTCTCTGTGCTGCGCGCTCAAGACAACTTAGCCGCAAGTCGCGCGGAAGAGAAAGCTTTTAAACGTCAATATGATTTAGCCAGCGAGCGCTTCGATGTTGGTTTATCTGACAAAACTGATGTACTACAAGCCCAAGCGGCATATGATGCTGCGCGCGCCAACCGCATGGTCGCTGAACGCATGGTCAGTGATGCTTTTCAAGCAGTAAACACCCTGACCAATATGGACTTCGCCGCGCTAGAAGGTGTGAAGCACAGCTTACCTGTACTCCCCCCACAACCTAACGATGCCACGGCTTGGGTTAATACAGCTACCGAGCAGAATCTGCAACTGCAAGCCATTAACTACGCAGTACAAGCAGCACAAGATAGCGTCAAACAACGTAAGTCGGGCCATGCCCCAACGGTTGATGCAATTGCTCAATATAAAAAAGGGGACAATGATCCTCTAGGATTCGTCAACAGCCCAAATGCTAGACTCTATAATGGCAAAGCAGAACAAAGCAGTATTGGCATTCAACTCAACATTCCATTGTACACGGGGGGGATGACTAGCTCCCAAGTGCGTGAAGGCGTTTACCGCTTAGATCAAACTGAGCAAATGCGTGAAAGCTTACGCCGCCAAACAGTACAAAATGCACGTAATTTTCATCGCGCGGTGAATACCGATGTAGAGCAGGTACAAGCACTCAAACAAGCAATTATTTCTAGCCAAAGCGCAGTAGAAGCCACACAAATTGGTTATGAAGTGGGCACACGCAATATTGTTGATGTGTTAGACGCACAACGCTATCTATATGCAGCAGTACGTAATTACAACAATGCGCGCTATGACTACATCTTAAATAATCTTCGTTTACAGCAAACCGCAGGCATTCTCAGCCCTGACAACTTGCAAGCCTTATCTACTTACTTAAATCCTGATTACAATCCAGATACAGATTTCTTGCCGCCTGACTTAGATCAAGCTATTGAAGCGAATTTACGGCGCCGCTAAAGATCAAACTGCCCTGCAGAGAACAGGGCAGCCTTTTAAACCTATAATACTTAAAGACTTAAACGCATCGAAAGATCGATGGCTTTAATATCTTTAGTCAAAGTACCCAACGAAATATAGTCCACACCCGTTTCAGCAATCGCACGGATACTTTGCTCATTGACTCCGCCTGAAGCTTCCAACTTTACCTTGGACGCTGCAAGCTTTACTGCAGTGCGCATATCCTCCAAACTCAGCTCATCTAGCATGATAATATCTGCGCCAGCAGCCAGCGCTTCACGCAACTCGTCAAGATTCTCCACTTCCACCTCAACCGGTTTACCAGGTGCAATACGGTGCGCAGCCTTCACTGTTGCTGCAACACCACCACAGGCAGCAATGTGATTTTCTTTGATTAAAAATGCATCATACAAACCTATACGGTGGTTATGGCAACCACCGCACGTCACCGCGTATTTTTGTGCTAAGCGCAAACCTGGCAAAGTTTTACGGGTGTCTAACAATTTCACCCCAGTCCCTTCGACCATGTCGGCAAAGTACTGGCTACGCGTAGCTACAGCCGATAAGCTCTGTAAAAAGTTTAACGCTGCTCGCTCGCCACTTAATAAGGAGCGCGCTTTCCCTTCGAGCTCAAACAACACATCATTAGCCTCAACACGCTGGCCATCAGACACCAACCAGTTGACCTTAACCTTATTATCTACTTGACGAAACACTTCATTGACCCAAGCGACTCCACTGATCACTGCCGGCTCACGAGTAATCACTCGGGCACTGGCCTGCTGATCAGCAGGAATCAGCTGCGCAGTAATATCACCAGAGCCTATATCTTCTGCCAATGCAATACGCACATTAGCTTTAATCTCTTCAGTCAACTGCTCAAGTAAAAGGTTCGCCATGTTCTACTCCTCGATAAATTACAATGATTATAAAGCCTTAACCTCGTATTCATAGTAAGCCTGTAGGCAATAGCACAACTTGCCCAAATGTTTTTACACAACCACATAGATAAGCTTAGTCACCAACCCTTAGTATGCAGCCTTAGCATACCGCCACCACCGACTGGTGTGCTTCATGAATACCCTAACGATAGGTATGCTCAGTGTCTCTTAAACAACAATTCCAATGTAGAATTGTTGTTTATTTTCTTATCAGGATTCAGCATGCTTCACGTCATCCTCTTTGAACCAGAAATCCCACCCAATACCGGCAATATTATCCGTCTTTGCGCTAATGTCGGTTGCAATCTACATTTAATTGAACCTTTAGGCTTTGTCTTTGATGATAAACGACTACGCCGTGCGGGGATGGACTACCAAGAGTTTGCCAATGTACAACGCTACGCGAACTTGCAAGCGTGCTTAGATGCCCTTAATCAACCGCGCTTATTTGCTTTCACCACAAAAGGCTCACGTAATTATGCAGAAGTTACATACCAAGATGGTGATGCTTTTATTTTCGGCCCAGAAACTCGCGGACTGCCAGATGATGTGCGCAACAGCATAGCACCAGAACAACGATTACGTTTGCCTATGCGTGAAGGCTCACGCAGTCTGAACCTATCTAATACTGTGGCTATTGCTGTCTACGAAGCTTGGCGTCAATTAAACTTCACTCAACAATAAAAAACACCCCGCCAAGCAATATGCCTGAGCGGGGTGTTAATTGGGATAATCGGTTTTACAGAAGTAAACCGCGTATTTCTGCTAGCAATTCACTAAGTCGTCGCGTGAACTGTGCTGCAGCTGCACCATTAATCGCACGGTGATCGTAAGATAAGGACAACGGCAACATTAAGCGTGGATCAAAGCTTTCACCATTCCAAACCGGCTGCATGGTAGCGCGGGATACACCTAAAATAGCCACCTCAGGTGTATTCACAATCGGCGTAAAGCCAGTACCACCAATATGCCCCAAACTAGAAATAGTAAAACAAGCACCTTGCATATCTTCAGCACGTAATTTTTTATTACGCGCCTTGTCAGCCAGTTCCGCAGCTTCTCCGGCCAATTGCAATAGGCTCTTCTGATCAACATCTCGAATTACAGGAACAAGCAAACCGTCGGGTGTATCAACAGCAAAACCTAGATGCACATACTTCTTGCGAATCAATGCTTTGCCACTAGGTGCTAACGAGCTATTAAAGTCTGGCATTTCCTGCAACAGATGTGCACAGGCCTTTAATAAAAATGGCAAAATCGTCAGTTTAACACCGGCCTTTTCAGCAACCCCTTTTTGCCCGACACGGAACGCCTCCAGCTCAGTAATATCTGCCGACTCAAACTGGGTCACATGTGGCACGTTGAGCCAACTACGATGCAAGTTCATAGCACCTACTTGCTGTAAACGCGTCATAGGTACTTCTTCAATTTCACCAAAGCGTGAGAAGTCCACTTCTGGCACAGCCGGAATACCGCTGCCCTGCTCAAGCGTACCGTTGGCTTGCTTATTCAATACTGCTTGGACATAAGCGTGAAGATCTTCTTTCATCACGCGCTTATGCGGCCCAGTACCTGTCACCAAGCCTAAGTCCACTCCGAACTCACGCGCTAATTTACGTACGGCTGGGCCCGCATGGGCAGTGCTGGTTTTTTTACGCTTCTTACCCACTGGCGCTGACTCAGGCGCAACAGATACTGCTGGACTTGGTTTTGCCGGTGCCGGCTCAGGTTTTGTGGACTCTTGTTCTGCAACAACAGAGGCCGCAACAGGCGCGTTTTGTGCAACTTTAACTTTAAAAATTAAGTCTCCAGTGCCCACTTCAGCATCCAAACGCACCAGAACCTCTACCACTTCACCGTTAACTGGCGAAGGAATTTCCATACTGGCTTTGTCTGACTCTAAAGTGATCAATGATTGGTCTTCGCTAATCTCATCACCAACAGCGACCAACACTTCAATAACACGTGCTTTACCTGCTGAGCCAATATCTGGCACATGTATCTCTTCAATCACATTTTCTGCAGCCACTTCAGCCACGCTTGGCAACGGTGCTGCTGGGGCTGCTGTTTTCTGCTCTGCGGGCTCAGGTTCAGCTGGAGTTTCAATGGCTGGCTCAGCATCCTCCACTTCCAACTCAAGCAGGTCATCCCCTTCTTTCAGCCGGTCACCCAACTTAACCGCCAAGCTTTTAATCACTCCTGCTTTAGGCGCAGGAATTTCCATACTGGCTTTGTCTGATTCTAATGTCAGTAGGCTTTGCTCCGCTTCAATGCGGTCGCCTACTTTGACAAAGATTTCAATGACTTCACCTTCACCTGTACCGATGTCGGGTACGCGAATTAATTCACTCATCGTCGCTCTCCTCAGCAGTCCAGTGGATTAGGCTTATTTGCATCAATACCAAATTTTTCCATGGCATCAATCATCACTTGTGCATCCAGCTGCCCTTGGGCAACCAGTCCTTCTAGTGCTGCTAAGACAACCCAGTAACGATCCACTTCAAAGAAGTGACGTAACTTCTTACGTGAATCACTGCGACCAAAACCATCTGTACCCAATACTTTATACTGCTCTTGCGGCACCCACTGACGTACTTGATCTGCATAGAGTTTCATATAGTCAGTTGAAGCAACTACTGGACCACGTCGGTCTTGTAAGCATGTTTCAATGTGTGACAAACGCATCTCTTCACGCGGATGTAAGCGATTCCAGCGCTCTACGTCTAAGCAGTCACGACGTAATTCGTTAAAGCTCGTGACACTCCAAATATCCGCGCCAATACCAAACTCATCACGAAGAATTTTAGCTGCTTCACGTACTTCCAACAAAATCGTACCGCTACCTAACAACTGGACATGCAAATCACTGCTGCGTTTGTCCTCTTCGAGCAGGTACATACCGCGAATAATATCCTCTTCGATACCTTCACGATCAGGCATCGCAGGCTGCTGATACGCTTCATTCATCATAGTGATGTAGTAGTAGCGATCCTGCTGTAACTCCAGCATTTGACGTACACCCTCACGGATAATCACCGCCATTTCATAACCATAGGCAGGATCATAAGAGTGGCAGTTAGGAATAGTGCCAGCCAAAATATGACTGTGACCATCTTGGTGCTGCAGACCTTCACCGTTCAAAGTTGTACGGCCTGCAGTTCCACCCATTAAGAAACCTCTAGCACGAATATCACCGGCAGCCCAAGCTAAGTCACCAATGCGCTGGAAACCAAACATGGAGTAGAACGCGTAGAAGGGTAACATTGGTTGGTTGTGGTTACTGTAAGCCGTAGCAGCCGCAACCCAAGCTGACATCGCACCAGCCTCAGTAATGCCCTCCTCTAGAATCTGACCTTTTTTCTCTTCTTTGTAGTACATCACCTGGCCATGGTCGACCGGCTGATAAAGCTGCCCTACCGCAGAGTAAATACCAAGTTGGCGGAACATACCTTCCATCCCAAAAGTACGCGCCTCATCAGGTACGATTGGAACGATACGACTACCTAGATCTTTGTCTTTGAGTAATTGTGCAAGAATTCTGACAAACACCATGGTGGTGGACACTTCACGCTCACCACTGCCATCTAAAATGGTTTTTAAAGTCTCCAAGGGCGGTGTTGGAATACTCATGCTCTTAGTTCGGCGCTGCGGTACAAAACCACCCAATGCCTCACGACGCTCTTTAAGATAACGAATCTCTGGGCTGTTTTCTGCCGGACGGTAAAGCGGTAGACTTTCAATGTTCTCGTCAGATACAGGAATATCAAAGCGATCACGGAAACCTTTTAAGCTTTCCAAATCAACTTTTTTAATATTGTGAGCGATGTTTTGCGCTTCTCCAGTACCAGTACCATAGCCTTTAATCGTTTTAGCTAAGATTACCGACGGCTGCCCCTTATGATTTACCGCTGCATGGTAAGCTGCATACACCTTGAATGGATCATGGCCACCTCGATTCAGTTTCCAAATCTCATCATCGGTTAAGTCTTCAACGAGTGCTTCTAAACGTGGATCAGTGCCGAAGAAGTCTTTACGTACGAAAGCACCATCATTAGCTTTGTAGTTCTGATAGTCACCATCTAAAGCCTCGTCCATACGGCGCTGCATTACACCATCAGTGTCTTTTGCAAATAATGGATCCCAATGGCGACCCCAAAGCACTTTGATGACATTCCAGTCAGCGCCACGGAAGTTACCCTCAAGTTCCTGAATGATTTTACCGTTACCACGTACAGGTCCATCAAGCCGCTGCAGGTTACAGTTAATCACAAAGATTAAGTTGTCCAGTTTTTCACGACCCGCAAGGGAGATCGCACCTAAGGATTCCGGCTCATCTGTCTCACCATCACCTAAGAAACACCAAACTTTTTGCTTACCTGGCTGAATAAACCCGCGGTGCTCAAGGTACTTCATAAAGCGCGCTTGATAAATAGCCTGAATTGGACCTAAGCCCATAGATACCGTAGGAAACTGCCAATAATCAGGCATCAACCATGGGTGCGGATAAGATGACAAACCCTGACCATCGGTTTCACGACGGAAACTATCAAGCTGCTCTTCGGTTAAACGCCCTTCTAAAAATGAGCGCGCATAAATACCTGGTGACGCATGCCCCTGATAATAAATTAAGTCACCGCCGTGCTCCTCGGTCGGTGCCTTAAAGAAATAGTTAAAACCAATGTCATATAAAGTCGCGCTGGAAGCAAAGGTTGCAATATGACCACCTAAATCTGGATCAGACTGGTTAGCGCGCATAACCATTGCTAAAGCATTCCACCGCACTAGCGAACGGATGCGGCGTTCCATAAACAAATCACCCGGCATACGTGCTTCGTGAGTCACAGGGATTGTATTACGGTAAGGCGTTGTAATGGCATGTGGTAGACGTACGCCATCTCGACTGGCTAACTCACCCAATCGTGATAAAAGATAATGAACGCGTTCTTCACCTTCATGCGCTTGGACAGATTCCAAAGCATCCAGCCATTCTTGTGTTTCCACCGGATCTAAATCGTGCATGTTTCGCTCCCAAACTGAGGGTCTATTTGATGATGGACCTATATGTGCTTCATGTCTTGTGAACAGTCAGCCCATGGCACAGCAAAGTCATCTTAATGTTATTTTTTCTTCTTCCTGTAGTTTTACTACATAATAGCGTGCGAGTCAGCAACTATCTTATAGTCCTTTAGGCGAAGTCATATGAGAACACTCTATTTTATGAAATTTCAGGTATCTTTGTAGACACCCTTGGTACGACTACGTTCAGGATTGCGCATGACCCCTTTGTTACTCGAATCTCTTCCTTCCAGCCTATTGCTATTACAACAAAAGGCGCAACGTGCATGGGCTCAAGCCCTGCAAGAACAACAAATTACCAACCCTGCGTGGTCAGAAAACCGATACCAAGAATTTATTCGTGTATGCACACTGAGTGACTTTGTTCTTAATCAGGCTGTACGTGATCCACAAATGCTGATCGACCTAGTCGCTTCTGGGCAGCTTGATCGATCTTTGGTGCCAGGCGAAATACGTTATCAATTGAGTGAGCATCTCCTTGACTGCCCAGACGAAGCAAGCCTGCACTTACATTTACGCAAATACCGCAACAGGCAACAAGTGCGTATCATTTGGCGTGACCTCATGCGTCAATCTGAACTGGGTGAAACCTGCCGTGACTTATCTGCCATGGCCGATGCGTGTACTGATTTAGCCTATCAATGGCTGTACTCGCAACACTGCCAGCAGTTTGGCACACCCATTGGTCGCTACAGCAAACAACCTCAACACTTGGTTGTTCTTGGCATGGGTAAGCTCGGTGCCTATGAACTCAACCTGTCCTCCGATGTAGATTTAATTTTTTCTTATCCAGAAGGTGGAGAAACAGAAGGTGCAAAACGCAGCCTCGATAACCAAGAGTTTTTTACCCGCCTAGGTCAAAAACTGATTAAAGCATTGGACACCATCACTGTGGATGGTTTTGCTTTTCGCGTTGATATGCGTTTACGCCCGTATGGATCCAGTGGCCCACTCGTGTTCAGTTTCATTGCCATAGAGCAGTACTACCAGAATCAAGGTCGTGACTGGGAGCGCTATGCCATGATCAAAGCTCGAGTAGTTGCCGGTGACCAAAACGCCGGCGCTAGCTTACTGCGTATCTTGCGCCCTTTTGTATATCGTCGTTATCTAGACTTCTCAGCTATTGAAGCCTTACGTTCGATGAAGCAGTTGATCCAACAAGAAGTGCGACGCAAAGATATGGAAGACAATATCAAGTTGGGGTCTGGCGGTATCCGTGAAGTTGAATTTATTGCTCAAGCATTCCAATTGATTCATGGCGGCCGCGATCTCAGCCTACAGCAACGCCCACTCCTGAACATCCTCGATACATTAGCTGCCCAAGGTTATATGCCATCGTCCGATGTCACCGAACTCAAAGACGCCTACCGCTTCTTGCGTTACACCGAGCACGCTCTACAGGCTATCGCTGACATGCAAACCCAAAGTTTACCGGACACCCCACAAGAGCAAATCCGCCTAGCTTGTATCATGGGCTTTGATGACTGGACAACTTTTTTAGGACAACTGATGTATTGGCGTAAACGCATTGAGCATCATTTCCGCGGTGTGATTGCAGACCCCGACGAGGACGAAGATGACTGCATTATTGGTGGCGAATGGCTCCCCGTCTGGGAAGATACCATTGCCATTGATAGCATCTACCGCCAACTGGAAGACGCAGGCTATGCTGACAGTAAGCTCGCTTGGCAACGCATTGTTCAGCTACGTGAAGGTAGTCAAGTACGAGCCATGCAACGCTTAGGCAGGGAGCGCTTGGATGCTTTTATGCCGCGTTTTTTATCACAAGCAGTTGAGCACGATAATCCAGATTTAGTACTAGAGCGTGTGCTGCCTCTCATTGAAGCAGTCGCTCGCCGTTCTGCTTATTTAGTCTTGCTAACGGAAAACCCTGGAGTCTTGCTACGTGTCATCAGTTTATGCGCTGCCAGCCCGTGGATTGCAGAGCAACTAACCCGCTTCCCCGCCCTACTCGATGAATTACTCAACGAAGGACGCTTATACAGCCCACCTCAAGCCCCAGAGCTCACAGCAGAACTGCGTGAGCATTTGCTGCGCATCCCTGAAGAAGATGTTGAACAACAAATGAACGCTTTGCGCCACTTTAAGCTAGCTCACCGCTTACGAGTGGCTGCATCTGAAATTGCAGGCACCTTACCTTTAATGAAAGTCAGCGATTACCTCACTTGGCTCGCCGAAGCAATTCTTGAACAAGTGCAGCACCTTGTCTGGAATGAAATGGTACGCAAACACGGTCTACCTAAACGTCTCGATGGTAGCCCCAGCGAGTTGGACTTTATTGTGGTGGGCTATGGCAAACTCGGAGGCATTGAGCTAGGCCATGGCTCTGACCTTGATTTAGTCTTTATCTACGACTGCGACCCTTTAGCGGAATCCGATGGTCCCCGCCCAATCGATGGTGCACAATTCTATACTCGGATGGGACAACGGATTATTTCCATGCTCACAACCCGTACCACAGCTGGCGGACTCTATGATGTCGATATGCGTTTAAGACCTAGTGGTGATTCTGGTTTACTAGCCTCATCCTTAAGCGCATTTGAGCGCTACCAAGAAGAACATGCTTGGACTTGGGAGCACCAAGCTTTAATTCGTGCCCGAGTTTTGGTCGGCAGCCCTAAATTAGCTCAGGAATTTAACCAAGTTCGTTTGAATATTTTAGGTCGACAGCGTGATTTATCCACATTACGTGAAGCAGTCAGCGAAATGCGCGCCAAAATGCGGCATAATCATGGTTCTAAAACCACCCAAGGTGGTTTGAGCCCAAATGCATTTAATGCTGAAATGCCTTTTGACCTTAAGCAAGATGCTGGTGGTATTGTTGACATCGAATTTATGGTGCAATATGCCGTTCTAGCTTGGTCATGGCAATATCCACAACTGGTAACCTATACCGACAACATCCGTATTCTTGACGGTCTCGCCGCCGAAAACCTGTTTAGTGCCCACCATGTGCGCATGTTACAGGAGGCTTACAAAGCCTATCGTGCTGCAGCTCACCGTCTAGCCCTGCAAAAACAGCAAGGTGTGGTTGAAGGCAATTTATTTGTTGACGAACGTCACTCCGTGATGGACGTCTGGCAAGAGCTGGGCTTAAGTTATTTGTAATCAGATTCTTCATATTATTTTCAGGAGCACGCAACAATGTCGATGGCTGATCGTGATGGTGTTATTTGGTATGACGGCGAAATGGTTGAGTGGCGTAACGCAACCACGCACGTTCTAACTCACTCATTACACTACGGCATGGGTGTATTTGAAGGCATTCGTGCCTATAAAACACCAAAAGGCACCGCAATTTTCCGTTTACAGGCACACACAGACCGCCTGTTTGAATCTGCACACATCATGGGCATGAAAATTCCGTACACCAAAGATGAGGTCAATGAAGCCATCATCACTGCTGTGCGCGATAACAATCTCGATAGCGCCTATATTCGTCCTTTAGCCTTCTACGGCTCTGAAGGTATGGGTATCCGTGCCGACAACCTCAAAGTTCATCTGATTGTTGCTGCATGGCACTGGGGTGCATATATGGGCGAAGAAGCCTTAAAAGCAGGCATCAAGATTCGTACCAGCTCCTTCACTCGCCACCATGTCAACATCACCATGACCCGTGCTAAGTCCAGTGGCGCCTATGTAAACTCAATGTTAGCGCTACAAGAAGCTGTATCTGCCGGAGCAGATGAAGCTTTATTACTCGACCCTGAAGGTTATGTTGCTGAAGGTTCTGGCGAAAACATCTTTATTGTTAAGGATGGCGTGATTTACACTCCTGAAGTCACTGCCTGCTTAAATGGCATTACCCGTAATACCATTTTAGCCTTAGCTAAAGAGCGCGGCATCGATATCGTAGAAAAACGTATTACTCGCGACGAAGTTTATATTGCTGATGAAGCTTTCTTTACTGGTACAGCAGCCGAAGTCACACCTATTCGTGAGCTTGATGGTCGTCAGATCGGTATCGGTAGCCGCGGCCCTATCACCGAAATACTACAAAAAGCCTACTTTGACCTAGTGACCGGTGAAACAGACGCTCACCCAGAATGGCGCACACTGATTAGCTAAGATTTCAGCTCATCAAAAAAGCCCGCTAAAGTTTACACTTTGCGGGCTTTTTCAATCTGAAAGAAACACTTAAGGTTTTAAGCTTTTTTTCGCATAAATATCATAACGACTGGATTTACCATCTAAGCTATAGCTCGGTGCGGGCCCCTCTATGGTCGGCGCTTTACGCGGCCGTTTCACCACCACTCGATGACTGGCTAGAGACAAAGCAGCTGCTAGCAAGTCAGCAGCATCTTCATCAGCACCGACCAACGGTTTAAATAGCCGCATTTCTTTTTTTACTAAAGCACTCTTTTCGCGACTGGGAAACATAGGATCCAAGTGAATCACCTGTGGTATCTCTCCCACCCAAGAACGCATCAATTCAATAGCATCACCAATCAACAGCGGCATACGCTGCACAACTCTGGCAATATCCATATCTAAACGCGCTCGACGCAAACCATCCTGTAAGAGCACAGCCACGATTGGATTACGCTCAATCATCTGCACTTGGCAGCCTAAACAGGCCAGCACAAAAGCGTCACGCCCCAACCCCGCAGTGGCATCTAAGATGTTCGGGCGCACCCCTGACTGAATGCCAACAGCCTTAGCAATCATCTGCCCGCTACCACCACCAAACTGACGTCGATGAGCTAAAGCTCCCTCAACAAAGTCTACTCGGATAGGTCCGGGTGCTGAATGGCCCAACTCTTGCAATTGCATGCCATCTGCACTGACCTGCAAAGCAAAGTCAGCATCACCGCTTAACGGTAGGTCTAAATCCTGCGCTAACTGCACAGCCTGTGCTTGATCAGCTACAGTCATCGCATCCACTCGTATCAAAATCGACGTGGTCACACTGGAATCGAACATAAAGCCTAACTTTAAAGTCTAATGTGATTGTTTTGGCGTAGCCACTTGATCACGTAAATACACAGGTTGAGCTTCGTGCGCACTCATTACTTCACCACGCAGCCACTTAGCTTGGGCCAAGGTTAAAATGTCCTCAGCATGGGGCAACAAAGTGACACTGCGAGCATACACTGGCACCGTGATACGGTCAGCATAGGTTTGCCATCCAGTACCCGCAGCAAACCACTCACCTTGCGCATTGCGAGGTAATGCTGCCATTTCTGGTGCCAATACTGCCTCTACGCCTTGCAGTACGACCTCTCCGTCAGTTTGTGCATAACAACCCCAGTATACTTCATCCATGCGCGCATCAATGGCCACTGCAACTTGCTCAGCCCCCTCTTCGCGATAAGCGCGTTGAGCAATCGCAGCTAAGTTTGAAACCGGCAAAACCGGTCGCTCTAAGGCAAAAGCCAAACCCTGGACCACACCCACAGCAATGCGTAAACCAGTAAAGGCTCCAGGCCCACAACCAAAAGCAATGGCATCAATAGCAGATTTATTTACACCTGCTTCGGTCAGCACTTCACTGATCATTGGTAAAATTTGTTGTGCATGTAAACGGGGAATCACGGCGTAACGGCTGAACACTTGACCGTTGTGTAATAACGCAACGGAGCATGCTTCAGTGGCCGTATCCAGTGCCAGCAAAGTAGTCATGAGCTTTCGTCAAATAATTAAAAAAAGAAATTGTAACAGGGGCAATGCTAAGAAGGGAAAATAGCACTTATAGCAAGAATGCATTCACTGTTACACCGGTTAGAATCATTGTAAAAGCGAATGCATTCCCTCAGGCAATTAGTTCAGTGCAGCTAACACCTGTGCAGTGATCTCTTCAACCGTACCAACACCCTCAATAGTACTGTACTTTGGTGTGCCATTGACCGCCGACAATTCTTGGTAAAAAGCAATCAGAGGCTTAGTTTGTGAATGGTAGATCGACAAGCGGTGACGCACTGTTTCCTCTTTATCATCATCACGCTGAATCAGATCCTCACCAGTCTCATCATCTTTACCAGCAACTTTAGGCGGATTGTGCTCAATGTGATACGTGCGACCTGATGCTGGGTGCATACGACGCCCTGCGATACGACCAACAATCTCCTCATCGTCCACAGCAATTTCAATAACATGGTCAATCTCAATACCTGCATCACGCAAAGCTTCAGCCTGTGGAATCGTGCGTGGAAAGCCATCAAATAAGAAACCATTCGCGCAATCATCTTGGGCAATACGCTCTTTAATCAGACCAATAATAATATCGTCTGAAACTAAGCCGCCGGTTTCCATCACATTTTTAACCTGCAAACCAAGTGGGCTTTCAGCCTTAACTGCAGCTCGCAACATGTCACCAGTAGAGATTTGCGGGATACCAAACTTCTTAGTAATAAATCCAGCTTGCGTGCCCTTTCCAGCACCAGGTGCCCCTAACAAAATCATGCGCATTATTATATTCCTCATATCAGCATTACTATTAGAAAAGCGATGAACAGCGCAGGTTTAATACAGCTCTGCTCATTAAAATTGTGCGGCTTTATAAATCGCAAAAGCATCCAAGATACACATACGCCTTTAGTCGCACAAGAGAAATATCCAACTCAACCTGTAAAATGTGATGGCCAAGCACAGCTTTTAAAATACTATACCGATAAGGCCGAGCAGAGTGTTCAAGGTACGACACAATGACGCAGTGCACTCTTGCCAAACTATTGCTTTTATTACAAACAGTTCAAAATGAACCACCACGCAAAAACTGATACAAAACCAATGCACCACCAACACTGGTGCTTAAGAGCTGTGGCAGCTAAACTTCACAGATCCAATTACAATAAGAGGTCTGATTATGGATTGTTTATTTTGTAAAATTGTTGCCGGCGATATTCCCGCCAATAAGCTCTATGAAGATGAACATGTCGTGGCGTTTCATGATATTTCACCGCAAGCGCCAGTACATTTTTTAGTGATTCCTAAAAAACATATCAGCACGCTGAATGACATAACAGAAGATGATCGATTTTTAGCGGGCCATATTCTTTACACAGCGCAACGCCTTGCTAAAGAACAAGGTTGTGAAGAAGGCTTTCGTGTCGTCATGAATACGAACAAAAACGGCGGTCAAACAGTCTATCATATTCACTTGCATGTCCTCGGACAGCGCCAACTGGAATGGCCTCCAGGCTAACTGATCATCAAGTCTGAATGATTTTTTTAGAGCTTAAAACTGCTATTTAACAGGAGTCAAATATGTCATATCAACGCCACTATTCGCCCATCGATCGTTTGTTATTACAAGCGGATTCGGCTTTGCGCACTTTGGTTCCTAATAGCAATACTGCAACTCGACCTTCACCGGCGATTGTTGAGCCTCAAGGCAACTTAACAGCAGATGAAAAACAACACATCGCCGGCCTCATGCGTATTAATCATACTGGAGAGGTCTGCGCACAAGCGTTATATCAAGGGCAGGCACTGACCGCAAAGTTGCCAAACATTCGTCAGCAAATGGAGCAGGCTGCCGATGAAGAAATCGACCACTTAGTTTGGTGTGAGCAACGCCTACAACAGCTCGATAGCCGTACAAGCCTATTGAACCCTTTATTTTACGGTTTATCTTTTGCAGTCGGCGCCACTGCTGGTGCTCTGAGTGACAAAGTGAGTTTAGGTTTTGTCGCAGCAACTGAAAATCAAGTTTGCAAACACCTAGATGAGCACTTGCAACAAATTCCAGATACAGACCGTAAATCCAGAGCCATTTTAGAACAAATGCGCACTGATGAAGAAGAGCATGCCATCAATGCTTTAGATGCTGGCGGTTACCATTTTCCTGCACCAGTTAAATTCGGCATGAGTCTCTTGGCGAAAGTGATGACTAAAAGCACTTACCATCTTTAACACAAACCCAACAAAACTCCCCAACCGCATAAAGTGGTGGATAGTTCATACATAGAAAAGGTACTTTTATGAGTGCCTTTTCTCTAACTATCGATACAACGTTTAACGGTTACTTTGCACCATATTGCGACCATAAAAGATCTCTAACATCTCATGACGTAAGCGCTCTTCTACTTTGCGGCGCTGTTCATAAGACAGGTTGCGCGTCGCATCTCCAAACAAATAGTCATCCAGCTCAAAATCTTGCCGTAACATTTTCGTATGAAATAAATGTTCTTGATACACATTTACATCGGTCATTTGATAAGCGGCACGAGTATCCTTGGAAAGGTAGTTCTGAATTGAGTTAATCTCATGATCGATAAAATGCTTGCGCCCTTCCACATCCCGTGTAAAACCACGCACACGATAATCAATGGTGACAATATCCGAGTCAAACTGATGAATTAAATAATTTAATGCTTTAAGGGGCGAAATCACCCCACAAGTTGACACATCAATATCTACCCGAAAAGTCGACAGCCCATCAACGGGATGAATTTCAGGATAGGTATGCACGGTAATATGGCTTTTATCTAAATGCGCTAAAATAATGTCTGGTAATGGTCCTGGCGACTCTTCAATCTGACTAGCTGTCGGCTCTACCGGTTCCTCTGAAATTAAAATCGTTACACTTGCACCTTGAGGCTCATAATCTTGGCGTGCAATATTGAGTATATTGGCACCAATGATATCAACCACATCTGTCAAAATCTGTGTAAGACGCTCTGCATCATAGGATTCGTTGATATAAGCCACATAAGCTTGCTGATCATCAGGCGTGCGCGCATAACTGATGTCATAAATGTTAAAGCTCAAGGTCTTCGTGAGATTGTTGAACCCATGCAGTTTTAATTTACTGGTCAACGTTAAACTCTCTTTATTAATGCGGTTAAGCCGCTTTATCTAGCACTTTAATAACTGTACGTTATTAACACCCAAACTCATTGACATCCTCCCCGACCTAAAGGACGGGGATTCCTACTGCTAGACGACCATGCCCGGCCGCGAGAATGTTACGTGCCGCGTTGATATCGCGATCGTGGGTGACACCACACCCACTGCACGTCCA
>NZ_JAXIVU010000027.1:0-26598 GCF_034259425.1 Denitrificimonas halotolerans
AACCGCGTTCGGTTATTTGTTTGATGGCCTCAGCTTTGAATTCAGGTGTAAAACGTGGTTTTGCCATGATGCTCTCCTAAAGGTTTATTCTAACTTAAGGAGTGTCTAGTGTTTTAGGGGAAGTCCAATAACCTTCACAGTCTCACTGCCAGGCTGTACTTCACTGAAAGAAAAACGGCAGCGTATCGGTGGGCTACATGAGCGTTTTGGCCGTAATCCAGCTGTTGCTGTGTGCGAAAGTGGTGAGCTTGACAGTCATGATAAGAGTGAATGGTCGTTCGTAGTGGTTGGAATGACAAAGCGTGAAGTTACGTCACTGTGCAGTCAAATTGAAGACAAGCTACAACGTACTGTAGAAGGGCGAGTGCTTGATGTGCGCCAGCAGTTTCTATAGTTTTCGGTTTCTTTTAAAAGGAAGGGGTTGTTTTCGACAATAAAAAGCCAGAATCTAAAACAGATTCTGGCTTAAGTGTAGTTTAGTGAGCACCTAAATACGTATCTTTACAGTACTTGGACGATAGCGTCAGTTACTGCATCAATGTTGTTTAAGTTCAAGGCTGCAACACAGATGCGGCCGCTAGCTACAGCGTAGATTCCAAACTCATCACGTAAGCGCTCCACTTGCTCTTTACTTAAACCTGAATAAGAGAACATGCCGCGTTGCTCAACCACAAAACTGAAATCTTTTTTTGCGCCTTTGGCTGCAAGTTGCTCAACCATCAATTTGCGCATGCGCATAATGCGGTCACGCATTTCTCCAAGTTCTTCTTGCCAGAGGGCGTTTAATTCTGGAGTATTCAGTACTAAGTCAACGACAGAAGCACCGTGTGTTGGTGGGTTAGAGTAGTTGGTCCGGATCACTAGCTTGAGTTGTGATAGAACTCGTTTTGCTTCTTCTTTTGATCCGGCCACAATCGATAGGGCACCAACACGCTCACCATAAAGGGAGAAGGATTTAGAGAAAGAGCTAGAGACAAAGAAGGGCATATCTGAGTCAGCAAATAAGCGTACAGCTGCCGCATCTTCATCAATCCCTTCAGCAAAGCCTTGATAAGCTATATCCAAGAATGGCACGTGATTGCATTCTTTTAATACCTCTAGTATTGCCTGCCATTGCTCAGTGTTAAGGTCTACCCCAGTAGGGTTATGGCAGCAGGCATGCAGAACAACAATGGATTGACGCGGTAGTTCGCGTAAATCCTCTAGCATACCTTCGACATCAACACCTTGCTGAATTGGATCATAATAGCGGTAATTTTGTACAGGGAATCCAGCAGCTGAAAATAATGCACGATGATTTTGCCAGCTTGGATCACTGATCGCTACTACGGCGTTTGGTAATAAACGCTTGAGGTAATCAGCGCCAATTTTTAACGCTCCAGTACCACCGACCGCTTGGCTAGTGATAATGCGACCCGATTTAATAATGTCTGAATCAGCACCAAATAACAGTTTTTGTACCGCACTGTCGTATGTACCAATACCTTCTATGGGTAGGTAGCCGCGAGGGGCTCGTGCTTCTGCACGTGCTTTCTCAGCTAATTCAACTGCTTTTAGCAAGGGGATACGACCAGCTTCATTGTAATAAACACCAACACCGAGATTGACTTTTTGCGGGCGGGTATCGGCGTTAAAAGCTTCGTTCAAACCCAAGATTGGGTCGCGTGGCGCCATTTCGACGGCAGAGAACAGGCTCATGTTTAGCGAACTCGATAATTGTGGAATGGAGGGATTAGCTTAACAGACACTGCGTCGAGACGCAGCGCGATTCGGCAGGTATTATAACAAGCTCTCCACTTTTTTATTTAAAATTTGTTTTGATATGATTTTTGTAGTTTAACCACTTTGGCTATTAGGGGTATGCATGTCACGCTTTGAGCTTGTCACACAATTTGAGCCCGCAGGAGATCAGCCTGAAGCTATTCGTAAGCTGGTTGCAGGCTTAGAGGCTGGATTATCACATCAAACATTGCATGGTGTGACGGGTTCTGGAAAAACTTTTAGTATGGCTAATGTGATTCAAAATGTGCAACGCCCCGCTATTGTTTTAGCGCCGAATAAAACATTAGCCGCACAACTTTACGGGGAGTTTAAAGAGTTCTTTCCCAATAACGCTGTTGAGTATTTTGTCTCTTACTACGATTATTACCAACCGGAAGCCTATGTCGCGGCTTCGGATACCTTTATTGAGAAAGATGCCTCCATCAATGACCATATTGAGCAAATGCGCTTATCCGCGACCAAAGCACTGCTTGAGCGTCCAGATGTCATCATTGTGGCGACAGTTTCCAGTATCTATGGTTTAGGTAGCCCTGATAGTTATTTGAAAATGGTGGTGCATTTAGACCGTGGTGACCGTATTGATCAACGCACTTTATTGGCGCGTTTAGCAGATTTACAATATACCCGCAATGAAGTGGATTTTTCTCGCGCTACTTTTCGAGTGCGCGGAGATGTAATTGATGTATATCCAGCTGAATCGGACTTTGAAGCTATTCGTGTTGAGTTGTTTGATGATGAAGTTGAAAGTATCAGTGCTTTCGATCCTTTAACGGGACAGGTCATTGGTAAGTTGCCGCGTTTTACTTTCTATCCTAAATCGCACTATGTCACGCCACGGGAAACCCTGCTCGAAGCGGTCGAGAACATTAAAGTTGAGTTGGCTGAACGTTTAAATTATTTACGAGATAATGATCAACTTGTGGAGGCTCAACGTTTAGAGCAACGCACACGTTTTGATATCGAGATGATCCTCGAGCTAGGCTATTGCAATGGCATTGAAAACTATTCTCGTTATTTGTCAGGTGGTAAGCCTGGTGCACCGCCACCGACATTATATGATTACCTGCCTGATAATGCTTTAATGATTATCGATGAGTCCCACGTATCTGTACCTCAAATTGGGGCCATGTATAAAGGTGACCGTTCACGTAAAGAAAATCTGGTTAATTATGGTTTCCGCTTGCCATCGGCATTGGATAACCGTCCGATGCGTTTTGATGAGTGGGAGGCAGTCAGCCCGCAAACCATTTTTGTTTCTGCAACACCAGGCCCTTATGAAGCCGAGCACTCTGGGCAGGTGGTGGAACAGGTTGTACGTCCAACTGGGTTAATTGATCCGGAAATTGAAGTGCGTCCTGCTTTGACGCAGGTAGATGACTTGCTCTCACAGATCAGTGAACGTATTGCTTTAGATGAGCGAGTTTTAGTCACGACACTGACGAAGCGTATGTCCGAAGACTTAACAGAATACCTAACGGATCATAATGTGCGCGCCCGTTATTTGCATTCAGATATTGATACCGTAGAGCGCGTCGAGATTATTCGGGATTTGCGTATGGGTGTTTTTGATGTCTTGGTTGGAATCAACTTATTACGAGAAGGTTTAGATATGCCCGAGGTATCCTTGGTGGCTATTTTAGATGCCGATAAAGAAGGTTTTTTGCGTTCTGAGCGTTCATTGATCCAGACCATAGGCCGTGCTGCACGCAATCTCAATGGTAAAGCTATTTTATATGCTGATCGTATTACTGGGTCCATGGAGCGGGCGATTGAAGAGACCAACCGTCGCCGTGAAAAGCAGATTGCTTTTAACACTAAGCATAAGATCACACCAGTTGGTGTGAAGAAAAGTGTTAAAGATATTATGGAAGGTGCTGTGGTGCCGGGATCGCGCAGTAATAAACGCAAAGCTCAGGTGAAGGCTGCTGAGCGGGCAGCTGAATATGATCAGCAGCTGCGATCGCCAAAAGAGGTTAGCCAACGCATAAAGCAGTTGGAAGAAGAGATGTACCAATTAGCTCGCGATCTTGAATTTGAAGCTGCAGCGCAATTGCGCGATGAGATTCAGCGGTTACGTTTGCGCTTACTTGATATTTAACGACTAGAATTGATCTACAGTATTTAAATACAGTGCATCTGTTATAAGCACAGCTGGAGTGATTCGACCAGAATTTGTTAAGATACTTGATTGATTTTTCCAATTCATTAGCTTTGAGTGAACTAAATGACCACTGTACGTACTCGTATTGCACCTTCGCCCACTGGTGATCCACATGTTGGCACCGCTTATATTGCATTATTTAACATGTGTTTTGCGCGTCAGCACGGTGGTCAATTTATTCTGCGTATTGAGGATACTGACCAAGTGCGTTCAAGCCGAGAGTCAGAGCAGCAAATTTATGACTCCTTACGTTGGCTAGGTATTGAGTGGGACGAAGGACCAGATGTGGGTGGTCCTCACGGTCCTTACCGTCAGAGTGAGCGGGCAGATATTTATAAAAAACACGCGGATTTATTGGTGAAAAATGGCCATGCTTTCCCTTGTTTCTGTAGCGCTGAGCGCCTTAATGAAGTTCGAGCCGAACAAATGGCCAATAAGCAGACGCCAGCTTACGATGGTTACTGTTCACACTTAGATCCAGCAGAAGCACAAAAACGTGTTGATGCAGGTGAGTCTCATGTGATTCGCATGCGTGTGCCAACCGAGGGCGTATGTGTTGTTGAAGACATGCTGCGTGGCAAGGTTGAAATTGGTTGGGACCGTATGGATATGCAGGTTCTGATGAAGGCTGATGGTCTGCCAACTTACTTTTTAGCAAACGTGGTTGATGACCATTTAATGGGAATCACCCATGTGCTGCGCGGTGAAGAGTGGCTGCCTTCTGCGCCAAAACTGATTGCATTATATGAGTATTTTGGATGGGAACAACCAACCTTGTGTTATATGCCATTGTTGCGTAATCCGGATAAAAGCAAACTATCTAAGCGTAAGAATCCTACTTCCGTTACGTTTTATGAACGTATGGGGTATCTGCCTGAGGCGATGCTCAACTATCTCGGCCGTATGGGCTGGTCTATGCCTGATGAGCGTGAGAAATTCACTCTTGAAGAAATGATCGAACACTTTGATATTAATCGTGTTTCTTTAGGCGGTCCAATCTTTGACGTAGAAAAACTATCGTGGCTTAACGGTCAGTGGCTGCGTGAACTTAGCGTAGAAGCCTTTGCGGAGGCTGCGCGCAACTGGGCCTTCAATAACGATTACTTGATGAAGATTGCACCGCACGTACAAGGTCGTGTGGAAACTTTTAGTGAAATTGCGCCCTTAGCTGGTTTCTTTTTTTCGGGTAGCGTGCCTTTAGATCCAGAGCTTTTTAAACACAAAAAGTTGGATGAAAAACAAGTGCGTCAGGCGATGCAGATTGTATTATGGAAACTTGAAGGTTTGCGGCAATGGAATAAAGATGGCATTACCGCTTGTATTAATGAAACGGCTGAACTTTTAGAATTGAAACTGCGCGATATTATGCCGTTAATGTTTGCCTCCATAACTGGGCAAGCAAGCTCGGTTTCTGTCTTAGATGCTATGGCTATTTTGGGTCCTGACTTAACTCGATTTCGTTTGCGTCAAGCACTTGAGATGCTTGGCGGCGCCTCAAAGAAAGAAGTGAAAGCTTGGGAAAAGCTCTTAAAGTAATACCCAAATGAAAAAAGCCGCGCTGCCCAATAAGGGTAAGCGCGGCAAACGATCTGATTAGGATGTCAGATCGATGAGGGTTGACGGATGTTTAAGAGCTGTGTTGAGCCCATGCGAGCTGCAGTCGTTAAGAGGTTTCGTGCTGCATAGGGTAGGGGGTTGAACCAGCTAACCACTGTATGGCTGCAGCCTAAGCGTAATGCATCCTGTGCCAATTCTAGACTGCTTTGCAGGCCGCTCGGATGTAAAACTAAAATACGCTCACGGTTTAAGCCCGTATCGCGTAACCATTGGGCTGTAATCTGATTAGGTGGTGAGATTAAGGTCAGCCAACGATCATGCTCACCCTCGCTGAGATCACGCAAGATGGGGGCAATAAGTTGTAAGCATTGCTGTGCTTGTCCTGCTAGAGTAATTTCGCTAAATAGATCGTCATATAAATCGCTTGTACTCCCTGTTTTAAACTGGGACTTATGAGTAGAAGTAGCGAATACTGGCGTCATTGCAACATTCATAAGTGGCTCAAATAATGAATGTTCTAGGGGTATTTGGCGAGTCATAAATCCTCTACTTAGCGGCGTATTACGCCGACACTCAAGCCTTCAATGATGAGCTCTTGGGTTTTCAGGTCCAAGATAATTGGCTCAAAGTCTGAGTTTTCAGGTAACAACCAAACCGTATCGCCCTCACGCTTGTAACGTTTTACGGTGACATCATCATCAATACGGGCAACAATAATTTGCCCATTGTGTGCTTCTTTGGTGGCGTGTACAGCTAAAAGGTCACCATCAAGAATACCAATATCTTTCATGCTCATGCCCCGTACTTGTAATAGATAGTCAGCACGTGGTTTAAAAATGTCTGGATTTACAGGGCAGGTGCCGTCAATGTGTTGCTGAGCGAGTATAGGTTCACCGGCAGCAACACGGCCAATTACGGGCAGCTCATTTTCATTGAAAATGATATCGCTGGCGTCCACAGGATCAATGATTTTGAGTCCGCGGGATGCTCCTGGAATCATTTCAATCGCGCCTTTGCGTGCCAAAGCTTTAAGATGGTCTTCGGCAGCATTTGGTGATCTAAACCCCAACTCTTTAGCAATTTCTGCACGGGTTGGAGGGTAACCATTATCTTCGATCCAAGTTTTAAGAAAGCTTAAAATCTCAGATTGACGTTTTGTTAATTTAGGCATAATCAGACTCTGTTATTTTATACAGTGCCTGTTATTGTATACAGTCATTTTTTATATGCAACGTTTCTTGCGGGCTGTTTTGAGCTTTTTCGTGCAAGGCTGGGCAGGAGAAAGACACCAGTTTATGTCGTTTTATAAGATACATGCGATATGTAGTCGATAGCAGGTGAATAGGCCTGCGTAGTTGAGGTTTACCCGCTATAATCATGGCATCTATCTTAATTGTTTTGATACTGACCTATGTATAGTTTATTGCGTCGTTTACTTTTCAAACTCTCACCAGAAACAGCACATGAGTTAACCATTGATTCACTAGGTGCGGCAGGACGGCTTGGGCTTCCTAAGCGAGTGATTAAGCAGCCAACCTCGTTGCCAGTCACCGTGATGGGAATTGAATTTCCAAACCCTGTTGGTTTAGCTGCCGGTCTTGATAAAAATGGCGATGCTATTTTAGGGTTGTCAGGCTTAGGGTTTGGCTTTATTGAAATAGGGACAGTCACTCCGCGACCACAGCTAGGTAATCCAAAACCACGCTTATTTCGCTTGCCTGCGGCGGAGGGGGTTATTAACCGGATGGGGTTTAATAACCTTGGAGTTGATCACCTTGTAGAGCGTGTAGAGAACGCTAATTTTTCTGGGGTGTTAGGGATTAATATTGGGAAAAATGCTGATACTCCAGTGGAAAATGCAGCTGATGATTACTTGCTGTGTATGGATAAAGTATATCGACATGCCAGTTACATTACAGTCAATATCAGTTCACCAAACACACCAGGGTTGCGCACGTTGCAGTTTGGTGATTCTTTAAGAAATTTACTTAGCACTTTACGTCAGCGTCAAGAGGAGTTGACTGCGTTGCACGGCAAGTATGTGCCTTTGGCAATTAAAATTGCTCCGGATATGAGTGATGAAGAAATTGTTGAAGTTGCTAATATTTTAATTGAGACACGTATGGATGCTGTGATTGCAACCAATACGACTCTATCCCGTAACGGCGTTGAAGGGATGCTGCATGCTGATGAGTCTGGCGGTTTATCTGGTGCTCCAGTTCGTGAACAAAGTACCCACGTGGTGCGAGTATTAGCTGAGATTTTGCAAGGTCGCTTACCCATAATAGCAGTTGGTGGTATTACAGACGGCCGTCATGCAGCAGAAAAAATTGCAGCAGGAGCCAGTCTAGTGCAAGTGTACTCAGGGTTTATTTATAACGGCCCAAAGCTTATTCGTGAGTCGGTGGACGCAATAGCAGGTTTGAATTGATTAACTTATATCCCCCCCTTGAAGTCGTGGGGTGCTATTAGGGTATTGTGCGCAGTTTGCAGCATTGAACCCGCTCAGCTGCGCCGAAAACCTCCCCATCAGCTAATTAACCAAACTTAGCGAGTGATTAAGGATTTAAACGGGCAAAGATCATGAGGTTTTCTGGTGATATCATGCTGATGATCATGTAAAAAACATGCTCTAATGGATCACGCTTGAGTCTTTTCATTAATGTAGAAGCTTTAGCTATTGACTAGAATTGTTACCGCCGACTTTATTATGAGGTCGTATATTATAGCGTTGTAAAACCCATATGCTCCCAAACATTCTATGCTGGCTGAAAAGGGCAAACATATAAGAGTTTTAGCTGATGTTGCGCTATCATTGAACGAATGTTTTGGCGTATGTATACAGGATAAGTGAATACAAAAAGCATAAAGATCAGTTTTTTACTCTTAACTTTAATGCCTTACTGGCTTTGATCTCGGCCACATATGCTTCATAAAACGTACTCATTTGCTATGAAATGATGAAGAATTATAGACCAGCCTGCAACTAATGAGGCTGCTCAATCTATAGATTTAAATTAAGCACCTACTGGAATATTTATGCCCGCGAATAAAGAAGTTGAATTATATTTAACCTGCCCTAAAAGCCTAGAAGGTTTGTTGCTAGATGAAGCGCAGACACTTGGTCTAATGGATGCTCGCGAGCAACTAGCAGGTGTTTCAGGGCATGGCACTTTGCAAACCGCTTACCGACTCTGTCTATGGTCACGACTGGCTAACCGTATATTGCTGGTATTAAAACGTTTTAATGTAAAAAACGTAGAAGACTTGTATCACGGTATTAATGATTTGGACTGGTCTGATCATTTATCAGCTAATGGCACTTTGTCCGTTGAGTTTACTGGTCGCGGCTCCGGTGTTGATAACACACACTTTGGTGCATTAAAAGTTAAAGATGCCATTGTTGATGCTTTGCGTGATGAGCACGGTAATCGCCCGTCGGTGGATAAAGTTAATCCGGATGTGCGTATTCACTTACACCTTAACCGCGGGGAAGCAACACTTTCACTTGACTTATCTGGTACCAGTTTGCATCAGCGAGGGTATCGCTTACAGCAAGGCGCTGCACCTTTGAAAGAAAATTTAGCAGCCGCTATTTTACTACGTGCGGGCTGGCCAAAACTGGCTAAGCAGGGTGCGGCATTGGTTGACCCTATGTGCGGTGTCGGTACTTTTCTTGTTGAAGGCGCAATGATGGCTGCTGATATAGCACCAAATCTACGCCGTGAGCGCTGGGGGTTTACACGTTGGTTAGGCCACATACCCGCCATTTGGCAGCCGATTTATGAAGAGGCCCAGCAGCGTGCAGCAAAAGGCTTAGCTCAGCCACCATTATGGATTCGTGGTTATGAAGCTGACCCACGACTGATTCAACCCGCACGTAATAATATTGAGCGAGCGGGCTTAGCCGGTTGGGTTAATATTTATCAAGGCGAGTTAGCAACCTTTGAACCTAAACCTGATCAGGGGCAAACAGGCTTGATCGTGACCAACCCACCATATGGTGAGCGCTTGGGTGATGAGGCAAGTTTATTGTATCTTTATCAGTACTTAGGTGAGCGCTTGCGTAGTACCTGCCTAGGTTGGGATGCAGCTGTATTTACTGGGTCGCCTGAACTGGGTAAACGTATGGGATTACGCAGTCATAAACAGTATTCATTATTTAACGGTGCTTTACCGTGTCGCTTGCTGTTATTCCAAGTAACTCCTGAACGGTTTGTTTTAGATTACAGATCAAAAAAACAAGAGAATGCTCACCCTATTCATGACACAGCTCCACGCTTAACGGGCGAGCAAGAGCAACCTATGGTAGCTGTTGAGCCTGCTCGTTTAAGTGAAGGCGGACAAATGTTTGCTAACCGTTTAAAAAAGAATCTTAAACAGCTATCCCGTTGGGTGCGTAAAGAAAAGATTGAATGCTACCGCTTATATGATGCAGATATGCCGGAGTACGCACTGGCGATTGATATCTATGCTAACTGGGTGCACGTACAAGAATATGCTGCACCGCGCAGTATCGATGCAGAGAAAGCTCAAGGCCGTTTTTTAGATGCGCTGGCTGCAATTCCAAAGGTGCTGAGTATACCGCCTGAGCGGATTGTGATTAAACGTCGCGAACGACAGGTTGGTACTCGTCAATATGAACGCCAAGCAGAGCGAGGACAGTTTATAACGGTTACTGAGGGTGGAGCTAAACTATTGGTGAATCTGACTGACTATTTAGATACTGGCTTATTCTTAGATCACCGTCCTATACGCATGCGCATTCAGCAAGAGGCGATAGGTAAGCGTTTTTTAAATTTATTTTGTTATACCGCAGTAGCAACTGTGCATGCTGCAAAGGGCGGGGCGCGCAGTACGACAAGTGTTGATTTATCAAAGACTTATTTAGACTGGGCTAAGCGTAATTTAGCACTAAATGGGTTCTCTGATAAACATAATCTCGTGCATGCTGACGTCATGGTTTGGTTAGAAAATGATCGGGAAACTTATGACTTGATCTTTGTTGATCCTCCTACGTTTTCTAACTCTAAACGCATGGATGATGTATTTGATGTACAGCGTGACCATGTTGTCTTGCTCGATCGCGCGATGGCCCGTTTAGCGCCTGGCGGCAGCCTGTATTTCTCTAATAATTTCCGTCGTTTTGTGATGGATGAAAGCATTGAGCAACGTTATCAAGTGACTAATATTACAGGGCAAACTTTTGATCCAGATTTTTCCCGAAATAAAAAGATACACCAAGCATGGCATATTACTCAGCGTACTGACTGATTTAGATCGTATATTGCTGAAGTGAAGCGTATGATAAGTAACTTTGCAAGTTTATAATATGATAATTAAAAGCAACCCACCGGGAGGTGCTTAGAATGAATGATAAAACCAAGCAAACTGCTGTTGTACCAGCAGGTGAAAAATTACAAAAAGTCTTAGCCCGTATGGGCGTTGGCTCGCGCCGTGAAATGGAACGTTGGATCGAAGAAGGTCGCATCCAAGTCAATTCCCGTGTTGCTAAATTAGGCGCGCGAGTGGATGCTTTAGACGCTATTACTGTCGACGGTCGTCCACTTCAAAACGATGCTGCTGATTTTATGCAGCGTCGTGTGCTGATTTATAATAAGCCAGAAGGTGAGCTGTGCACTCGTAATGATCCAGAAGGTCGTCCGACCGTTTTCGATCGTATTCCTAAGCCACATGCGGGCCGATGGATCAATATTGGGCGCTTAGATATCAATACCACTGGATTATTGATGTTTACTACAGATGGTGAGTTGGCAAACCGCTTGATGCATCCGTCCTATCAAATGGACCGTGAATACGCTGTGCGTGTACGTGGAGAAGTGACTGATGAGATGCTCGAAAACTTGAGAAATGGTGTGATGTTGGAAGATGGCCCAGCAAAATTTACCGATATTCAAGCGGCACCTGAAGGTGATGGTTATAATCGTTGGTTCCATTGTGTGGTAATGGAAGGGCGTAACCGAGAAGTACGTCGCTTGTGGGAATCTCAAGGCGTTGTGGTCAGTCGTTTGAAGCGTGTGCGTTTTGGACCCGTTTTCTTAACATCTGAGTTGCGTATGGGTCGTTGGCGTGAGATGAGTCAGTCTGAAGTTGATATTCTCAGTAAGGAAGTGGGTTTAGAGCCCATTGCTTTACCTGAAATGAGTTTAAAAGCTAAAGAGAAGATGGAACGCCAACAGCGCAAAACGGCTAAGCCGGTTAATAGTGGTCGAGGTAATCGTCGCGGTTCTGAAAAAACGGTTTACACTACCAGTCGTGAACAGCCAACAGAGTTTGCTAAAGACTCTAAAAGACCACGCAGCTCTAGTTCTACGGAGCGTAAGAAAACACCTGTGCGTCGTTTACGCCCTACCAAGTAAGTTATAATATCCTGATCTGCAGCCAGGGGCTTCTCTCATATGAGTTGGCTGCAGAATCTATGTAAAAGCTATCAGATCAAATTAATGCTTTTGAAGTGGGGACGGATCGAGCGGGAATGCCGCATCGTACTGGCACAGTGATGCGGCTTGTTGGAGGGTTACTGAGCATCCATAGCTTGACCAGTAACGCCTTTACTGTCTGGGCCCATGAGGTACAAGTACAGCGGCATAATATCTGCTGGGGTTGGGCGAGTAAGCGGATCTTCGCCAGGGTATGCGTGGGCACGCATATCAGTACGAGTTCCACCAGGATTGATGCTGTTCGCACGGATACTGGTGCCTTCCATTTCATCAGCCATTACCTGCATCAATCCCTCAGTTGCAAACTTAGATACCGCGTAAGATCCCCAATAGGCTCGACCTTTACGTCCTACACTGCTGGAGGTAAAGATCACCGATGCATCTTTAGATAAGCGCAGCAGTGGTAGCATGGCGCTGGTGATCATGAAAGTGGCATTCACATTGATCTGCATGACTTTGACAAACTGCTCGCTGGCGAGCTGATCTAGCAAGGTGCGAGGGCCTAAAATAGAAGCATTGTTGAGTAAGCCGTCTAAATAACCGAACTCTTCTTCAATCATTGCACCTAGTTCTTCATAGGCTTGCATACTGGCCACTTCCATATCCAATGGGATAATTACTGGTTCAGGGTGACCGGCCGCAACGATTTCATCGTAGACCGTATTAAGGTGCTTTTCGGTTTTGCCTAATAGCAAAACGGTTGCACCGTGAGCAGCATAGGTGCGTGCTGCTTCTGCACCAATACCGCGACCAGCGCCTGTCACGAGGATTGTGCGGCCTTTTAATAAATCAGCAGGAGCAGTGTAATTAAACATTATTAATCTCTTTAAAAACAATGAGTTAAGTTAGTCTTCTTATGTAAAATCTAGCCTGTTAAGAGTAGCCCTAGATTTCCAGTAGAAAGCGCAGTTCGCTGATATTATTGATCACAGCATCGGCCCCCCAGTTATCAGGGTTGTCACCGGCTTGGTTGTAGCCATAACGAACTGCAATTGTGCGCATACCTGCAGCACGGCCGGCCTCTATATCACGTTGATCATCGCCCACATAAATAATTTGGCGCGGGTGAAATGCTAACTGCTTACTAGCAGCCAATAGCATATCGGGTGCGGGCTTGCTTTTTTCGACATGATCAGGGCACAGCAATACTGCGCAGCGTGCTGATAAACCTAAAGCTTTCATCAATGGTGCAGCAAAGCGTAGCGGTTTATTGGTAGCTACGCCCCAACGAATACCCACTTGGTCTAGAAAATTTAACTGTTCTAAAACTCCAGTAAAAGGCTTGGTGAACTCAGCAAAACGTATCTCGTAATGAGCTAAAAATTCATCACGTAAAGGCTCAAGCTGTGGGTTCTCCATGTTGAGATTGAAGGCATAGGCAACCATAGCTAGAGCGCCTCGAGAAACCTGTTGTCGAAATCTCTCCTCATGCACTAAGGGTGGCAACTGACGCTCTGCACGCATTGTTTGAACAATAGCGTAGAAGTCTTTGGCGGTGTCCAATAACGTTCCATCCAGGTCAAATAAAACCGCTTTAATGGACATTAGGTATCCCTAGTGGTATGCATCATATAATTGACATCCACATCAGACTCTAATTTGTAGCGTTTAGTTATCGGGTTATAGGTGAGACCAATCATATCTTGGACCTGTAAACCCGCAGCTCTGCTCCATGCACCCAGTTCAGATGGGCGAATAAACTTCTTAAAATCATGGGTACCGCGTGGCAGTAGACGCATGACATATTCAGCCCCAACAATGGCAAACAAGTAGGCTTTGGGGTTTCGGTTGATTGTAGAGAAAAACACCTGGCCACCGGGCTTAACAAGGTTGTAGCAAGCGCGAATAATGGAAGCTGGGTTAGGTACATGCTCAAGCATTTCTAAACAGGTTACCACATCAAAGTGCCCCGGCATTTCTTCGGCCAGTTCTTCAGCGGTGACTTGTCGATAACTCACATCTACGCCTGTTTCAAGCTGATGTAGGCGGGCGACGGCCAGTGGTGCCTCCCCCATATCAATCCCTATGACTTTAGCGCCACGCTGAGCCATGGCTTCGCTTAAAATACCTCCGCCGCAGCCAACGTCTAAAACGTTTTTACCTGCTAAAGGTGTGCGTTCATTAATCCAGTTAACCCGTAGCGGGTTAATATCATGCAGAGGTTTGAACTCGCTTTCACGATCCCACCAGCGATGAGCTAAGGCTTCAAATTTCGCAATTTCAGCATTGTCTACATTGGTCATAATCTGTCCTATACGATACATGCCGCGACATAATTCGGACATAATGCCAGTTTTTTATCGATTTTGCTTTTAATGTTATTTTTGGGGTAATGATAAATCCTATAAAAAACTTCAACAATTTCTTATAAGTATTTGTTTTTAATAAGATTTTATCCTTACAATATCGACTATCACCAATAATGGCTTATTCACTTATACGTAACAGGCGGCGATCTTTTAACAGTTGTTTGCCACCCAGCCCATACATGTTCTACACAGTGGCGACTGCGGCATAGATTAGTTGAGAAACAGGGTCGTATAACGTCTGCACGGATGGATCATTAAAATCAAAAGCCGTGATACCGGCTAACTTTCCTACTTCTAATGATCCTATTTGATCTTCTAATAAGCCTATGAGCGGGCGCCATACGTAATGCTCGGTGAGCAGCCATAGGGCTGACGGATTTTACTATAGCTTTAACTAACAGAGCTGTAGTTCGTATCTCGCTGAGTAAAACAAGGTTATTATTTGCTGCGCCGTCAGTCCCTATAGCAAAAATACTGCGCCAGCTGGCTCAATGGGTAAGAGCCTTTCGGGAGTAGTAACAAGTCTAATGGCGAGTGCAGCATGCAGAATCCTGTTGGGTGAGTGGAGTAAGTGTTTTCTGAGAGAGCGCTTCATAACAAGTATCAATTATGCAGATAGATCTGCAGGTTCGGTCATAACTGATTATTTATCAAGGATATGCGATCGATACGAAAACAGATGCTAGCTACAGGAAAGCAAAGACGTTGGAGTGATGGAGCACTGTACTTACTGGATCTAAACTTTTTACCATAGGAGAATATTTGGCATTGTTGTGAGCAGCTTTCAGGTAACGCTCAGTTGTTACTCAAGTGCTGGTAAGCTGTGCAGCTAAAGAGGCTGCTGCTTTTATTGTAGTACTGTCGACTTACTTAGAGCAGCCACGTCGGCATGTAGAAATCATTGGATTGATTTTCAGCAGTTAGAATAATTAAGGTTGGGAACTGTCAAATACGGTTTATTTATTATGTGCGCTGCAAGCTTAGCGGGCTGCATTTGTGTTAATGATGTTTCAATAAAACTGTAGCTTTGCTGCTTGTCATTGAGGAGTTAAATCAACGGTGGCCTACAATTCATTATTTGATATAACACCAGTCGGCTCATTGGTTTGATTATAGGGTGCGATTTCATTAAACCGTTTTTTCGTATCAAAATCTGTACGCTCATGCAAAAGCGCAGTATGGAGTCTTAACTGAATATGCAGGGGCTGTTAAGAGGTTAAGCCTTCGAGAACAGCCCTAAAATCAATTATACGGGCTATAGCGGCAAAAAGGCCTAGTCTAAGATTGAGCGCCTTTGCGCTGCATGTGTTACTATACATGGCTTGAATTGGGCATGATGAATTAATAAGGAACCGAGCTTCCATGGGTGAATTGGCCAAAGAAATCCTTCCGATAAGTATCGAAGATGAAATGCGACAGTCGTACCTCGATTACGCTATGAGCGTAATCGTTGGGCGAGCGTTGCCAGATGCGCGTGACGGTTTAAAACCTGTTCACCGGCGTGTGCTGTTCGCGATGCGTGAATTGGGTAATGACTGGAATAAACCCTATAAAAAATCGGCGCGTGTCGTCGGTGACGTTATCGGTAAATATCACCCGCATGGTGATACGGCGGTATACGATACTATTGTACGTATGGCCCAGCCGTTCTCCTTGCGCTACCTACTGGTTGATGGCCAAGGTAACTTTGGTTCCGTAGACGGCGATAATGCTGCAGCCATGCGTTATACCGAGGTGCGCATGACCAAGTTGGCCCATGAATTACTGGCTGACTTAGATAAGGAAACAGTGGATTGGGTGCCGAACTATGATGGCACTGAAATGATCCCTGAGGTTCTACCAACGAAAATCCCTAACCTGCTAGTGAATGGATCCTCCGGTATTGCAGTTGGTATGGCAACCAATATCCCACCGCATAACTTAGGTGAAGTTATTGATGGTTGTTTAGCTCTAATTAACAATCCGAACATCACTGTAGATGAGCTGATGCAGTTTATACCCGGTCCTGACTTCCCGACAGCAGGTATTATCAATGGTCGGGCGGGTATTATCGAGGCTTATCGAACTGGGCGTGGTCGCATTTATATGCGCGCCCGCACTGAAATTGAAGACATTGATAAGGTCGGTGGACGTCAGCAAATCATTATCAATGAGCTTCCATATCAACTGAACAAAGCGCGTCTCATTGAGAAAATTGCAGAGCTAGTAAAAGAGAAAAAAATCGAAGGCATCAGTGAACTACGCGACGAGTCAGATAAGGACGGTATGCGAGTCGTCATTGAATTGCGCAGGGGTGAAGTAGCTGAGGTCGTCCTTAACAACCTCTTTGCACAAACTCAGATGCAAAGTGTCTTTGGTATCAACGTTGTTGCCTTGGTTGATGGTCAACCACGTTTGCTAAACCTCAAAGACATGCTAGAGGTTTTTGTGCGCCACCGTCGTGAGGTAGTGACACGTCGCACCGTATTTGAACTACGTAAAGCTCGTGAGCGTGGGCATATCCTTGAAGGTCAAGCTGTTGCACTATCCAACATTGACCCAGTTATTGCATTGATTAAAGACTCTCCAACCCCTGCAGAAGCCAAAGAACGCTTAATAGCGACCGCTTGGGAATCCAGTGCGGTTGCCGCGATGGTTGAGCGCTCAGGTGCAGAGTCTAGTCGTCCAGAGGATCTCGATGAACAGTACGGCATGCGTGAAGGGTTCTATCACTTATCACCAGAGCAGGCTCAAGCAATTTTAGATTTGCGCTTGCACCGCTTAACCGGCCTTGAGCATGAAAAACTGATTGCTGAGTACCAAGAGATTCTTGAGCAAATCAGCGAGCTTCTGCATATCTTGGCAAGCTCTGAGCGTTTGCTAGAAGTAATCCGCGAAGAGTTGGAAAAGATCAAAGCTGATTATGGTGATGAGCGCCGTACTGAAATTACCGCTTCACATGTTGACTTAACCATTGCAGACCTGATCACTGAAGAAGAGCGTGTAGTGACTATTTCCCGCTCAGGTTATGCCAAAAGTCAACCATTAGATGCTTACCATGCACAGCGTCGAGGAGGACGTGGCAAAGCAGCGACTGGCGTTAAAGATGAAGATATTGTTGAGCATTTATTGGTTGCCAACAGTCATACCACACTGTTGTTGTTTTCCAGTAAAGGCAAGGTGTACTGGAAGCGTACTTTCGAGATCCCTGAGGCGTCACGCACGTCTCGCGGACGACCGATCGTAAACTTATTACCACTCGATGAAGGTGAAAGTATCACTGCCATGCTTCCAGTGAATGAGTACACAGAAGGCTATTATATCTTTATGGCAACCGCAAATGGTACCGTGAAGAAAACACCACTGGAGCAGTTTAGTCGCCCAAGAACCTCGGGGTTAATTGCTTTGGCATTAGAAGATGAAGATACTCTTATTTCTGCTGCAATCACTGACGGTGAGCGAGATGTTATGTTGTTTTCTAATGGCGGTAAGGTGACTCGTTTTTCTGAAACAGATGTTCGCCCTATGGGACGTACTGCACGTGGTGTTCGTGGTATGCGTTTACCTGCAGGACAGAAACTCATTTCCATGTTAATCCCTGAAGAGCATACGCAAATTTTGACTGCTTCAGAGCGTGGATATGGCAAACGGACCGAAATTGCTGAATTCCCGAATTACCGACGAGGTGGGCAAGGTGTCATTGCAATGGTTACCAATGAGCGTAATGGTAATTTAGTTGGCGCTATCCAAGTTCTCGACGGTGAGGAAATTATGCTGATTTCTGACCAAGGTACTTTAGTACGTACACGTGTTGATGAAGTCTCATCATTATCACGCAATACCCAAGGCGTAATGTTAATACGTTTGGCCGCTGATGAAACCTTAGTTGGTTTGGAGCGTGTACAAGAGCCCGAAGACGAAGAGTTGGTGGGTGATGAAACTGATGCTGCGGCTGTAGATGCTGATGCTGCGGCTGTAGATACTGATGCAGTTACAGAGCCCGAGCAGAATATCATTAGCGAAAATAAGCAAGTGCTGAGCGATGAGCCAAGCAACCCGGAAGAGTGAGAGAGCAGTGAGTAGAGTTTATAATTTTTGCGCAGGTCCTGCTGCGCTTCCAGAGGCCGTATTGCAACAGGCACAAAACGAGCTACTAGATTGGCAAGGAAAGGGCTTGTCAGTAATGGAAATGAGTCACCGTAGTGATGAGTTTACTGGTATTGCTGCTGAAGCCGAGCAAAATTTACGCGACCTGTTAAGCATTCCAAATAACTATAAAGTGTTGTTTATGCAAGGAGGGGCAAGTCAACAGTTCGCTCAGATTCCATTAAATTTTTTAACTGACGGTGCTTGTGCTGATTATATTGATACAGGCATTTGGTCACGCAAAAGTATTGAAGAAGCTAGCCGTTTTGGCAACATCAATATTGCTGCCAGCGCTAAAAAATATGACTACTTTGCTATTCCGGGTCAGAATGAGTGGGAACTCAGTAAAGATGCTGCTTACGTGCATTATGCGAGCAATGAAACCATAGGTGGTTTACAGTTCGACTGGGTACCGGAAACCGGTGATGTGCCTCTGATAGTTGATATGTCATCCGACATTCTCTCTAAACAATTGGATGTGAGTCGCTACGGCATGATTTATGCGGGGGCGCAAAAAAATATTGGCCCCAGTGGTTTAGTGGTCGCTATTGTCCGTGAAGACTTATTGGGTAAAGCGCGCGCAAGTTGCCCAACCATGCTGAACTATCAAGTGGCTGCAGATAATAGCTCAATGTACAATACGCCACCTACCTTTTCATGGTACTTATCCGGCTTAGTCTTTAAATGGCTTAAAGAGCAGGGTGGTGTTGCAGCGATGGAGCAGCGTAACCGTGCTAAACAAGAGCTTTTATATAAAGCAATTGATGATAGCAGTTTTTATAACAACCCTGTGTCTGCCAATGCTCGCTCTTGGATGAATGTACCTTTCCGCTTGGCTGATGCTCAGCTGGATAAAGCATTCTTAGCCGGCGCCGATGAGCGTGGTTTACTCAACCTTAAAGGTCACCGTTCAGTTGGTGGGATGCGTGCTTCTATTTATAATGCTGTGAGTTTAGAAGCTGTTGAAGCTTTAGTAGCTTATATGCAGGAATTTGAGAAGGAGCACGCGTAAATGAGTGATCAAGCATTACAAGCATTACGTGTGCGCATCGACTCTTTGGATGAAAAAATTCTTGAGTTGATCAGTCAGCGTGCGCAGTGCGCCCAGGAAGTTGGGCGCATTAAAATGGAAACTTTAGAAGAGGGCGAAACAGCAGTCTTCTATCGGCCTGAGCGTGAAGCGCAAGTGTTAAAGCGTATTATGAGCATGAATAAAGGTCCGCTCGGCAATGAGGAGATGGCCCGCTTATTTCGCGAGATTATGTCCACTTGCCTAGCTTTAGAGCAACCGTTGAAAGTGGCTTATTTAGGTCCTGAGGGCACTTTCTCACAGGCCGCAGCTTTGAAACACTTTGGTCATGCAGTCGTCAGCAAGCCAATGGCAGCAATTGATGAAATTTTTCGCGAGGTGGCAGCTGGTGCGGTCAGCTTTGGTGTTGTTCCAGTAGAAAACTCAACAGAAGGTGCCATTAATCACACTTTAGACAGTTTTCTTGAGCATGATTTAGTGATTTGTGGAGAAGTAGAGCTACGAATCCATCACCATCTATTGGTAGGTGAAAATACTAAAACTGATAAAATTTCTCGGATTTACTCCCATGCACAGTCTTTAGCGCAGTGCCGTAAGTGGCTTGATGCACATTACCCTAACGTGGAACGTGTTGCAGTATCAAGTAACGCTGAAGCCGCTAAACGGGTTAAAAGTGAGTGGAACAGTGCGGCCATTGCTGGTGATATGGCAGCGCAGTTGTATGATTTAGACATCCTAGCGGATAAAATTGAAGATCGTCCTGACAATTCAACGCGCTTTTTGATCATTGGTAATCAAACCGTGCCGGCTACTGGTGATGATAAAACCTCAGTTATTATCTCTATGAGCAATAAGCCAGGTGCTTTACACGAGCTTTTAATTCCTTTTCACACTAGCGGCATTGATCTAACCCGTATTGAGACGCGTCCATCGCGTAGCGGTAAGTGGACCTACGTATTCTTTATTGATTTCTTAGGTCATAAAGATGATCCATTAGTTAAAAGTGCACTTGAGAAAATTGCTCAGGAGTCAGTAGCACTTAAAGTGCTAGGATCCTACCCTAACGCGGTTCTCTAACCATATTAAAAGTTGCTGTTGTAAGGGCAGCAACTCATTGTTTGAGGGAAGTAAATGAGTTCTGATTTTCTCACTCTGGCTTTACCTAGTGTTCAAGAGTTATCTCCTTATGTACCGGGTAAACCCGTTGAAGAACTAGCACGTGAGTTCGGCTTAAAAGAGTCAGACATTGTTAAATTAGCCAGTAATGAAAACCCACTCGCCCCTAGCTCTAAAGTTACTGCTGCAATTACAGAGGCATTACCTGACTTAACCCGTTATCCAGATGGCAGTGGTTTTGCATTAAAAGAAAAGCTGGCTCACCGCTTCAATCTTGAAACTGAGCAGATTACTTTAGGTAATGGTTCTAATGATATTTTGGAGCTAGTAGCTCGAGCTTGGCTAGCTCCGGGTCGTAATGCCATCTTTAGTGAATACTCTTTCGCAGTGTATCCTATTGCAACCTTAGCTTCCGGAGCAGAATGTCGTCAGGTCCCGGCTAAAAACTATGGCCACGATCTAGAGGCAATGGCCGCTGCGATTGATGACAACACGCGCGTAATCTTTATTGCCAACCCTAACAACCCTACGGGCACTTGGTTTGATCAGGCAGCGCTGAATGCTTTTTTAAGAAAAGTACCAAATAATGTATTAGTAGTTTTAGATGAAGCCTATATTGAGTATGCAGAGCAAAGTGACTTGCCCGACGGCATGGACTTTCTGAGTCGCTATTCAAATCTATTAGTTTCACGCACGTTTTCTAAAGCTTATGGTTTAGCGGCGTTGCGCGTTGGTTATGCGGTTTCTTCAAAAGAAATTGCAGAAGTACTCAATCGTGTACGCCAGCCTTTTAATGTTAATAGTTTAGCCTTTGTTGCCGCCTGTGCTGCATTGGATGATCAAGAGTATCTTGAGCGCAGTCGAACTATGAATAATCAAGGTATGCAGCAACTCGAAGAAGGCTTTAAACGATTAGGATTGTCATGGATTCCCTCACGAGGAAACTTTATTGCTGTAGACTTTCAGCGTGATGCGAGCCCTATCAATCAAGAATTGTTGCAGAAAGGTGTGATTGTACGGCCTGTTGCTGGTTACGGCATGCCAACATTCTTACGTGTATCTATTGGTACGCAAGCAGAAAACCAACGCTTCTTGGATGCACTCACTGAAGTTTTAAAGCAGGACTAATATGCACAGCACACCCTCATCAGTACCGATTGTCAATTGCCTCGTCGTGATAGGCCTGGGACTCATCGGTTCTTCTTTTGCTAAAGGTGTGCGTGATGCAGGATTAGCGCAAGAAGTTGTTGGTGTTGATCTTGATCCGCATTCTCGCAAGCGAGCTGTAGAATTAGGGGTGGCTGACCGTTGCTGTAATGATTTAGCTGAGGCTTGCAAAGAAGCGGACGTCATAATGCTTGCTGTCCCTGTTTTAGCTTTGCAAACTTTGCTAGGTCAGATTGCCGACCTAAAACTGACAGATACTATTATTACCGATGTTGGTAGCGTGAAAGGACATCTTTTAACAGCTGCGCAAAAAGTTTTTGGAGTTTTACCTCCTTTACTAGTGCCTGGACATCCGATCGCGGGATCTGAACGCAGTGGCGTTGAAGCAGCAAACTCAACACTCTTCAAACATCATAAAGTAATATTAACCCCTCATGAGCAGACCAACCCAGACGCATTGAGGTGCGTACAGCAATTGTGGCAAGGGTTAGGCGCAGATGTGGAAAGCATGAGTGTGGAGCAGCACGATCGGGTACTGGCTGCAACTAGTCATTTGCCACATCTTTTAGCCTTTGGCTTAGTCGATTCCTTGGCAAAAAGAAACGAAAATTTAGAAATATTTCGCTATGCCGCCGGTGGTTTTCGTGACTTTACCCGTATAGCAGGTAGTGATCCTGTCATGTGGCACGATATCTTTTTGGCCAATAAAGATGCTGTTCTGCAGCAGTTGGATCAGTTTCGGGACGATCTTGATGTGCTACGCAACGCTATTGCCGAAGAAAATGGGCGTCACTTGCTTGGTGTCTTTACCCGTGCACGTGTAGCCCGCGAACATTTCAGTACAATTTTAGCCCAAAGGGCCTATGTGGAAACCATGCTTGATAATGATCTGATTTTTTTAGCTAACCCAGGCGGGCAAGTTAACGGCACCATTCGCGTTCCAGGTGATAAATCTATTTCGCACAGAGCCATTATGCTTGGTTCTTTAGCGCAAGGTGTTACCGAGATCGAAGGTTTTCTTGAAGGTGAAGATGCTTTAGCAACTATTCAAGCATTTCGCGATATGGGCGTCGTCATTGAAGGCCCTGAAAATGGACGAGTAGTTGTTCATGGTGTTGGGCTGCATGGTTTGCAAGCACCTCCTGGACCGATTTATGTTGGTAACTCAGGTACGACCATGCGCCTGCTATCAGGCATTTTAGCAGCGCAATCTTTTGATACAACTTTATCAGGCGATGCCTCATTATCTAAGCGACCAATGAATCGTATAGCTAAGCCTTTACGTGAAATGGGTGCTGTCATTGAAACCGCACCAGAAGGTCGTCCACCTTTGACGATTCGGGGCGGGCAACGCCTTACCGGTATGCATTACGAAATGCCTATGGCCAGTGCGCAAGTCAAATCCTGTCTGTTATTGGCTGGTATGTACGCCGGAGGAGAAACTAGCGTCACAGAGCCCGCACCCACTCGAGACCACACGGAACGTATGCTGAGCGGTTTCGGCTATCCGGTTGAAGTAAATGGTCCTACCGCTAAAATCGAAAGTAATCATGCTTTAACTGCGACGCATATTGAGGTGCCTGCAGATATTTCTTCGGCAGCTTTTTTTATGGTGGCTGCTTGTATCGCAGCTGATTCTGAACTGTTACTTGAACATGTGGGAATCAACCCAACACGTACCGGCATCATTGATATTTTAAAGCTTATGGGTGCAGACCTCAGTCTTGAGCGTATTCGCGAAGTAGGCGGTGAGTTGGTTGCTGATATTCGCGTGCGCAGTTCGCGTCTAAAAGGTGTTGAAATTCCTCTTGAGCTCGTTCCCTTAGCGATTGATGAATTTCCAGTGCTCTTTATTGCCGCAGCTTGTGCTGAGGGGCGCACAGTTTTGCGCGGTGCAGAAGAGTTGCGTGTCAAAGAGTCTGACCGTATTCAAGTGATGGTAGATGGTCTCACTACTTTAGGTGTTGACGCGCAAGGTACACCGGATGGAATTATTATTGAAGGTGGCCCGATCGGTGGTGGTGAGGTGTGGGCACATGGTGACCATCGTATCGCTATGTCCTTTAGTGTAGCTGCGTTGCGTGCTCAAGCCCCTATCCGTATCCATGATAGCGTACATGTCGCTACGTCTTTCCCAAACTTTTTAGAGTTATGCGGAAAAGTTGGTATGCGTGTAGCTGTCGAGGAGCAAGCATGAGTCTCCCCGCTGTCATTACCATTGATGGGCCAAGTGGCTCAGGAAAAGGTACCGTAGCCGGTTTATTAGCCAGTCATTTACAGTGGCATTTACTGGACTCTGGTGCCATTTACCGTGTTTTAGCGTTGGCTGCAGTGCAACATGATGTTGCTCTAGATGATGAAGCTCAGCTTGAGCAGTTGGCCACTGCTTTGGATGTACAGTTTATTGTGAATGAAGACCATAAACAGCTCATCTTTTTAGAAGGCAATGATGTTACAGATAAAATCCGTACCGAAACTATAGGTGCGCAGGCCTCACAAGTTGCTGCATTGCCGGCTGTGCGTGCAGGTTTATTGCGTCGTCAACAAAGTTTCCGTCAAGTCCCAGGTTTAATTGCAGATGGACGTGATATGGGGACTGTGGTTTTTCCTGATGCGCCACTCAAAATTTTTTTAACGGCAAGCGCAGAAGAACGTGCCCGTCGTCGTTATTTTCAGTTGAAGGAAAAAGGGGAAGCTGTTACATTAGCGAGTCTGCTTGAGGAGATTCGTGCCCGCGATGAACGTGATATGAATCGAACCATTGCCCCGTTGAAGCCCGCTGAAGGCGCTGTTGTCTTGGACTCAACGACAATGACTATTGAGCAAGTGCTAGAAAGAATTCTTAGCGAGGTTGCTGTTCGCAGCCTGGCTGGATAAAACAAGAGTAGCCGCAATTAATGTGGAATGACTCTCTCATGAGTTATGTAATGCTTCCAGATGCTCAGCTTACATCAGCTCATTTTATAAATAAGACCACATTAATCTGGAATGTGGATTTGGGCAGATCCTTGCCCTCGATCAGCAGGATTAAACATGAGCGAAAGCTTTGCAGACCTTTTTGAAGAAAGCCTAAAAACTCTAGACATGCAGCCCGGTGCAATTATCACTGGTCTTGTTGTTGATATTGACGGTGATTGGGTAACAGTACACGCTGGTTTAAAATCAGAGGGTGTTATCCCAGTTGAGCAGTTCTATAACGAGCAGGGCGAACTGACCATCAAAGTTGGTGATGAAGTTCACGTTGCACTTGATGCGGTAGAAGACGGCTTTGGTGAAACCAAACTGTCCCGTGAAAAAGCGAAGCGTGCTGAGTCATGGCTTGTTCTTGAAGCGTCATTTAACGCTGAAGAAGTTGTTACGGGTGTCATCAACGGTAAGGTTAAAGGTGGCTTTACAGTTGATGTGAACGGAATTCGCGCTTTCTTACCAGGCTCACTGGTAGACGTACGTCCGGTTCGCGACACTACGCACTTAGAAGGTAAAGAGCTTGAGTTCAAAGTAATCAAGCTTGATCAAAAACGCAACAACGTTGTTGTTTCGCGCCGTGCAGTTCTGGAAGCAGAAAACAGTGCTGAGCGTGAAGCATTGCTTGAGAACCTGCAAGAAGGCCAGCAAGTTAAAGGTATCGTTAAGAATCTTACTGACTACGGTGCTTTTGTTGACTTGGGTGGTGTTGATGGCCTGCTGCACATTACCGATATGGCTTGGAAGCGTATTAAGCACCCAAGCGAAATCGTTAATGTTGGTGACGAGATTGACGTTAAAGTATTGAAGTTTGATCGTGAGCGTAACCGTGTGTCTTTAGGCCTGAAGCAGTTAGGTGAGGATCCATGGGTAGCAATCAAAGCCCGTTACCCAGAAGGTACTCGTGTCATGGCACGTGTAACCAACCTGACTGACTACGGCTGCTTTGCTGAACTGGAGGAAGGTGTTGAAGGTTTAGTGCACGTTTCAGAAATGGATTGGACTAACAAAAACATTCATCCTTCTAAAGTTGTTCAGGTGGGTGACGAAGTTGAAGTTCAAGTTCTGGACATTGATGAAGAGCGCCGTCGTATTTCTCTGGGTATTAAGCAGTGCAAATCTAACCCATGGGAAGACTTCTCAAGCCAGTATAACAAGAACGATAAAATTTCCGGTACTATTAAGTCTATTACTGACTTCGGTATCTTTATCGGTCTAGAAGGTGGCATTGATGGTCTGGTTCACTTATCAGACATCAGCTGGCACGAAGCAGGCGAAGAAGCAGTTCGTAACTACAAGAAAGGCGATGAGTTAGAAACTGTAATCCTTTCGGTAGATCCAGAGCGTGAGCGTATCTCTTTAGGTATTAAGCAACTCGAAGATGATCCATTCTCTAGCTATGCTTCTGAGCACGAAAAAGGCTCTATCGTGACAGGTACTGTTAAAGAGGTTGACGCTAAAGGCGCAGTTGTACTTTTAGCTGATGATATCGAAGCAGTTCTGAAAGCATCTGAAATCAGCCGTGACCGCGTAGAAGATGCACGTAACGTGTTGAAAGAAGGCGACGAAGTTGAAGCTAAAATTATCAACATCGATCGTAAATCTCGCGTTATTAACTTGTCTATCAAGTCTAAAGACGTTGAAGAAGAAAAAGATGCAATGAAAGAAATGCGCAAGCAAGAAGTTGAAGCAGCTGGTCCGACCACTTTAGGTGATCTGATTCGTCAAGCTCAGGAAGGCAAGAACTGATTCGTTCTTAGCATTCAAAAAGGGTGGCTTTAGCCACCCTTTTTTTATACTGGACTTCCCCTAAAACACTAGACACTCCTTAAGTTAGAATAAACCTTTAGGAGAGCATCATGGCAAAACCACGTTTTACACCTGAATTCAAAGCTGAGGCCATCAAACAAATAACCGAACGCGGTT
>NZ_JAXIVU010000028.1:0-20874 GCF_034259425.1 Denitrificimonas halotolerans
TCATTTTGTTTGAGAATTGCCATAATCTGGCTCTCAGTGAATTTTGATTTACGCATAGAAAACTCCTTGAGTTCATATTAATGGAATTTTCTACAAATAGCCTCTGTGGTTTTGAGGGGGGATTACAAAACCAACTAACATGATCAATGATCCAGGTTTGAATGTGATCGAAATTGTTTTTTGCAGTGGTAGGGAAAATACTTGCAAATAAAACTAAAACAATGATTAAACAAGCAGAAGTATAAAACACAGTTGGATTTATCGTTCGGCCCGCTTTAGAGGGTGTTTGCACGTTAGATCCTTATGGCATTAAGCGCATTGTTAAAAATGAGCGTGCCATTCTAACAATGTATTTTAAAACTTCATCAAATAATATTTATATACAATATTTTTTAGTATTTTGCGTGCAATAAAAAACCCTCAAAGTGACTTATCAACGATGAGGGTTTTTGATAGCTAAATGAATAGCGTCAATTTAATCAGTCTTCTTCGATGTTGCCCATCGCTGTGGTATTGAAACCGCCATCAACATACATGATTTCGCCACTGATGCCTGAAGCAAGATCAGAGCATAAGAATGCACCTGCGTTGCCCACTTCTTCAATGGTTACGTTACGGCGTAGCGGAGTTTGCTTTTCGTTAGCGGCTAGCATTTTACGGAAGCTTTTGATACCAGATGCTGCCAAGGTACGAATAGGACCTGCTGAAACTGCGTTTACGCGAGTTCCTTCTGGGCCTAAACTACCGGCTAAATAGCGTACACCTGCTTCTAAGCTCGCTTTTGCCATACCCATCACGTTGTAGTTCGGCATTGTGCGTTCTGCACCTAAATAAGTCAGTGTCAGTAGGCTACCATTACGACCTTTCATCATTTCACGGCCAGCTTTGGCCAGTGCAATGAAGCTGTAAGCACTGATGTCATGGGCAATTTTAAAGCCTTCACGGTTAGTTACTTCAGTGAAGTCTCCGTCCAACTGGTCGCTAGGGGCAAAACCTACTGAGTGCACGATGCAGTCCAACCCATCCCATTTTTTCGACAGTTCGATGAATACATTTTCAATATCTTCATCATTTGCTACATCGCACGGGAAGCACATATCTGCTGAAGAGCCCCAACTTTCGGCAAAACCTTCAACACGGCCTTTTAGTTTTTCATTCTGGTAAGTGAAAGCCAACTCTGCGCCTTCACGGTGCATGGCAGCAGCAATACCTGAAGCAATGGAGAGCTTGCTGGCTACACCAACGATTAAAACGCGTTTACCGGTCATAAAACCCATGGTTTTTTCCTTTTTTTGAGTCAATTGTCACAGTTGTGCAGGGCTATTGATAAAAGCCGCTGCTAACAACTGCTGTGTGTAATCTTGCTGTGGTGCAGAAAAAATATTTTTTGCCACACCTTGTTCCACGACACGACCTTGGCGCATCACCAATAGTTGGTGACTTAAGGCCTTGACCACTGCTAAGTCGTGGCTAATAAATATATAAGTTAAGTTGTGTTTACGTTGTAAGTCACGTAGTAGCTCAACCACTTGGCGCTGTACTGTACGGTCAAGGGCGGAGGTGGGTTCATCCAAAATAATTAACTTAGGCTTGAGCACTAAGGCGCGAGCAATAGAAATACGTTGCCGTTGCCCCCCTGAAAACTCGTGAGGATAGCGATAACGTGTTTCTGGGTCGAGCCCCACTTCATGTAATACTTCGATAATGGCTTGCTCTTGTTCTGTGGCATTACCTAGTTTATGGATGTTTAAACCTTCGCCAATGATATCTGAGACGCTCATTCTTGGGCTCAAGCTACCAAAGGGGTCCTGAAAAACCACCTGAATGTCACGGCGCAAAGGGCGGAATTGTTTTTGTGAAAGTTGGCCAATCTCTTGGCCTTGGTAAAAAATTTCTCCCTTACTTTGAATTAAGCGCAAAATAGCTAAGCCTAAAGTGGATTTTCCTGAGCCACTTTCACCTACAACGCCTAAGGTCTGTCCCTGTTGTAGGCTAAAGCTAATACCATCCACCGCTTTTACATAATCTACAGTGCGCTGCAAGATACCTTTTTTAATGGGGAACCAGACCTTAAGATCTTTGATTTCCAAAAGTATTTTGGTGGGCTCATGAGAGACTGGCTCGCCACTAGGTTCAGCACCGAGCAATTCTTGAGTATAAGGGTGTTGTGGTGCGCTAAAAATTTGTTCACAAGATGCTTGCTCAACAATTTCTCCGTCACGCATTACACAGACGCGGTGTGCGAAACGACGCACTAGGTTGAGGTCATGGCTGATCAGCAAGATCGACATGCCTAAGCGCTGCTGTAAGTCTTTGAGCAAGTTTAAAATGGTTTGCTGAACAGTAACATCCAATGCTGTTGTGGGCTCATCAGCAATTAAAAGTTCCGGCTCATTGGCTAGTGCCATGGCAATCATAACCCGTTGGCGTTGACCGCCAGAGAGTTCGTGCGGGTAAGAACTCATACGTTGCTCAGGGTTTTTAATTTCAACGAGCTTGAGCAGCTCTAACGTGCGTGCTGAAGCTTGCTTAGCATTCATACCTTTGTGCAGCATCAAAACTTCATTGATCTGCTTCTCGATGCTGTGCAAAGGGTTGAGTGAGCTCATTGGTTCTTGGAAAATCATAGCAATGCGGTGGCCACGTACTTGACGTAAAGATGCTACAGAACTACTGAGTAAGTCTTTCCCTTGATAGATAATTTTCCCGTTTGGATGCTTAGCAAGAGGATAGGGGAGTAAGCGTAAAATAGAATGGGCAGTGACAGATTTCCCTGACCCGCTTTCGCCTACTAGCGCTAATGTTTCACCTTTATTAATACTGAAGCTGATGTTTTTTATTGCATGCAGCACGTTTGTACCGCTGAGAAAATCAACAGACAAGTCTTCAATACTAACCAGTGCTTGTGGTTTATTTTCTTGGATCGAATGCATCGCGAGCAGCCTCACCAATAAAGACTAATAAACTTAACATCAATGCTAAGACCATAAAGGCGCTGATACCTAACCAAGGCGCTTGCAAATTAGATTTACCTTGGGCTACAAGTTCGCCTAAAGAGGGAGATCCAGGTGGTAGACCAAAACCTAAAAAATCTAGAGCAGTTAAGGTCCCAATCGCACCGGTTAAAATAAAGGGTAAGAAAGTGATAGTGGATACCATGGCGTTTGGTAAAATATGGCGGAACATAATGACACTGTTTTGCATGCCTAAAGCGCGGGCTGCACGCACATACTCTAAATTACGACCGCGTAAAAACTCTGCTCGCACTAAATCCACTAAGCTCATCCACGAGAACAATAGCATGATGCCCAACAGCCACCAAAAGTTTGGCTGAATGAAACTAGCCATAATAATCAATAAGTACAACACCGGTAGCCCCGACCAAACTTCTAAAAAGCGTTGGCCAACAAGGTCAACCCAACCACCATAGAAACCCTGTAAAGCCCCGACAAATACACCAATTAGTGAGCTGATTAACGTGAGTGTTAAGGCAAAGAGTACTGAGATGCGGAAACCGTAAATTACCCGTGCCATTACATCACGGCCTTGATCGTCAGTACCTAACCAGTTTTGCAGTGAGGGTGGTGCCGGCGCTGGTACCTGTAGATCATAGTTAATACTCTCGTAACTAAAAGGGATGATGGGCCAGATCATCCAACCATTCTTTTCTGCAATTAATTCTTGGATATAGGGGCTTTTATAATTCGCTTGCAAGGGGAACTCGCCACCAAAAGTGGTTTCTGGATAACGTTTAACAACAGGGAAGTAGAAATCACCATCGTACTGTACGATGAGGGGCTTATCATTAGCAATAAGCTCTGCACCTAAGGATAAGACAAATAAAATCAAAAAGATCCAAAGTGAATACCAGCCGCGTTTGTGGGCTTTAAAACGGGTAAACCGGCGCTGATTAATGGGAGAGAGAGCCATATCAATTCCCTCTGCTGCTGAAATCAATGCGCGGATCGACTAGGGTGTAAGTGATGTCTCCGATTAACTTAACTAATAGGCCTAGTAGAGTAAATAAGAATAAAGTGCCAAACACCACTGGATAGTCTCGGTTAATGGCTGCTTCAAAACTAAGCAGACCTAAGCCATCTAAAGAAAAAATCACTTCAATCAGCAATGAGCCGGTAAAGAACATACCAATGAAAGCTGCAGGGAAGCCGGCAATAATGATTAGCATGGCATTGCGAAAAATGTGGCCATAGAGCACTTTGTTTTCAGGCAAACCTTTAGCTCGAGCGGTGGTGACGTATTGTTTGTTGATTTCATCTAAAAAGCTATTTTTAGTCAGTAAGGTCAAAGTCGCAAAGTTGCCGATGACTAAGGCCGTTACAGGTAGTGCTAGGTGCCAGAAATAGTCAAGTACTTTCCCTAATACGCTTAAATCTTCAAAATTATTGGAGGTTAGGCCTCTCAAGGGGAACCAACTTAAATAGCTACCACCAGCAAAGACGACTACCAGTAAAATAGCAAATAAGAAGGCAGGAATAGCATAACCTAAAATAATAGCTGAACTGGTCCAGACATCAAAAGAGCTACCATGGCGTACAGCTTTACTGATCCCTAAAGGGATAGAGATTAAGTACATTAATAGCGTGCTCCACAATCCAAGAGATATGGACACTGGCATCTTTTCCAAAATGAGGTCTATGACTTTAGCGTCGCGAAAAAAACTATCGCCAAAATCAAAACGTGCATAATTTTTCAACATGATCCAAAAGCGCTCAATAGGGGGCTTATCAAAGCCATACATACGCTCAATTTCCAGCACTAACTCTGGGTCCAGTCCTTGTGCGCCTCGATAATTGGCTGAGGAGGAGCTGGAAACCTCAGACCCCCCCCCTGAAATCCGTCCTGTGGCACCACCTGCAGCGGCATCAAAGCCTTCTAGCTTAGCAATCATCTGTTCTACAGGGCCACCAGGAGCGGCCTGAATAATAATGAAATTCACCACTAATATGCCCAGCAAGGTGGGAATGATCAGCAACAATCGCCGAATAATATACGCTAGCATGAGTTTATTTGGCCTCAGTTTCAGGGCTTGCAATATTGGGTTTGCGCCACCATGTCATCAGTCCATAGTCATATAAAGGCGCTACTGCAGGTCGCGCTAAATGCTCCCAGTAGGCAATGCGCCAACTATCAATAAAGTAATTGGGGATAACATAGTGCCCCCATAGCAGTACACGGTCTAATGCACGAGCATAGGTGATTAAGTGTTCTCGATTTGGAGCGTTAATTAAACCTTCTACTAAGCTGTCGATAGCAGGATCACTTAAACCAATGAAGTTTCGGCTACCTGGGTTATCGACACTGCTTGAGTGCCAAAAGTCTCGTTGTTCATTGCCTGGGGAGTTAGATTGCGGCCAAATACTGGAGGTCATATCAAAGTCCCGTGAGCGCATGCGGTTAATGTACTGTGAGACATCAGTGCGGCGAATGGTCATTTCTATGCCGAGCTCTGCTAGATTGCGTTTAAAAGGCAGTAGCACGCGTTCTAAGTTCGCTTGAGCAATAATGAATTCAAAAGTTAGCGGTTCACCCTGGGCGTTAACCATTCGGTCATTTTCGATGCGATAACCGGCTTCTTTGAGTAAACGCCATGCTTCTAAGCGTCGCTCACGAATAATACCGCTGCCATCGCTGACAGGTAGTTTAAAGGTTTGAGTAAAAACTTCGTCGGGGATGGAATCGCGTAAAGGCTCTAAGATTTCCAGTTCAGCTGCTGATGGTAAGCCACGAGCTGCAAGATCAGAGTTTTCAAAAAAACTGTGGGTGCGAGTATAAGAACCATAAAATAGTTGTTTATTGGTCCATTCAAAATCAAATAATAAACTAATGGCTTTACGCACCCGAACATCTTTGAACATTGGGCGGCGTATGTTGAAGGTATAGCCTTGCATGCCCACTGGATTATGGTTTTTTACGGATTTTTTAATGATTTTACCGTTGCGTAAGGCCGGCGAGTCGTAACCTGTAGCCCAGTCTTTAGCAGAATATTCTAGATTGAAATCAAATTGACCGGCTTTAAACGCTTCTAGCGCTACGGCCATGTCGCGGTAGTAATCAATATGAATTACATCAAAGTTGTACAAGCCTTTTGAGACGGGAAGGTCTTTAGCCCACCAGTCATCCACGCGTTCGTAGCGTAAACTGCGGCCTGCATCAATACGGGTTAAGCGGTAAGGGCCGCTACCCAAAGGGGCTTCTAAACTGGTTTTGGTAAAGTCACGCTTGGCCCACCAGTGCTTAGGTAAAATTTGTAACTGGCCAAGGATTAAGGGTAGTTCACGGTTGTTATTGTGTTTAAAATCAAAACGCACCTGTAGGTGATTCTCCACTACAACTTCAGCAACATCAGCATAGTAGTGGCGATATAGTGGATGACCTTTTTCGACTAAGGTGTTGAAAGTAAAGCGTACATCTTCAGCAGTGACAGGTTTGCCATCATGAAAGCGTGCTTTGGGGTTTAAGTAAAAACGTACAAAACTATTGTCATCAGCTTTTTCAATACGTTCGGCTAGCAAACCGTACTCAGTAAAAGGCTCATCGGCGGAGTGGTAGGTTAGGGTGTCGTAAATGAGGGCAATGCGATCGGCAGCATTACCTTTAGGAATAAAAGGATTAAGGCTATCAAACCCATTGAGGCCAGCTAAACGTAAGGTTCCACCTTTAGGAGCTTGGGGGTTGGTGTAATCAAAATGGGTAAAATTACTAGGGTATTTAGGTGCTTCATCATAGAGCGTCATAGCATGCTGCGCTGCGGCCCAAGCATTAGCGCTACATATTAAAAAAGCAAGTGACAAACAACTGTTGCGTAACACAGTTAACATTAGTGATTCTCCGTAGGTTTTAACCACCATGCTCGTAAGCCCAAGGTATAGGGAGGGGTGTGTACAAAGTCAAAACGGTTTCGGTAAGCAATTCGATGATGACTAATATACCAATTTGGAATGCTGTAGTAGTTCCAGAGTAAAGCACGGTCTAAGGCGCGTGTTGCAGTGCGTTGCTCGCGATAGCTAGTAGCCTTGAGCAGTTGTTCCAATAAATCATCAATTACGGGGCTGTTTACTCCAGCATAATTTTTACTGCCCTTAACATTAGCTTGGGATGAATGGAAATACTGCCATTGCTCTAATCCTGGACTCAAGGTTTGTGGCAAGGTTAATAAGGTGATATCAAAATCAAAATTATCCAAACGTTGTTTATATTGAGCACGGTCTACAGTGCGCATTGTGGCGTCAATACCTACACGCTTCAGTGTGTTGAGGTAGGCCTGCAAAATACGTTCTAGACGAGGATTCAGCAGTAGAATTTCTAATTTCAGTTGTTCACCATGTCGATTTTTTAAACCATGGGAGGTGGTTTTCCAACCGGCTTGGGCTAATAAATCTAGAGCTTTGCGCAATGTATCTCGTGGAATACCACGACCGTTTGTTGGTGTGAGTACAAAAGGTTGTCTGAATAACTCAGGTGGCAGCTCTGTACGCCACTTAGATAACAGTAGCCACTCGTTACCCTTAGGAATATCACGCGCAGAAAAATCACTGTTTGGATAATAACTCTGTGCGCGGGTGTAAGCGCTATTGAATAAAGTACGATTGGCCCACTCAAAATCAAATAGTAAAGTTAAGGCTTCGCGCGTTGCCCTGTCGTGAAATTGGACTCTGCGGGTGTTGATGAATAAGGCTTGGGTTTGCGTTGGGATTTTGTGTTCAATTTCAGCGCGGATAATTTCACCCTTGGCGATGGATGGAAAACGGTAATTGCTAGCCCAGTTTTTAGCTTGGTGTTCTATATAAAAATCAAAGCTGCCGACTTTAAAAGCTTCAAAAGCGACGTGTTTATCACGATAAAAATCTACAATGACTTTATCAAAGTTATATTTGCCACGGTTGACGGCTAGGTCTTCGCCCCACCAATTTTTGACGCGTTCGAAGACCAAACTACGAGCGGGTTTGACCTCAGTTATTTTATAGGGGCCACTGCCCAATGGTGGAGTGAAAGTGGTTTTACTAAAATCTTTATCACGCCAGTAGTGTTCTGGTAAGACTGGTAAATCACCGATGCGTAAAATCAACAAAGGGTTACCTTCACGTTTAAAAACAAAACGAATGCGGTGAGGGGCAAGAATATCAACCCGCTGCACTTCTTGCAGGTAAGTGCGGTATTGGGGGTGACCTTGAGTTAATAGAGTACGGTAAGAGAAGGCAACGTCTTTGGCTGTAATGGGGGTGCCATCATGAAAGCGAGCCTCTTTACGCAGATTAAAGACTACCCAACTGCGGCTTTTATTGTATTGTACGCTTTCTGCTATTAAACCGTATGCACTGGCGGGCTCGTCACCTGAAGGATCATAGAGTCCACTGCCAACCATTAATGGTTCGTTGAGTTCGCTGATGCCATAGCTAGCAAAGTCTGCAGTTGAAATAGGGCTGTTGCCTTTTAAAGTATAAGGGTTGAGGGTATCGAAGGAGCCGTAACCCATCAGGCGTACAGTCCCGCCTTTGGGGGCCTTAGGGTTAACCCAGTCAAAATGAGTAAAGTTAGCACTATATTTGAGTTTGCCGAACTGTGCATAGCCGTGACTGGTCACTACATCAGCAAACGCATGATGGCTCAATAAAAGCACGCCAAGGATGTAAAAAAATACGCGCATAACCATCAATCCTTCATTAAGAGCAGTAACACGATAATTTCGCAGTAAGTTTATTCGATAAGCCTACAAGGTGAGAGTGCTTTACAGCACTGCACGACGTGTAAAGTGTCACATGATTCCTATGAATACCCTAGTATAACTACAGGTAGAGCGCTAGAGTTTGGCCTGGTTTTAGGTGAGTACTGGTTTTAGGATTCCAATTTTTTAGTTGTTCAAGAGTGATTTTGTGTCGCTTGGCTATGGCATATAATGAATCGCCAGGACGCACCTTATAATGAGACGCTTTTGCGCGCTTTACAGTATTGCTGTTGACGGCTAACGCAAGACTTTGACCGACTTTAATGGTGTTAGATGAAAGCTTGTTCCAGTTTTTAATTTGCGCAACAGACACATTATGGCGCGCAGCAATTTGTGACAAGCTATCGCCAGGGCGTACAGTATAGGTTGTTTTTGCGCTGGCTTGCTGAGTGTTTTGTGCGATAACTGTCGCACCTGGACTTACAGGGATATTGAGTTCTTGATCAATGCTGAGATTGTGATCATTCAGGTTGTTGAGTTCTTGAATAAGGGATATAGACACATTGTATTGGCCAGCAATACGCAACAGGTTATCACCTCGACGTACCTTGTGCTTGTGCCATTGCACCAGCTCGCTGGGCTTCATTTGAGCCAGTTTAACAGTCAAGATTTCTGCATGATCCTTAGGTACAAGTAGGTGTTTGGGGCCGTCTAATGTGATGCCTTGGTTGTAGGCTGGATTCAGTTTAAGTAGCTCAGCCTTATCAATTTTAGCCAGCTGGGCTAGGCGCTTGATATCTGTTTGTTGTTTGAGAGGAATTTGAGTGAAATAAGGCTCATTTGCAATAGGTTGTAGCGCTAGGCCGTAAGCGTCTGGAGCATTAATCAGTTGAGATACTGCCAGCAGTTTAGGTACATAACCTTGGGTTTCTTCTGGCAGACTGAGGTTCCAATAGTCAGTTGGTAAGCCGCGAGCGATGTTGCGTTCAATCGCACGGCTAACGGTTCCTTCCCCTGCGTTGTAAGCAGCCAAAGCCAGCAACCAATCACCATTAAACATGTTGTTTAAATATTGCAGGTAATCGAGCGCAGCTTGGGTTGACGCCATAATGTCGCGGCGAGCATCATACCAATGGGATTGCTTGAGCTTGAAGTGGCGACCGGTGGAGGGGATGAATTGCCATAAGCCTGCGGCATGGGAGCGTGAGTAAGCTAGTGGGTCATAAGCACTTTCAATCATTGGCAGCAAGGCTAGCTCTAGAGGCATATCACGCGCTTCTAGATTTTCAACAATGTAGTACATGTAAGGGCTGCTGCGTTCTGACATGATTTCAATGGAGCGGCCGCGGCTGGCAAACCATAAACGATGTTGGTCAATCCGAGGGTTGGTATCCATTAAACCTTGGAGTTGGAAACCATCACGAATACGTTGCCATATATCTACTTCATTGCCGAGTACAGATGCTTTCCAGTTGCGGGCATTTTTTGCATGAGTCACAACTGTATTTTTACTGGCTTGACTGTTGGAGGCCCTAATACTTATTGGTTCATCTACGGCATTAAAGGATTGGCAACCTGTAGCAAAAAGAGTGCTCACTAAAAGGGCACTCAATAAGGTCGTACGGCGTAGCGGGTTGAGTACAGTAGTAAAAGAGCGATTAATAATGAGCATTAGGCAGTGAGTCTCGTAAAATATGCGCAATTCTAGAAAGTGTTTAGTTGTATGGTCAAGTTGAACAGTGAAACGCAGCTCTCAAAATGTATCTTTCCATGATCGAAGCGAGCCGAATACCGCATGGTTTTCGGTTAGGCGCATTTTCGCATGTTGCTCTGCTGCTTGAATAACTGCTGGTACTTTGCAGCGTAGAAAAGGGTTAGTCCGCTTTTCTAAAGCTAAGTTGCTCGGCAGGGTGATTTTGTCTGCTTTACGCAGTGCGGTGACCTCAGTAATACGTGTTTGTATATCAGTGTTGTAAGGTTCGACAGCCTGAGCAAAGTGTAGGTTACTTAAAGTATATTCATGTGTGCAGTACACCAAGGTAGGATCTGGTAGAGCCGCTAGGCGTTCGAGTGAAGTAAACATCTGTTCGGAACTTCCTTCAAACATACGGCCACAACCTGCGGCAAATAAAGTATCACCACTGAGTAGCCAAGGTTGTTTATAGGTATCTTGGCAATAATAAACTACGTGACCTAAGGTATGTCCTGGTACAGCGAAAACCTGTACGGTAGAGCCCAGAACATTAATGATAGCGTTATCATCCACTGGATGGTCTAAGCTTGGAATTTTCTCGCGAGCGGGGCCCGTTACTCGTGCTTGAGTGGCTTGCTTTAACTGTGTGACTCCGCCTACGTGATCATAATGGTGATGAGTGATCAAGATGTCTGTGAGTTGCCATTGAGGGTTTTCTGCTAACCAAGTTAAGACTGGCTGTGCATCACCAGGATCAACCACTGCGCACTGCAGGCGCTGGGTGTTTTGCAGCAGCCAGATATAGTTATCATTAAATGCGGGCAGGGCGGTAAAGGTCAGCATGTGATGCTCCTTGATGGCAAATTAAACAAGCTTAACATGTTGGGGGGCGTGTATTTCCCAATACAACAGATCAAGCAGGTATCGGTTTATGAAATTACAGCGATTTTTAAATTTCTTATCGCGTCCGCATAAAAATCGAGCTCAACCTTTAGCACATTGGTTTAGAACGGCAAAGGGGCAGCTGCTAGGGAAAATGGAGCGAGAGCTGCTTGAAGCACAATTAGTTCGTCATTTTGGCAGTTATATTTTGCATTACAACCCTGTAGTTCCTATTGTTGCAGCCCCTAGTATTAGGCAGAGTGTCAGCATAGGTGATCCGCAGATCAATGTGGAAATGCAATGTACTGAAAATAAGTGGCCCGTGGCTGCCGATGCAGTGGATGTGGTTGTGCTGCAGCATAGTTTAGATTTTGCTCGCTCTCCGCATGATGTACTGCGTGAGGCCGCACATTGTGTACGCCCAGGGGGGCACTTAATTATTGTAGGCAGCCATACTTGGAGCTTATTCGGTGTGTACCGTTTCTTAAGTTGCAATGTTTGGAAGGACGCTCATTATTTAGCGCCTGCGCGTATTACTGACTGGCTTAGTGTTCTCGGCTTTAGCGTGGAAAAACGTTGCTATGCTGCTTATATACCTTTATTAACAGCCAGTAAACTGCAAAATAAATTGGCTCGTTTAGAGCACTATGCGGTTGCTCGACAGCTCCCCTTGGGTGGATGTTATATGTTGGTGGCGCGTAAAATGGTGCATGGTATGCATCCAAAGATGCAATCATCTAAAGTGGCTTTACAAAAATTACGAACTACCGCGGTTACTGCGCATACGCCTTATCCAAAAAACTTTAAACATAGCGAAGAATATGACAGATAAAGTGGAGATTTTTACCGATGGTGCTTGTAAAGGGAATCCAGGACCTGGTGGCTGGGGTGCATTGTTGGTGTACAAGGGCAAAGAAAAAGAATTATGGGGGGGGGAAATCGAAACAACCAATAACCGTATGGAGCTAATGGCCGCAATTCGTGGATTGGCTGAGCTGAAAAGACCTTGTGCAGTGCGTCTGGTCACTGATTCAAAGTATGTTATGCAAGGGATTCAAGAGTGGATGCCTAATTGGAAAAAGCGAGGTTGGAAAACTTCAGCCAAGCGCCCAGTGAAAAATGTAGATCTCTGGCAGCGATTGGATGAGCAGGTGGCTCGCCATGAGATTGAGTGGGAGTGGGTGCGCGGACATACAGGGCATCCAGGAAATGAGCGAGCTGATGCTTTGGCCAATCGTGGTGCAGAGGAGGTTATCGTGTGAGATATGTTGTCTTAGATACAGAAACGACAGGTATGCCGGTTACGGATGGGCATCGCATTATTGAGATTGGTTGCGTGGAAATTGTCGGTAGACAGCTTACGGGTCGTCATTATCACGTTTATATTCAGCCAGATCGTGAAATTGATGAGGGCGCCATTGCTGTTCATGGAATTACTGATGAGTACCTGAAAGACAAGCCGCGCTTTAAAGATATTGCTGACGAGTTTTATGAGTTTATTCAAGGGGCTGAACTGGTCATTCATAACGCTCCCTTTGATATTGGCTTTATCAATAATGAGTATGCTTTATTAGGCCAGAAGGAGCGTGCCGATATTACTGCTGGCCACTGTACCGTTTTAGATACTTTGGTTATGGCACGTGAGCGTCACCCAGGGCAACGCAACAGCTTGGACGCTTTGTGCAAGCGTTATGGAGTGGATAACTCTGGGCGCGAACTGCATGGTGCTTTACTTGATGCTGAGATTCTAGCGGAAGTGTATTTGGCCATGACGGGGGGGCAGACCCACTTATCATTGGCTGGTGATGGTGGGGATGATGGCTCTGGTTATGTTCGTCCAACCGCAATCAAGCGTATTGCAATGGATAGGCCGCCGTTAACTGTACTGGCGCCGACAGAAGAAGAGTTAGAAGCGCATCAACAGTTTATAGAGCGTATAAAGCAAGCTAGCGGGAAAGAGCTAGTCTGGGATTGATTGCTGTATCCTACTAAAAATAAGGCCGCACACTGAATGATTTAGGTGTGCAGCTTTTTATTGGGGTGTGCAAGACTTTGTACTTTGAGTGCGAAGATGGATGGCTTAGTGTGCGTAAGCGGTCCTACTGAGGGCTTGTTTGCTGCTCAATATTTTGCTGCTCAATATATTGTCGGATTACTGTAAAAGGCGCACCGCCGACACTCTCTTTGTGTAATAACTGGGACTCTACAGTGTGTTTTCATGTGCGCAGGTTTGCCAGCTCGGGGTGTACCTGCTTTAGTTTGCGACTTGATACACCCTATGACAGCCTGTCCAAATCGAGAACGTAAGGTACTGCAGGGCTTGGAATAAGCGAGTGGACGTGCAGTGGATGCAGTGCCACTCACGACCGCGATATAAATGCGGCGCGAAATATTCTCGCGGTCGTGCATGGTTGTCTAGCAGTAGGAATCCTTGTTCTTTAGTCGGGGGGATATCAAGCCCAGTGTGTCACGGCCCACCAACCGACCAAGCTCATAATTACAGCGTAGGGGAATGCCATATAAGCCATCCGGCCGTAAGATAAGCGTATCAGAGGTGAAATCGCTGAGGTCAGTAAAAACAAGAAAGCTGCTTGCCCGTTTGGCGTGGCAACACTGGGTAAGTTAGTCCCTGTGTTGATAGCGATGGCTAATAGGTCAAAGTGTTCGCGACTCATCTGTCCAGCAGCAAACGCTTTTTCTACCTCAGTGATATAAATAGTGGCAACAAACACGTTATCACTGATTGCTGAGAGGATACCGTTGGCTGCAAATAACATCGAAGGCTGTTGATCAACGGGTAGGCTGAGCACCCAGCCAATAACAGGTGCAAACAAGCTTTGCTCTTGAATGACAGCAACTACAGCAAAGAACACTACGAGTAAGGCGGTAAAAGGGAGTGCGTCTTGAAAAGCGCGACCGATTTGATTTTCGTCTGTAATTCCGTTTAACGATGTTATCAAGACAATTACCAGTAATCCAATTAGGCCTACTTCAGCGACATGAAATGCTAAACCAAGCATTAAGACAATAGCAGCGGCACCTTGAATAACTAGAGCTGCTTTCTGTGAACTGGTGCGACGCTTGCGCTCTTCTTGGTCAAAATCAGCCAGTACTTTACGTACTGGGCGTGGTAATTTAGCTCCATAGCCAAACCAGTTCATTTTCTCTAGCAGCAAGCAAGTACACAGCCCAGTAAAAAATACTGGCATGGCTACAGGGTACATATGCATAAAGAATTCGCCAAAGTCCCAGCCCATAGTTTTACCAATCAGGAGGTTTTGAGGTTCACCAACAATGGTGCTTACACCTCCTAAAGCCGTACCAACAGCTGCATGCATTAACAAACTGCGTAAAAAAGCGCGGAACTCTTCTAAATGTTCACGGTGAAGTTCGATAACTTCAGTATCTGAACCGTAGTTACTATCCTCGCGGGGACTCTTGCCTGAGGCAACCTTGTGGTATACCGAATAAAACCCTACAGCAACACTGATGAGTACGGCGGTAACCGTTAGAGCATCAAGAAAGGCAGAAAGAAAAGCAGCTAAGGCGCAGAATAATAAACTGAGCAGTGATTTAGATTTAACCTTGAGTAAAATCTGTGAAAACACTGTCAGAAGGAGTTCCTGCATGAAGTAAATACCCGCGACCATAAACATCAATAGCAGAATCACAGGGAAGTTTTGTAACAGTTCTGCGTATAGAGCGTCGGGAGTAGCTAGGCCCATTACGATAGCTTCTACAACCAGTAAGCCCCCAGGTTGTAGTGGATAACACTTAAGCGCCATTGCCAAAGTAAAAATAAATTCAGCCACCAATAACCAACCAGCTACCGCAGGGCCTAAACTCAGGAGGACAAAGGGGTTAAGGATTAAAAAGAAGACAATTGTTTGTTTATACCAAGTGGGTGACTGCCCCAGGAAGTTGCGCCCCAAAGCGCCGGCAAAAGTATTGGACATTGATAGTATTTCCCTAAAAAGATCCACCCACATTCGGGCAATGGATCGAACTGTGTATAAGTGTATCAAAATATTTCTTAGGGCGTATTGATTGCTTTAAGCGCTATAGTGACAATCAGAACGGCGTCGACATTGTTATGCTGCTTGTTATAGTGAGTGCCGCAGGAAGATAGACGTGTAGTTGATATCCTCCCCGACCTAAAGGACGAGGATTCCTACTGCTAGACGACCATGCCCAGCCGCCAGAATGTTACGTGCCGCGTTGATATCGCGATCATGGGTGACACCACACCCATTGCACGTCCATTCTCTTATTCCAAGTCCTGCGATACCTTTCGGCCTCGACTCGGGCAAACTGCCACAATTCGAACAGGTTTGGGTGGTGTATGCCTCGTTTACTTCCTTAAAAACAATGCCTGCGTGAGCGCATTTATAGTCCAGCATTGTTTTTAATTGACCCCAGCCAGCGTCCAGCACTGACTTGACCATCGTGATTTTAACAAGTTTTAAGCTACTGACATTGCCCACATAGATTTCACCGCAGCGATTAACTAGCTTACGGCTGAACTTGTGCAATGCATCTTTTCTACGGTTAGCGATTTTCGCGTGAATGGTTTTGACTTGGGTTTTATTTCTGGCTCGTTGAGCGATGGCCAGCTTTTCCTCAAGGCCACGATAGAAGCGGTCCGCTTCCAGCTTGGTGCCGTCCGAGCAGGTAGCTGTATCAATTAAGCCAAGGTCAATACCGATGCGGTCTTGGCCTTTGCTTGGTTCGATCTCCATATCAACCACAACATTGAAGTACCAGCGGCCACGGGCATCTTCGTTGAAGCTACCAGAGCGGAATTTATATTGGCTCAGGCCGTAGCTGTCCCACACCTTGAAGTAGTGGCCATTATGGTAGGCCTGCCGTTTTTCCATTGAGCTGCACCGGTATTGACGGGTATCCAGCCCAGTGAGCGGCTTACACCGCCTGATTTGCGCCAGTTCAGCCGCACCTTCTTAAACTGCTTGCGGCGTGTGACATACTCACCTGCAACGCACTGCAAGGTTTGGCTTTGCAGCACAAGCTCTTTACCTGCGCCCTTAGTGTAGGGATGCGTATCAAAAGCAGACAAAAACACACCTCGCTCTTTAATCGAGCGTTGACTTAACTCATTAACAAAGTTCCAGATGAAATTAACGCTGCGAGCCATGCGGTTTAGCAAGGGCACATGCCTGTCTCGTACTCGAACTTTTAATGTTTTGGTGTGCCTTATCATGCTGTATATAATACCAACACAACCTATACTGCAAAGACTTTAGCGGCCTATTAAGGGGTTAAGGGGCTGCTTACGCAGCCCTCGCTATCCATCCCGCACTAAAAGTACGAGGTCTTACGCGATTTTGATAATAAAAATTAACCATTAGGAAATCATACAGTGACTCAATACAGTGCATTTAATCTTGAGCTCCGAGAGGGCATTGCTCATGTTCAAATTAACCGTCCAGAAAAAATTAATGCCATGAATGCCGCGTTTTGGACTGAAATTCGCGATATTTTTATATGGATTGAAGAAACGCCTGAGGTGCGTGTAGTAGTGCTATCTGCTGTGGGTAAACATTTTTCATCGGGTATTGATTTGATGTATTTGGCGCAAGTTGGGGCGCAATTAGGTAAGGAGGTTGGGCGCAACGCGCGTACTTTAAAGCGTAAAATTGAAGAGTTGCAGTCGTCTTTCAATGCGGTCGATGAGTGTTCTAAACCAGTGCTTGCTGCAATCCAGGGGTACTGTCTGGGTGGTGCTATTGATTTGATTAGTGCCTGTGATATGCGCTATAGCACCATTGACGCACAGTTTGCAATCAAAGAAGTTGATATGGGAATGGCTGCAGATGTCGGGACGTTGCAGCGCTTGCCGCATATCATCGGTGACGGGATGATGCGTGAGTTGGCTTATACTGGTCGCACCGTCTTGGGCGATGAAGCGCACCGTATTGGGTTGGTGAATAGTACTTTCATTGATCAAGAGGAATTAATGGGTGGAGTTTTTAACATTGCGCGTACTATTGCTGAGAAATCTCCTATTGCAGTGCAAGGCAGTAAAGAAATGATTCGCTATATGCGTGACCATAGCATCGCTGATGGCCTCAATTATATTGCAACTTGGAATTCCGTTATGTTGCAGTCAGAGGATTTACGTATTGCAATGACTGCACATATGAGCAAGAAGCAGCCTGAGTTTAAAGACTAGTCAGCAGCTTGTGGATGGTCTAAGTAAGCTAGTTGGCTTAGACCTGATTGCGATGGTGATTGCTTACTTAAATGCGCATTGCCACAGTTTTAGGATTAAGTTGGCGCGTCTTATTACTCAGTGCTATTTGTATTTACATTCAACAACTGGGCAGGTGCTTATGACGACAACAGAACAAAAAAATAAAAACTGGCAACATGGTATGCCGAGCTTAGCGGAACCTAATGGTCTTGCAGTCGCACATTACCGTATGGGGTTTCTGGGAAATGAGCAGGGTTTGATTTTTCCGCGAGAATGGCTGCGGGAACAGCTTGCAAGTTATATTATTGATGAGCAGGGTGTGGGGCATTTAAATGGTGAGCCAGTCTATGTTTTTGAGCTACAAGGGCGTGTAGAAGTGCCTAGCATGGCTTGGGAAAGTATGCGTCATTTTATGATGGATAAACAGTTTACTTTATTTCGCTTGCTTGCTTTTGCTAGCCAGATGGGGACTTGGGCGCGTGAACACCGTTTTTGCGGAAGTTGTGGGGCTCGGATGCAACAATCTACAGAGCATAGGGTGCGTTTTTGTGAGCCTTGTCGTGTCTATCAGTACCCGCGATTGTCGCCTTGTATGATTGTGGTTGTAACCCGGGGGGATGAGATTTTATTGGGGCGTTCTCCACGTTTTGTGCCAGGTATGTATAGTGCGCTTGCGGGGTATGCTGAGCCGAATGAAACGATTGAGGGGTGTGTAGAGCGAGAGGTGTATGAAGAGACCAAAGTTAAAGTTAAAAATATTCGTTATGTTGGAAGTCAGAATTGGCCTTACCCGCATTCTATGATGTTTGGTTTTCATGCTGAGTATGCCGGTGGTGAAATAGTGCCAGAACCTGAGGAAATTGAAGATGCGCAATGGTTTAACGTGCGTGATTTGCCACTTTTACCGCCCAAAAACTCAATTGCTCGGTATCTGATAGATTTGTATGTTAATGAGCGTTTAGGTCCCGGCTATACCGAACCAGTGTTGCCAAGCTAAACGTGCTGCTAAAGTCATCACAATAAGGATGAAAACTGGGCGGATTAAACGGTTGCCGCCGCCAATGGCGACTCGAGCTCCGACGGTGGCGCCTAACATTAAGGCAACGCCCATGCTAAGGCCGACACTCCAAGCAACGTTTCCGCTGATAATAAACATACTCAGTGCGGCGCCATTGCTAATAAAGTTCATCGAGCGCGCCACACCGCTGGCGCGTAATAAGTCTAGGGGGTAGAGCAGTAAGGTACTGACAGTCCAAAATGCACCAGTGCCTGGGCCGGCTACACCATCATAAAAGCCTAAAGTAAAACCTTGTGGGTATTGGCGTATGGTTTTGATCTTGGGGGCTGTATTGTCTTTGACTTCAGGAGTGCGCCCGAAGAGCAGATACAAAGCGCAAGCAAACACTATAATTGGAAGCATTTGGTTTAGCCACTGAGCTGGTAACTGCTGAGCTAAGATGGCGCCTATCGTAGCGCCTGCACCTGTTGCCCATAAACAGCGCTTCCATTGCTTGGGGTTAAACAAACCTTTTCGGTAAAAAGTAAAGCTAGCTGTTGCTGAACCAAAAGTGGCGCAGAGTTTGTTGGTGCCAAGGACTAAGTGTGGAGGTAGACCGGCCATCAGTAATGCTGGAATAGTCAGTAAGCCACCGCCTCCTGCAATCGCATCAATAAATCCAGCAATAAAAGCCACGGCAATCAGAATCAGCAGTGTATGCGGATCTGTTGCCATACTTAGTGTGAAAGACATAGAAACCTTCGGTTTGGTGTGGGTTGATGTAATGGGGAGTCGTAAAGTATTTTATCAAAATCGCGTAAGACTTCGCACTTTTAGTTTGAGGTTGGATAGCGAGGGTTGCTTCTGCAACCCTACTGGGGGTTTGTCTGCTGCTCAATGTATTGCGGGATCACTGCAATAGGCGCTCTGCCTACGCTGCTAGCATAGTAACCCGGACTCCATAATGCATTTTTCATGTATGCAGACTTAACCCACTCAGGATGCATTTGTTTAAGTCGGGGGCTTGATACGCCTTTCAAGCTATTTACTAAGCGTGATACAGAAACCTTGGGAGGAAAGTCTACCAGAAGGTGTGCGTGGTCAGCTTCGCCATTAAATAAGCGATTTTAGGTGTTGACTGCTGAACACAGCACCTCGGTACTTAGTAGCAAAGACCTAAAGTGAGCATGGAATTCAAAAACACAGTTTCTTCGTCTGGAATTTTGTTAATGAATTAAGTCAACGCTCGATTAAAGAGCGTGGTGTGTTTTTGGCTGCTTTTGATAACTAAGGGTGCAGGTAAAGGGCTGGGCTTGCACAATCAGACCTTACAGTGCATCGCGGGCGAGTATGTCACGCGCCGTAAGCGGTTTAAGAAAGCGCGGCTGAACTGGCGCAAATCAGGCGGCGCTAGGCGTTCGCTGGGCTGGATTCCCGTTAATACACTGCAGCGCAGTGGGAAAATGGTCAGGTCTACCACAGCGGCCATTATTTTAAAGTGTGGGACAGCTACGGCTTGAACCAATACAAGTTTCACTCGGCCAGTTTCAATGAAGATGCCCGTAGCCGCTGGTGCTTCAATGTTGTGGTTGCTATGGAGGTCGAGCCAACCAAAGGCCAAGACCGCATCGGTGCCTTGAGGAAAAGCTAGCCATAGCTCAACGAGCCAGAAATAAAACCCAAGTCAAAACCATTCACGCGAAAATCGCTAACCATAGAAAAGACGCATTGCACAAGTTCAGCCGTAAGCTGGTCAATCGCTGCGGTGAAATCTATGTGGGCAATGTCAGTAGCTTAAAACTCGTTAGAGTTGAAACTGTAAGGGCTTGATTGAGGTGGGACTAAAAGATGTTGTGGCGGCTAAGGGGTTGCTTGGTCGGTCTGGGGGGTATAAGTTTGGTTAAAGTATGTGGGTATGATAGTTCGCCGGTGGAATTGTTTTACTTGATAGGCTTATAGAGAGGCGGGTTTGTAGATTGAAATTTGGCCGTGGCGCATGACAATTACTATCTATATAGGTATGATTATTCGTTGTTGTAGCTGAACAATAATTACATTTTAAGTAATTTAGTTCTGGATGCCAAAAGTTCGCCGCCCTTAGCTCAGCTGGATAGAGCATTCCCCTCCTAAGGGAAAGGTCGTAGGTTCAAATCCTGCAGGGCGGGCCAGATAGACGATTAATGCTGGTTTTAATTGTCTGCTTTGCTCAAGATAGGTTGTATTTGTAGAGAAGCTCTGCCTCTTCTGCAGGGGTGTCTGGGGTTGAGACTAATAGTTTTTGAAAAAGGCTTTACAGCTTTTTAAAAACCTGTAGAATGCGCACCTCGTTAGGCAAACACAGTAATAACTGCTTAGCGTAAGAGTTTGATTCTTAAGGAAAAATCTTAAAAATTAAACTTGACAGGCTG
>NZ_JAXIVU010000029.1:0-18885 GCF_034259425.1 Denitrificimonas halotolerans
ATGCTGGACTATAAATGCGCTCACGCAGGCATTGTTTTTAAGGAAGTTGACGAGGCATACACCACCCAAACCTGTTCGAGTTGCGGCAGTTTGCCCGGGTCGAGGCCGAAAGGTATCGCAGGACTTGAAATAAGAGAATGGACGTGCAGTGGGTGTGGTGTCACCCACGATCGCGATATCAACGCGGCACGTAACATTCTCGCGGCCGGGCATGGCCGTCTAGCAGTAGGAATCCCCGTCCTTTAGGCCGGGGAGGATGTCAATGAGGCATGTTTGCAGCTTGGATTGCTGTCAAGGCGATAGTGAAGACAATATCGTCTACTAAAGCACCGCGTGATAAGTCGTTCACAGGCTTGCGCAAGCCTTGCAGCATAGGACCAACGCTGATTACGTTAGCGCTGCGCTGGACAGCTTTATAAGTGGTGTTACCTGTGTTCAAGTCTGGGAAGATGAACACGGTGGCACGACCGGCAACCAAGCTGTCAGGTGCTTTTGAGCGACCTACGCTTTCAATACTTGCAGCGTCATACTGCAGTGGACCATCAATGGCTAAGCTTGGGTTGCGCTCGCGAGCAATACGGGTGGCTTCACGTACTTTTTCAACTTCAGCACCGGTACCTGAATCGCCGGTTGAATAGCTGATCATCGCAACTTTTGGGTCAATGCCAAAAGCTTGTGCTGACTCAGCACTTTGTAGGGCGATTTCTGCCAATTGTGTTGCGTCTGGATCTGGGTTCACTGCACAGTCACCGTACACTAGAACCTGGTCTGGTAGGAGCATAAAGAAGACAGATGAAACCAAATTATAGCCCGGGGCTGTTTTAAGCAATTGCAGGGCCGGACGGATGGTGCTTGCGGTGGTGTGTACAGCACCAGAGACCAAACCATCTACATCATCCTCGGCCAACATCATGGTGGCTAAGACAACGGTATCTTCCAACTGAACCGCTGCTAATTGCTCGGTAAGGCCTTTATCTTTACGCAGCTCAACCATTGGCGCGATGTATTTTTGACGGATGCTATCTGGATCGATGATTTCTAAGTCAGCCGGTAAGTCGATGCCTTGCGCTTTAGCAATGTTGTAAACCTCTTCAGGTTTAGCAATCAACACGCAATTTGCAATGCCGCGCTTTTGACAAATCGCAGCAGCTTGAATAGTGCGCGGTTCGTTGCCTTCAGGAAGAACAATACGCTTACCAGCGGCTTGCGCACGTTTAACCAGTTGATGGCGGAAGGCGGGTGGTGATAACAGTAGTTGACGCGTGGTTTTGCAGCGTGCGGTTAACCAGTCTTGGTCCAAGTGACCTGCAATATAGTCTGTGACTGCTTTGGCGCGCTCAGTATCTGTGATGGGGATACCTTTATAGAGGCGCGTTAAATTGTACGCTGTATCGTAAGAGCCTGTAGGGACGCTCATGACCGGCAAGCCACCTTTAATGGCACGCTCGCAGATATCCATAATGCTTGGATTAGGGGTCAGGTCGCCAGTCAGTAGCAAGCCGGCCAGCAACACACCGTTCATTTCTGCCAAGCTAGTGGCCAAAATAATATCGTCACGGTCACCGGGACAAACCACTAAAACGCCTGGTTGTAATAAAGGTACAACGTTAGCGACAGTGCGCGAGCACAGAATCACTTTTTGAACACGGCGCTTTTCAATGTCCCCAGTATTGTGCACTTTGGCTTTAATCAACTCAGCAAAGTCACTGGTACGGGCATTGTTCAGTTCATCATTTTTAGCGATGCATCCAATGAGGTGTAGATCACCTTTGCGCAAGGCTGGTAAGTGGCTTTTTAATCGCTCAACAAAGCTGCCTAGTGGTGCCTCTTCAACTTTATTGATGATCACGCCAAGTACTTTAGGGTCTTTAGTGCCGCCAAAGAGCTGTGCCTGCATTTCAATGCGATCAGATAATACGTCTAAATCATCGCTGCTTGGTGCGCTGACTAAGATTACTTCGGCATCAAGCGTTTTGGAGAGATGGGCGTTGATGCGTTCAGCATAGTTAGCTTGTCGCGATGGGGTCATACCCTCAACAATCACAATGTCGTATTCAGCTTGGATTTGTTGATGCATGCTGACGATTTCTTCCATCAGCTCATCCAGTTGGCCGTTACCAATCATTCGTTCAACATAGGCTAAAGGAAGAGCCTTGGGTTGGCGAATACCATGGGTGGCTTCCATCAGTGCGCTGGAACGTTCTGGACCATTATCATCAGGGTGGGGTTGGGCGATGGGTTTAAAAAAACCAACCTTTAAGCCTGAGCGCAGTAGTGTTTGTACTACGCCTAAACTGATCGATGATAAGCCAACACCAAATCCGGTCGGAGCAAGTAAGAATGTATGCATGAGTGAAGCGTCCTGTGATTAAGCTTTCGCGTCGATTAATGCCAGTGTTTCAACAGCAATCTGGCGTTCTTCGTTGGTTGGGATCACTAAAACACGTGGATGGTTTTCGGCACTGATGATGCCTTCCACACCGCGGGTACATTTTTGGTTTGCTGCTTCATCCAGTTTGAAATTGAATAAGCGCATATGGTCAAGTGTTTTGCTGCGCACTAGGCTTGCGTTTTCACCAATGCCGCCCGTGAAAATCAAGCCGTCTAGGCGCGGTAGTGCACAAGCCATGCCGGCTAAAGATTTAGCAAGACGGTAGCAGAACACTTCAATAGCAAGAGTGGCACGCTCATCGCCTTTTTCGTGGGCTTCAATTAGGGTGCGCATGTCGTTCGAGAGCCCTGACAGGCCGAGCAGGCCGCTTTCTTTGGTCAGTACAGTTTCAATGCGTTGCGTATCCCAGCCTAGAGTGCGTGCGAGATGGTTGTGCAAGCTTGGATCAACATCACCGCTACGGGTACCCATGACAACACCTTCTAACGGTGTTAAGCCCATGCTAGTGTCTTGGCTTTCACCGTTCACAATGGCACAGGTTGAGCAGCCATTGCCTAAGTGAGCTGTTAGCCAAGAGCTGTCTTCAATAGGTAAGCCTGTCATGACAGCTGCTTTACGGCTGACAAACATGTGGCTAGTGCCGTGGAAACCGTAGCGACGTACATGGTGATCTGTGTAAAGGTGCTCAGGTACAGCGTAACGGTAAGCGTGAGCTGGCATTGTCTGGTGGAATGCAGTATCAAAGACGGCGACTTGCGGTAGGGTTGGGTACAGCTCCATAGCCGCTTCAATCCCAATTAAACCAGCAGGGTTGTGCAGCGGAGCTAATACAGCAGCGCGGCGAATGACATCAATAACTTCTCGGTTCAACTCTGATGCTTCGGTGAAGTGAGCGCCGCCGTGAACAACGCGGTGACCGATACCGGTCAACTTTCCACGACTTGCTTCTTGCACTAAAGGCAACAGACTGGCAAAAGCTTCTTTGTGGTCTGCTCCAGGGAGTTTCTTAACATGCTTTTCGTCACCTAGCTGCCAGTTTAAAACGGCTTCTGCGCTGCCTAAACGCTCAGCGAGTCCCTGAATGGGAAACTGATCGTTATCTTCATCGACTAAAGCGAACTTAATGGAAGAACTACCGCTGTTGATAACCAGAATGTTGCGAGAAGACATGGGAGATCCTTTTGTTACATAAAAATAAAAAGGTGGATACGGTCAGGGTGTTAGGAAATAATGACCGGATCATTTAAAAGGTTTCCTCAATCTTCGGGTGCGCAATGAAGTAGGTCAAGCAGCTAATGGTCTATTTAATCTAAAGTCGCATTACGATGCATGAGCAGGTAAACTTTGGTTTACATTCATTTTGATAAAGGTTTTTATTTTATGCTGATCGCCGACCAACACGTTGTCGCCATTGATTACACGCTTACAAACGAAGCTGGCGAAGTGATTGACAGCTCTGCAGGTTCAGAGCCGTTGGTTTATTTGCATGGCGCAAGCAACATCATTCCTGGATTGGAAAATGCACTGACAGGTAAAGCTGTAGGTGATGAATTAGAAGTGACTGTTGAACCCGAAGAAGCCTACGGCGAGTACAGCGCAGAGCTGATTACTGTTTTAGGTCGTGAAATGTTTGAAGGTGTTGATCAGCTTGAAGTGGGCATGCAGTTTCATGCTTCAGGTCCTGATGGGGGTATGCAGATAGTGACAATCCGCGATATTGATGGTGATCAAATCACAATTGATGGTAATCATCCCCTAGCTGGGCAGCAGCTTAATTTTAAAGTGAAAGTTGCAAATATTCGTGCAGCTAGTGCAGAAGAAGTCGCACATGGTCATGTACACGGTGAAGGTGGCCATCAGCACTGATAACTTAGTTTAAGTGCAGACACCATAAAAAGGCACTTTCGAGTGCCTTTTTGCTTCCTAGCTCTTGTTCGCGTGCAGGTCTTTACACTCATCGAATAAACTTATCTGTTGGGCGTGGGGGGCGACAGTGCTATATTGCTCTGTTCGCAGTACAGGTAAATGATATGTGCTGCCCTAATGATCAACCGCATTAATACTATTTAGCGGGAGTTAATATGTCGGCTGACGATGCTTTCGCCGTAGAAGTAAAGGGCCTCACCTTTCGGCGTGGCTCACGTAAAATTTTTGATAATGTAGATATTCGCATTGAGCGAGGTCAAGTCACTGGAGTGATGGGCCCGTCTGGATGCGGTAAAACCACATTGTTACGCCTCATGGCTGCACAATTGAAGCCTGATCAAGGTGAAGTTTGGGTCAACGGCGAGAATCTACCTGATTTGTCGCGCAGTGAGCTATTTGAAATGCGTAAGCAGTTTGGTGTGCTTTTTCAAAGTGGTGCGCTATTTACTGATTTAAATGTGTTTGAAAACGTAGCTTTTCCATTGCGTGTGCATACTCAGTTGCCTGAAGAAATGATTCGCGACATTGTTTTAATGAAGTTGCAAGCGGTGGGGCTGCGCGGTGCTGTTGAACTCATGCCCGATGAATTATCAGGTGGTATGAAGCGTCGTGTTGCATTAGCGCGTGCAGTCGCCTTAGATCCAGATATTTTATTATATGATGAGCCTTTTGTCGGACAAGACCCCATTGCTAAGGGCGTATTGGTGCGCTTGATTCGTTTGTTGAACGATGCTCTTGGTATTACCAGTGTCGTGGTATCTCATGACTTAGCAGAAACAGCGAGTATTTCTGATTACTTGTATGTCGTAGGTGATGGCAAGGTTTTAGGGCAAGGCAAGCCTGACGAAATGATGAACTCAGATGACCCGCGCATTCGGCAGTTCATGCAAGGGATTCCAGATGGACCTGTGCCCTTTCATTTTGGTGCACCGGATTATCGCGACGACTTATTAGGAGAAAATTAAATGGCACATAAGTCGTTGATTGATCGTGTTGCTTTGCTGGGGCGTGCTGGTTTGGATACGGTGCAGTCCATGGGGCGTTCGGTCATATTTTTATGGAACGTACTGCTAGGGCGACGCGGGGCTGGCACTGGGTTTCACTTGTTGGTCAAACAGTTGTATTCCGTAGGTGTATTGTCTCTAGCGATTATTATTGTATCAGGCTTGTTTATAGGCATGGTGCTTGCGTTGCAAGGCTATAGCATTCTTGTTGACTTCGGTTCTGAGCAAGCGGTTGGGCAGATGGTGGCCTTAACCCTTTTAAGAGAGCTAGGGCCGGTTGTTACAGCTTTACTTTTTGCAGGGCGTGCAGGTTCGGCATTAACGGCTGAAATTGGCAATATGAAATCCACAGAGCAGCTTTCCAGCTTGGAAATGATTGGCGTAGACCCACTTAAGTATATTATTGCACCGAGACTGTGGGCTGGCTTTATCTCTATGCCTCTATTAGCGGCAATTTTCTCCGTGGTAGGCATTTGGGGTGGCGCTATGGTAGCAGTGGACTGGTTAGGCGTTTATGACGGTTCCTACTGGGGTAATATGATTAACAGTGTCGATTTTTATAATGATGTTGTTAATGGCGTGATTAAAAGTGTCGTGTTTGCTTTCGTAGTGACCTGGATTGCTGTATTCCAAGGCTATGATTGCGAACCCACCTCAGAAGGTATCAGTCGAGCAACAACACGTACGGTGGTGTACGCCTCCTTAGCAGTGTTGGGTTTGGACTTTATTTTGACTGCTTTAATGTTTGGAGATTTCTAATGCGAATCCGTGCCGTTGAGATCAGTGTAGGTGTGTTTTTGTTGGCAGGTATGCTCGCGTTATTGCTGTTGGCTCTACGGGTCAGTGGTTTGAGCGTAGCCAATAGTTCAGATTCTTATAGGCTTACTGCCCATTTTGACAATATTTCCGGTCTGACTACACGCGCTAAAGTCACCATGGCCGGTGTAAGTGTAGGTAAAGTGGTGGCCATTGATTTTGATACTGAGACCTATACAGGTCGTGTCACTATGGAAGTGGAGAGTAGGGTAAATAATTTGCCAATTGATACCACCGCATCCATTTTAACTGCAGGTTTGTTAGGTGAGAAATACATCAGTTTAAGTGTTGGCGGTGAAGAAGAGGTGCTCGCTGACGGTGATGTGATTTACGATACTCAATCGTCTTTAGTGCTTGAAGAGCTGATTGGTAAGTTTTTAATGAATACAGTTAACCAGGAGTGATCAACATGTTAGGCATATTACGTAATACCTTGCTCATCACCTTGTTGGCTTTTACCAGTTTTAGCATGGCATCGACTGTAGATGATGCGCGTAAAGTTGTTGAGCAAACAACTGAAGCATTGCTGAGTGATTTGCAGGTCAATCGAACGCTTTACCGCAATGATCCTGCAGCATTTTATAATGCTATGGATAATATTTTAGGAGGTGTTGTTGATGCTGATGGCATTGCTCGAAGTGTGATGACTGTGCGTTATTCACGTCGTGCTACACCTGAGCAAATTGAGCGTTTTAAAGAAAACTTTAAGCGCAGTTTAATGCAGTTTTATGGTAACGCTTTACTTGAATACGATAATCAAGGTATTCGAGTGTTGCCTGAAGTGAAAGCGCAAGGTAAAGATCGCGCTGAGGTGCGTATGGAGGTAACGGATAACAAGGGTGTGATTTACCCTGTGTCTTATACCATGGTTCGCTTAGACAATCAGTGGCGCATGCGTAATGTTATTATTAACGGTATTAATTTAGGTAAACTGTTCCGTGATCAGTTTGCTGAGGCTATGCAGCGCAACGCGCAAGACCTGAATCGTGTCATTGATAATTGGGTTGAGACTGTAGCGCGAACACGTGCCGCTCAGGAGGATGCGTGAGTCAGGCCACTATCAGCATGGATGACCAGGGGGTTATCCAAATCAGCGGCATATTGGATCACAATAATGGTGGGCCGCTACGCGAACAAGGTCAACGCTTGATCCAGAACAGCCGTGCCTCTAAGGTGCAAATCAATTGTGCTGGGGTGACTAAGTCTAGCAGTGTGGGCTTAGCGTTATTATTGGCGTTCATGCGTGATTGCCAAAGTGAGGGTAAGGCGGTGGAGTTGATACAGTTACCCGAAGATATGCGCAAAATTGCCCAAGTGTGCGGGTTAAGTGACATTCTTGGGATTGAACCGGGTCGTTTTGAATAAAGTAAAGACTTAAACAGGAACTAATGCAGTGCTCAGCCTAGTACTGAACGCTGTAAATGAGGTTAATTATGCAATCTGTAGCAGTAAAACAACTGTTAGAAGAAAAAATCCCCAACACCCAGGTTGAAGTCGAAGGTGAAGGCTGTAATTTCCAACTCAATATTATCAGTGATGAGTTAGCAGCCTTAAGTGCAGTTAAGCGTCAGCAGCAGATTTACTCAATTTTAAACCCATGGATTGCCGACGGTACAATCCATGCGGTCATTATGAAATTTTTTACTCGCGCGGCTTGGGCCGAACGCTCTTAAAGTAACCAGACGAGACTCTAATGGATAAGCTAATTATTAGCGGAGGTCATCGTTTAGACGGTGAGATTCGTATTTCCGGTGCGAAAAACTCTGCGCTGCCTATTCTTGCAGCAACCTTGCTGGCCAGTGCGCCAGTGACGGTATGTAACTTACCGCACCTACATGATATTACGACAATGATTGAGTTGTTTGGCCGTATGGGTATTCAACCAATTATTGATGAGAAGCTCAGCGTGGAAATTGACCCACGTACCATTGAAACGCTGGTTGCTCCCTATGATTTAGTGAAAACCATGCGGGCTTCGATTTTAGTATTAGGGCCAATGGTCGCGCACTTTGGTCAGGCTGAAGTGGCTTTGCCAGGCGGTTGTGCTATTGGTTCACGCCCTGTTGATTTACATATCCGAGGTCTTGAGGCGTTAGGTGCCGAGATCACTGTCGAAAATGGTTATATTAAAGCTAAAGCACCAGAAGGCGGCTTGCGTGGTGGTAACTTTTTCTTTGATGTGGTCAGTGTGACGGGAACTGAAAACATTCTTATGGCGGCAACTTTAGCCAAAGGCCGTACGGTCTTGGAAAATGCTGCGCGTGAGCCCGAAATTGTAGATTTAGCCAACTGCTTAATAGCTATGGGCGCTAAAATTGAAGGGGCAGGCACAGACACTATTATCATTGAAGGTGTCGAGAAGTTGGGTGGCGCAGTGTATAGCGTGATGCCTGATCGGATCGAAACAGGTACTTATCTGGTAGCTGCAGCAGCGACTGGTGGCCGAGTTAAGCTTAAAGACACTGATCCAACCATTCTTGAAGCAGTATTGGTTAAACTGCAAGAAGCAGGTGCAGAGATCACTACCGGTGAAGACTGGATTGAACTGGATATGCACGGTAAGCGCCCTAAAGCGGTGAACTTGCGTACGGCTCCATACCCAGCTTTTCCAACCGATATGCAAGCGCAATTTATTGCTTTAAATGCCATTGCAGAAGGTACTGGGACGGTCATTGAAACTATTTTTGAAAACCGCTTTATGCATGTGCTGGAAATGCAGCGCATGGGCGCTAAGATTCAAATTGAAGGCAATACAGCTATTGTCACTGGAGTGCCTCAATTGACCGCTGCACCTGTGATGGCAACGGACTTACGTGCCTCAGCCAGTTTAGTGATTGCTGCCCTTATGGCCGATGGCGACACTATGATTGACCGTATTTATCACATTGACCGTGGTTACGAATGTATCGAGGAAAAAATGCAACTCCTTGGTGCGAAAATCCGCCGAGTACCAGGCTAGTCTTATATGTTAACTATTGCACTTTCTAAAGGTCGGATCTTGGATGATACCTTGCCGCTGTTAAAACAGGCAGGTATTGAACCGACTGAAAATCCAGAAAAAAGTCGTAAATTAATTATTTCCACCACTCGTGACGATGTACGCTTATTGATCGTGCGTGCCACTGATGTGCCTACTTATGTTGAGTTGGGTGCTGCAGACCTTGGTGTAGCGGGGAAAGACGTACTTTTAGAGTACGGTGGTCAAGGCTTATATGAGCCGCTGGACCTGAAAATTGCTAAATGCAAATTAATGACCGCAGGCCCTGTTGATGCGCCTGAGCCCACAGGTCGTCTGCGTGTGGCAACTAAATTTGTTAATGTCGCTAAGCGTTACTATGCAGAGCAGGGTCGTCAAGTTGATGTAATCAAGCTCTATGGTTCTATGGAGTTGGCACCGTTGGTTGGTTTAGCCGATAAGATCATTGATGTTGTCGATACTGGAAACACTTTACGTGCCAATGGCTTGGAGCCACAAGAATTGATCGCTCATATCAGCTCACGCTTAATCGTCAACCGTGCCTCAATGAAGATGAAGCACGCTGAGATTCAAACCTTGATCGATACCTTAAGTGCCGCGGTAGACGCACAGCAGCATTGATCTTTGGTGTGTTGATACACACGGCCTATCTGCGTCATAGCCGATTATTTCGGGTGCCCGCGCAGCAGGTTTGTTAGTCTGGCGGCGCCCGAATGTTAAGTAATTATTGAGGCCCGCTATGACTGCAGCGACTATAGTTCGACGTTTAAATGCTCAAGATGCAGATTTTAATTCCCAACTCAATGAGCTCTTAAGCTGGGAGAGCGTCTCCGATGCTGATGTGAATCAGCGAGTACTGGATATTATTGCTAATGTACGCAGCCGCGGGGATGCTGCGTTAGTGGATTATACTCGCCAGTTTGATGGCTTAGATGTTGCTCAGATGAGTGATTTGATTCTGCCTCGTGAGCGTCTCGAGCTGGCGCTCACTCGCATTACTCCAGAGCAGCGTGAAGCCTTAGAAATAGCTGCACAACGTGTCCGCAGTTATCACGAAAAGCAGGTGCAAGAGTCATGGCGTTATACTGAAGCTGACGGCACTGTATTAGGGCAGAAAGTGACCCCACTTGATCGTGCGGGACTGTATGTTCCTGGCGGTAAAGCATCTTATCCGTCTTCAGTCCTGATGAATGCTATTCCGGCCAAAGTAGCCGGTGTGCAAGAAGTGGTGATGGTGGTGCCTACTCCGCGTGGTGAAATTAATGAGTTGGTTTTAGCAGCAGCTGCTATAGCAGGTGTCGATCGAGTCTTCACCATTGGCGGCGCTCAAGCTGTTGCTGCTTTAGCTTATGGTACTGAAAGCGTTCCTCCTGTGGATAAGATTGTTGGGCCAGGTAATATTTATGTGGCCACTGCTAAACGACATGTGTTCGGTAAAGTGGGGATCGATATGATTGCTGGCCCATCAGAGATTCTGGTGGTCTGTGATGGGAAAACTGATCCTGACTGGATTGCCATGGATTTATTCTCGCAAGCTGAGCACGATGAAGATGCACAATCTATTTTATTGTGCCCTGATGTATCTTTTTTAAGCCGTGTAGAAGAGAGTATTGAACGTTTGCTGCCGACCTTGGAGCGTGAGGCAATTGCCCGTACATCGTTGCGTGAGAGGGGTGCCTTGATTCAGGTAGCTGATATGGCGCAAGCTATTGAAGTGGCAAACCGTATTGCCCCAGAGCACTTAGAGTTGTCAGTGGACAATCCAGAGGCGCTATTGCCGCAGATTCGTCATGCGGGTGCTATTTTTATGGGACGTTACACTGCAGAAGCTTTAGGTGACTATTGTGCTGGGCCAAACCACGTGTTACCTACTTCGGGTACGGCGCGTTATTCATCACCTTTAGGGGTGTATGATTTCCAAAAACGCTCATCCATTATTTATTGCAGCCCTGAAGGTGCTTCTGAGCTGGGTAAAGTGGCTTCGGTCTTGGCCCGTGGTGAATCGTTAACCGCACATGCGCGTTCAGCTGAGTACCGCATTAAAGCCGATTAAGGCGGAACAGAAATTGTCCAGTAGAACAGTTATCGAGCATTGAACCGTTGCGTAGGGCGTGACGGATGTCTCATTTTAGGAGTGCTACGTGAGTAAGTTTTGGAGTCCTTTTGTGAAGGATCTGGTGCCTTATGTGCCAGGTGAGCAACCAAAAATTGAGCGTTTAATTAAGCTCAACACCAATGAGAACCCGTATGGGCCATCGCCCAAGGCCATTGCGGCGATGCAAGCACAAATCAATGAAGATCTGCGTCTGTACCCTGATCCTAATTGTGATCAGTTGAAGCATGCAGTCGCTGATTACTACTCAGTTGGCCCGCAGTATGTGTTTGTGGGTAATGGTTCTGATGAGGTTTTGGCGCATGCTTTCCATGGCTTATTCCAGCATGACAAACCTTTATTGTTTCCAGATATCAGTTACAGTTTTTATCCAGTATATTGTGGTTTGTATAATATCGAGCCAAAGCAAGTGCCATTGGATGAAGATTTTCAAATCCGCGTGGAAGATTATCAGCAACCCAATGGCGGGATTATTTTCCCTAATCCTAATGCTCCAACGGGCTGCTTGCTTGAGTTGGATAAGATCGAGGAACTCTTGCAGGCTAACCTAGACTCAGTAGTAGTGATTGACGAAGCTTACATTGATTTCGGTGGTGATTCGGCTGTCAGTTTAGTAAAACAGTACGATAATCTTTTAGTGATACAAACATTGTCTAAGTCTCGCGCTTTAGCAGGTTTGCGTGTTGGTATTGCGATTGGTCACCCTGATCTTATTGAAGGCTTAGAGCGCATTAAAAATAGCTTTAACTCTTATCCATTAGACCGTGCAGCCATTGCTGGTGCATCAGCCGCTTTTGCCGATGCAGATTACTTTCACAGCACTCGCAATAAAGTGATTGCAAGTCGTGAGTGGGTGACGGAAGCATTGAGTACTTTAGACTTTGAGGTTTTGCCCTCTGAGGCTAACTTTGTCTTTGCGCGTCATAAAACTCGCGATGCTAAAGAGCTGGCTCAGCAGCTGCGTGAAGAGGGAGTTTTGGTACGTCACTTCACTGCACCGCGTATAGAGCAATTTTTACGCATAACTATCGGTACTGAAGAGCAGAATCAAACTTTAATTGATGTGCTTCAGCGCTGCATTTAAGAGCGTATACAACTGCGCGGAACGATTTTTAACTTTGAGGTGTGCGATGTACAGTGAACAAAACTTAATTTGGATCGACTTGGAGATGACCGGGCTTGATACCGATAATGATCTGATCATTGAAATGGCCACCATCGTTACCGATAGCCAGTTAAATATTTTAGCCGAAGGCCCTGTGCTGGCGATCCATCAGTCCGATGAGGTCTTAGCAGGAATGGATGAGTGGAATACACGCCAGCATGGTGGCAGCGGTTTAACTCAACGTGTTCGTGAAAGTCGAACGACTGAAGCTGAGGCAGAGGCACAGACATTAGCGTTCTTAGAGCAATGGGTACCGGCGAATGTATCGCCGATGTGTGGCAACAGTATTTGTCAAGACCGCCGCTTCTTGCACCGTCATATGCCTCAATTGGAAGCGTACTTTCATTACCGTAACTTGGATGTATCTACACTTAAAGAATTGGCTGCGCGTTGGGCGCCAGAGGTGCGCAATGGTTTTAAGAAGGGTGAAGCGCATTTAGCTTTGGCTGACATCAAAGAGTCTATTGCTGAGTTGCAATACTATCGCAAGCACTTTATTCGCAGTTAATACTTAGCGTTCAAATAAAATACATAAAAGTTCAATTTATTCTGAGCAATATAAGACCTTTGGCTAGGTTTTATGTAGTATGAGCGGTAGATCGTAAGACAAAATAGACCACTCAATTTGCTTGTGGTGGCTTGCAGTAGAGTTTGGAAAAGAGTGCATAGTTTTTGTGCGGTGGTTTTTCCAGCTGAGTTGCAAGGTGCACAGCACACCTAAAATAAAAGAGACAGGACCCCTTAATGATGGCTGCTTATGAAATACTGATTGCAGATGACCACCCACTGTTCCGCAGCGCGTTACGCCAAGCGCTCACCTTAAGCTTGGGCAGCAACGTGCGTCTAGTTGAAGCAGAAAATATTGCTGAGCTAGAAAGCTGCCTGCAAGACAAGTCAGACTGGGATTTAGTGCTTTTGGATTTAAATATGCCAGGTGCACATGGTTTTTCTGGGTTAGTGTTACTGCGCGGTCAGTATCCGCATGTGCCTGTAGTGATGATCTCAGCACAAGAAGACCCGAGTATCATGGCCCGTGCCCGTGAGTTTGGGGCTAGCGGTTTTATCCCAAAATCCAGTCCGTTGGAGGCTATTCAAGAAGCAGTGCAAATCGTCTTGGATGGTGATGTTTGGTGGCCGGAACAGACCGCAGCCAGTGCAGCAGTTAGCGAAGAGGAAAAAGCAGCCAGCGAAGGTTTGGCAAACTTAACTCCACAACAGTTTCGTGTGCTGGCGATGGTATGTGATGGTTTACTGAATAAGCAAATTGCTTTTGAACTTAATGTTTCTGAAGCGACTGTTAAAGCTCACGTGACAGCTATTTTCCGTAAATTAAATGTTCGTACCCGTACTCAAGCAGCATTGCTCTTACAGCAGATGGGCACTATTCCACAAAGCGAATAAATTTGATCAATTGACAGGCCGCCTTTATTTGAAGGCGGCTACTTATTTTCTGTAAAATTACTTTTCAAGTTGTTTCGAACTGCTTTAATTTGTGTGCTGAGCAGTGGCGCTAAAATTGCGTAAACTTTCTAGTTTGCATGTGAACAGATATGAAACGGATGAGTCTTCCGATAGAGTGTCATCTATGTCCCTGCGCGCATAGGGAGAAGAACGCATTTGCAAAGTGTTATCAAGGTCGCGTAAGACCTTGTACTTTTAGTGCGAGAAGAGATTGCCGTCGGGCATGGCCGTTTGTCTAACAGTTTCCGTCTTTTAGGTCGGGGCAAAATCGCCAAGTCATACGTGCTTCCTGCTTTTCTGGATAAGAGAGTTTAATCTTTAACTGCACTGACTCCCGCTAACGTAGTAAAGGACGTGTCTTTTGCTGTGAGTAGAAAATCCTTCATAAACGCTGCGTCTAGCATATCAGTACGTACTGCAGCATAGAGTGTAGAAAACAAGCCTGACTCACCTAAACGACGAGCACTCACATAGCCTTTTGAACTGTATTCATGCATCGCCCAGTTGGGTAAGCAACAGACTCCGCGACCGCTGGCGACCAATTGCATCATCATTACAGTCAGCTCAGCAGTACGGATTTGTAGCGGCTCAACATCTGCTGGATCTAAGAAATGATTAAAAATATCTAAACGATCACGGTCTACTGGGTAGGTAATCAGCACTTCTTGTTTGAGATCTTGTGGTTCTACATAAGCTTTTTGTGCCAAAGGGTGTTGTTTGGCCACTGCTAATAAAGCTTCATACGTAAATAATGGAATATAGCTAATCCCGATGAGATCAATGGGGTCAGCAGTTACCACTAAATCTAAATCACCTCGAGCCAGTGCTGGCAGTGGCGCAAAGGCAAAGCCGGAGGCTAAGTCAAGCTCTACTTCGGGCCAAGCATCACGAAATTGATCAATGGTTGGCATTAGCCACTGGAAGCAGCTATGACACTCAATGGCCATGTGTAAGCGGCCAGCAGAGCCGCCTTGGAGGCGAGCAATATCGCGTTCGGCACTGCGCATCAGTGGTAGTACCTCATCAGACAACCTAAGTAAACGCAATCCTGCACTGGTAAAGCGCACGGGTTTGGTTTTGCGCACAAAGAGTTGCATGTCCAAGCGTTCTTCCATTTCTTTAAATTGATGCGATAAAGCAGACTGAGTTAAATGCAGCCGTTCAGCAGCTTCTACTAAACTACCAGCATCGCGTAAAGCCACTAATGTTTTCAAATGGCGAATATCCAGCATGAGCATTCCTTAAGAATCAGTATGAGTATGGTTAATGATCATAAGGTAGTATGTTTAGTTTGTCTCACTATCTTTTGAGAGTCTAGAATCGCTTTATTTCGGTAGTGGGGTAGCAGTAGCGTTGTGAGCTGTTGTTCTGAATGGAGTATTTCAGCGGGCTAAACCCGCTATAGTTAATAACCAATAGGTTTTTAATGGATGCCCTCGCTTGTATGCTGTGCGTTTGCGCTCAAACCACTGGCGAGGCAGTGGTTTGAGCGAGATCTTTAGGCTTTGAGCTCGCGACGGATAATTTCTGCTCCAGCGCTCAAGGCATTGAGTTTACCCCGAGCAACTGAGCGGGATAAAGGGGCCATACCACAGTTGGTTGACGGATACAGTTTGTCGGCATCAACAAATTGCAGTGCTTTACGTAGTGTTGCGGCAACTTCTTCTGGTGTTTCAATGGTGTTAGTGGCTACATCAATGGCGCCAAGCATGACTTTCTTACCACGTATGAGCTCAATCAAGTCAATGGGCACGTGAGAGTTTTGGCATTCTAGCGAGATAATATCTAAGCTGGATTTTTGTAGCTTAGGAAAAACTTCTTCATATTGGCGCCATTCAGAACCTAAGGTCTTTTTCCAGTCGGTGTTGGCTTGAATGCCATAACCGTAGCAAATATGTACAGCGGTTTCACACTTCAAACCTTCTACGGCTCTTTCGAGTGCGGCAATGCCCCAAGCATTGACTTCATCAAAAAATACATTAAATGACGGTTCGTCAAATTGGATAATATCCACTCCTGCTGCTTCTAATTCGCGGGCTTCTTGATTGAGAATGACGGCAAATTCCCAGGCTAGCTGTTCTCGGCTTTTATAGTGAGCATCGTACAGGGTGTCGACCATAGTCATTGGTCCAGGTAAGGCCCACTTTATGGGTTGTTGGGTGTGTTGACGTAAGAACTTGGCATCTTCTACAAAGACTGATTTAGGGCGGCTTACGGCACCTACTACAGTCGGAACGCTCGCATCGTAGCGGTCACGGATTTTGACTGTTGCACGTTGTTTAAAATCAACACCGTCCAAATGCTCAATAAAGGTGGTGACAAAATGTTGGCGAGTTTGCTCACCGTCACTGACAATATCAATCCCTGCTTGTTGTTGCTCTTGCAGCCAGACACGCAAAGCATCTTGCTTGCCTTCAACCAATGCTTCTCCTTGTAAGCGCCAAGCTGACCAAATAGTTTCAGGCTCGGCTAGCCAAGATGGTTTAGGTAAGCTGCCGGCGGTGGATGTGGGTAATAAGATGCTCATGATGAATCCTGTTTTAAATTTTGTAAGTAATAAAGCTCAAATTCAGGCAGCGTGTTTAGCTGACCATTGCTCAAGTAAACCTTGATAGGGCTTGATGAAGTTTTCTTCAGTAAATTTCCCTTGTTCAAGCGCGAGTTTATTGCGCTCTTCTCGGTCATAAAAAACTTGTGTTAATGAATGGTCTGGATTCTGTAAGCTAGGTTGGTAGTATTCCCCTGCCACAGCGTTTGCATTATAAATTTCAGGGCGATAAATCTTTTGAAAAGATTCCATAGTGCTAATGGTGCTAATCAGCTCAAGCTCAGTGTAATCACTGAGTAGATCACCAAAAAAATGGAATGCTAGAGGTGCGACACTGTTCGGCGGCATAAAATAGCGCACTGCTAAGCCCATTTTTTTGAAATACTGCTCAGTTAAAGACGACTCGTTGGGTTGGTATTCCACGCCAAGGATTGGGTGTTCATTGCCCGTTCTGTGATAAATTTTATTATCTGAAACACTGAGGCAAATCACTGGCAGCTTAGTAAAGTTTTTTTGGTAGGCATCTGAATTAACAAAGCTTTTGAAAATATTGGCATGCAGCTCACCAAAATCGCTTGGGACACTGAATTTAGTTTGTCCTTTGTTATGTTCTTTCAGTCGTACGCTAAAATCATAATCACGTACATAGGAAGAAAAGTTATTACCAAGAATGCCTTCGATACGTTTGTTGTTGAGATGGTCAACAATGGTAGTTTGCAAAACCTCAATTGCAGGGAAGCTGCTTTCAGTACCTTGATGATTAATTTTCATGTCAACAGAAATGATATCGAGCTCAACAGAATAACGATTGCTTTTAGGGTTATCCCAATGCGCGAGGGCATTAAAGCGGTTGTTAATCATCATTAAAGTATTACGCAAGTTTTGCTGACGACTTGCTCCTCTAGCCAAGTTAGCAAAGTTGGTTGTGGCACGCGTATTGTCTGAAGGATGATAATTCTCATCGAAATCAATGCTGTTAATAGCAAAGATAAAGTCGTTAGTCATGATGCTCTGATATCCAATTTGTGCAATAAAACTTGAATGCAAGCTTACTGTCGGTTTAGTCGCTGACTGGCTCTAGCCAGTAAACCGAACAGTCTGTTCGTGTTTATAGCTGATTAATTAATTGCCCTAGTGCTTTAGAGCAGAGAATGGATACATTTATACGTGTATAGGTTTATGAATAAAAATGATCTTATTTCAGTCTGTGTATGAGTATTTCTCATGATTGTTGTGAGGCAGTATTTTAAAGGAGGAGGGCGAGTAAAAACTTTGCTTGCTCTGTGCTGCTTGCGGATGGGTTTGCAACGCAGACCTGTAAGGTCAGGGGTGTTTGTCGCATCAACGCAGTGTAAAACATTCTTGCGGTCGAGCATGGCCGTTTTAGTAGTGGGAGCCCCGTTCTTTAGGTCGGGATAGATGTCAAAATGAGTAAAGCCATGCGCAGAGTATTTTTTGGACTAGAGATTCCAGCTAAAACTAAAGCACGTTTGTTGCAGGTCAGGACTGAAGTGGCAGGTGCCAAATGGCAAAGTGTTGAGCAACTGCATTTAACTTCGTTATTTCTGGGCAATATAGATGCAAACTCTTTGTCCGCGGTTCGTGCGGCAGTGCGTAATATCTCTTTGGCAGCGTTTAAGTTGGATATTTTAGGCTTAGACTGCTTTGGTCAGCCCCATGCACCTAAACACCTTTGGGCAAGGATTGTGCCAGACACTTCGGTGATCAATCTGCATGAGGCTATTAAAAATCGAGTGGAGAGTCTTGGAATAGAAACCGAACGGCGTGCTTATCGTCCACATCTCACCCTGGCTCGATTTAAGCGCCACCCTGGCTCAGTGGAGCGTTTGCTAGACGAGCACCGTGCAACATTTTTTGGACGTTTTCAGGTGGATGAATTTGTACTGTTTGAGAGCCGGCAGAACACGGCTGGATCAGTCTATAACGTGCTAGAGCGCTATCCTTTGCATGCACTCAAGCTCTTAGAGCAAGCGAATGCCGAGTCTAATTAAGTGGGCTTACCTTGATTGACTGAGTGGAAAGTGTACTAGTGCAGTTTTTATGCAATGAGGCTGTCCGAGTTGCTTGTAGCAAAATCGAAGTATCACATATAAATGAATACTGCTTTCTCTTGCCAACAGTTATCGCATAAAGTCGCTATTCTCAATTATCAAAATCGCGTAAGACCTCGTACTTTTAGTGCGGGAATGGATAGGGAGGGCTGCTTAAGCAGCCCCTTAACCCCTAAACAAACACGCTAAAGTCTTTGCAGTATAGGTTGGTACTGGTATTGTATACAGTATGATAAAGCACACCAAAACATTAAAAGTTCGAGTACGAGATAGGCATGTGTCCTTGCTAAACCGCATGGCTCGCAGCGTCAATTTCGTCTGGAACTTTGTTAATGAATTAAGTCAACGCTCGATTAAAGAGCGTGGTGTGTTTTTGTCTGCGTATGATATGCATCCCTACACTAAGGGCGC
>NZ_JAXIVU010000030.1:0-16214 GCF_034259425.1 Denitrificimonas halotolerans
TGGTAATGCCAGGTGATAACGTTAAACTTGACGTTACCCTGATTGCGCCAATCGCTATGGAAGATGGTTTACGCTTCGCGATTCGTGAAGGTGGCCGTACCGTAGGTGCTGGTGTTGTTTCAAAAATTATTGCGTAACACTTGACCTTTCTTTGCTGGGTCGGTAGTATAGCCGGCCTAGCAATGATCTAGGCCAGTAGCTCAATTGGCAGAGCAACGGTCTCCAAAACCGTAGGTTGGGGGTTCGATTCCCTCCTGGCCTGCCAACTTCCCAATAGTTGGCATTTCAATTTAGGATTCTAAGTAATGAATGCAAAAACTGAATCCAAGGAAAATCGTCTAGATTCTGTTAAGTGGTTATTGGTTGTCGCGCTCATCGCAGTTGGTGTGGTGGGTAATCAATATTTTGCCGCTGAATCAATTCTGTATCGTGTCCTAGGGCTGGTTGTTTTGGCAGCAGTAGCTTTTTTTATTGCTTCGAAAACAGCAAAAGGTCAGGCTTTCCTTACTTTAGCAAAAGAATCTCGTGCTGAAATACGAAAAGTTGTTTGGCCAAATAGACAAGAAACTACGCAGACTACATTGATTGTAGTTGTGGTTGTTTTGGTAATGGCGCTCTTGCTTTGGGGGCTCGACACGCTCCTTGGGTGGCTTGTCTCAATGATTGTAGGTTAAGGGTGCTCCGTGGCTAAGCGTTGGTATGTCGTGCACGCCTATTCAGGCTATGAAAAACAAGTAATGCGCCATTTGATTGAGCGTATTAAGTTCGCTGGTATGGAAGAAGAGTTTGGAGATGTTCTCGTTCCAACTGAAGAAGTTGTAGAAATGAGAAACGGTCAAAAACGTAAAAGCGAACGTAAATTTTTTCCAGGTTATGTGCTTGTTCAGGTAGAGATGTCTGAAGCAGCTTGGCACTTGATTAAGGATACGCCGCGAGTTCTCGGCTTTATTGGTGGTACTGCAGATAAGCCTGCACCAATCACCGAGAAAGAAGCTGATGCAATATTGCGTCGAGTCGAAGATAGTGGTGATAAGCCACGTCCAAGAACACTGTTTGAACCGGGTGAGACTGTTCGTGTTATCGACGGTCCATTTGCAGATTTTAACGGTGTTGTTGAAGAAGTGAATTATGAGAAGAGTCGCGTACAAGTGGCTGTTCTAATTTTTGGGCGTTCAACTCCAGTTGAGTTGGAGTTCAGTCAGGTAGAAAAAATCTGACAAAAAATATGGACATTACCCTGCAGCTTGTTGTTGCGGGGTTTTTTTGTCAAAGGACTGTGTATTAATCACTGGGAAGCCGTAAGGCGTTATACCCATTTTGGAGCGAATCATGGCTAAAAAGATTCAAGCTTATATTAAGCTGCAAGTAAAAGCCGGTCAGGCGAACCCTTCACCACCAGTTGGTCCTGCATTAGGTCAGCATGGTGTGAATATTATGGAGTTTTGTAAGGCGTTTAACGCAAAAACCCAAGGTGTTGAACCTGGTTTGCCAACACCAGTAATTATTACTGTGTACAGCGACCGTAGCTTTACTTTTGAAACAAAAAGTACCCCAGCTTCTTTCTTGTTGAAAAAAGCTGCAGGTGTAGCTAATGGTTCTGCGCGTCCAAATACTCAGAAAGTGGGTACTGTAACGCGTGCACAGTTAGAAGAAATTGCTAAAACAAAAGAAGCTGACTTGACTGCGGCTGAACTTGAAGCGGCTGTACGTACCATCGCTGGCTCTGCGCGCAGCATGGGCTTGAATGTGGAGGGCGTATAATGGCTAAGCTTTCAAAGCGCAAGCAGGCTATTGCTGCAAAAGTTGAGCACGGTAAGCATTATGCTTTTGAAGAGGCGGCAAGCCTACTAAGCGAGCTGTCCACAACTAAGTTTAAAGAGTCAGTTGATATCGCGATTAACCTAGGTGTTGATCCGCGTAAATCTGATCAAGTTGTACGTGGTGCAACTGTTATGCCTAACGGAACAGGTAAAACTGTTCGCGTAGCTGTTTTTGCGCAAGGTCCAGCGGCAGAAGCTGCAGTGGCTGCAGGTGCAGATAAAGTTGGTATGGATGATCTGGCTGCTGAAATGAAAGCCGGTGACCTGAATTATGACGTTGTTATCGCTGCACCGGACGCAATGCGCGTTGTAGGTCAGCTAGGTCAGGTTTTAGGTCCGCGTGGTCTGATGCCGAACCCTAAAGTTGGCACTGTAACTCCTGATGTTGCAACAGCAGTCAACAATGCTAAAGCAGGTCAGGCACGTTTCCGTACTGATAAGAACGGTATTATCCACGCTGCAATCGGTCAGGTTGATTTTGAACCGGCGAAACTGAAGCAGAACGCTGAAGCGTTACTAGCTGAGTTACGTCGTTTGAAGCCAGCATCATCTAAAGGTGTTTACATTAAACGTGTGACACTGAGCAGTACAATGGGTCCTGGTCTGATTATCGATCAGTCGAGCCTAATCGAAGCAAAATAAGCTTCGTATTTTTTGGGGTCCCTGCTTAGCGGGGGCCGTCAAAGACCGTAGGTGGCGTAAGCCTTAAGTGATATGTGTTGCACATATTGGCCTACGTAGATGGTGCTCCCGATTCTTTGTTGAATCAGACACCAAACAACGCTCAGTATACTGAGTGAAATGAAATAAGCAGGAGTAAAACCCGTGGCAATTAGACTCGAAGACAAGAAAGCTATAGTCGCTGAAGTCAACGAGGCTGCCCAAGCTGCCCTTTCCGCTGTTGTGGCTGATGCCCGTGGCGTGACAGTAGGCGCAATGACCGGACTCCGTAAAGAGGCTCGTGAGGCAGGTGTATATGTACGTGTAGTACGTAACACATTACTGCGTCGCGCCGTTGAAGGAACTCAGTATGATGTTCTGAACGACGTGTTCACTGGCCCGACCTTAATTGCTTTCTCTAACGAACATCCGGGCGCTGCTGCTCGTATTTTCAAAGAGTTCGCTAAAGGTCAGGATGCGTTCGAGATCAAAGCAGCCGCTTTTGAAGGCAACTTGATTGCAGCCGAGCAAATCGATGTATTGGCAACACTGCCAACCTTCGACGAAGCTGTATCTCAGTTGATGAGCGTTATGCAAGGTGCAACCAGCAAACTGGCACGCACTCTGGCAGCCGTTCGCGATCAGAAAGAAGCAGAAGCCGCTTAAGGCTCGTTTCTTTATACACAAATTTGATTTTGGTGGCTTAGTTTTTAAGTCATCTCCAATATAGGAAGCATAGAGTCATGGCTCTTACTAACGAAGATATCCTAAACGCCGTATCAGAAATGTCAGTAATGCAAATCGTTGAACTGATCTCTGCTATGGAAGAAAAGTTCGGTGTAACCGCTGCTGCTGCTACTGTAGCTGCTGCTGGTCCTGCCGCTGCTGCCGCTGAAGAGCAAACTGAGTTCACTTTAATGCTGGTTTCAGCAGGTGACAAGAAAGTTAACGCTATTAAAGCAGTACGTGAAATCACAGGTCTAGGCTTGAAAGAAGCTAAAGCAGTTGTTGATGGTGCACCAAGCGTTGTTAAAGAAGATCTTTCTAAAGATGATGCTGAAGCTGCTAAGAAAATCCTGGAAGATGCAGGTGCTACTGTCGAGCTTAAATAAGCTTGATGCAGCATAGAAACAGCCTGGGCAAAAGGCTGATGGCTGGTGACTAATGTCACCGGCCTTTTTCTGTTATAGCTCATCATTGAGTAGATGCAAAAGCAGAACTCTTGAGCAAACTGAAAAATAAATATTTGCACGATTTACTGGATATTTCCGCCGGAAGTATCCAACAGGCAGGTTACCAAGCTGGGGAACGCTGATGGCTTACTCATATACTGAGAAAAAACGTATCCGCAAGGACTTTAGCAAGCTGCAGGATGTTATGGATGTGCCGTATTTGCTGGCAATCCAATTAGATTCTTATCGTGAATTTCTGCAGACTGGCGTGAGCAAGGAGCAGTTCCGTGATATTGGCCTGCACGCAGCCTTTAAATCGGTATTCCCGATTATTAGTTACTCAGGCAACGCAGCGCTTGAGTACGTAGGGTATCGCTTAGGCGAGCCCGCTTTTGATGTTAAAGAATGTTCTTTACGTGGTGTGACTTATGCGGTCCCATTGCGTGTAAAAGTACGCTTAATTATTTTTGATCGTGAGTCTTCAAGCAAAGCGATTAAAGATATTAAAGAGCAAGAAGTTTATATGGGTGAAATCCCATTAATGACTGAAAACGGTACCTTTGTAATTAATGGTACTGAGCGTGTAATTGTTTCACAGTTGCACCGCTCACCGGGTGTGTTCTTTGACCACGATCGTGGTAAGACTCATAGCTCAGGTAAGTTACTCTATTCTGCTCGCGTTATTCCTTACCGTGGCTCATGGCTCGATTTTGAGTTTGACCCGAAAGACTGCGTGTTTGTACGTATTGACCGTCGCCGTAAACTGCCTGCGTCAGTTCTCTTGCGTGCGCTGGGCTATACAACGGAAGAAATCCTTGCAGAGTTCTATGCAACAAACGTGTTCCACGTTTCTGCCGATGAAGTTAGTCTTGAGTTAGTACCACAGCGTTTGCGTGGTGAAATTGCTACCTTTGATATTAAAGACGATCAAGACAAAGTTATCGTTGAAGAAGGTCGCCGTATTACTTCACGTCATATTCGACAGTTGGAGAAAGCAGGTATTACTAAACTGGTAGTACCGACTGAGTACATTGTTGGTGTGACTACAGCTAAGCCAATCGTTCATCCTGCAACGGGTGAGATCTTAGTTGAGTGTAATACAGAGCTGACGGCAGAAATGCTGCAAACTGTTGTTGACGCACAAGTTGTCCAGATTGAAGCGCTTTACACAAACGATATCGATTGCGGTCCGTTTATTTCAGATACTCTGAAAATTGATAGCACTACGAATCAGTTGGAAGCGTTGGTTGAGATTTACCGCATGATGCGTCCTGGTGAGCCACCAACTAAGGATGCAGCTGAAAACTTGTTCAAAAACTTGTTCTTTACTTCAGAGCGTTATGACTTATCTGCTGTTGGACGTATGAAGTTCAACCGCCGTATTGGTCGTAAGGAAATTTTAGGCGAAGGCGTACTGAGCAAAGAAGACATTGTTGATGTTCTAAAGACTATCGTAGATATTCGTAACGGTCACGGTGTTGTTGATGATATCGACCACCTCGGAAACCGTCGTGTACGCTGCGTTGGTGAAATGGCCGAAAACCAATTCCGTGTTGGTTTAGTACGTGTTGAGCGTGCAGTTAAAGAACGTCTATCTATGGCTGAAAGTGAAGGCTTGATGCCACAAGACTTAATTAACGCTAAGCCAGTGGCGGCAGCGGTTAAAGAGTTCTTTGGTTCGAGCCAGTTGTCTCAGTTTATGGATCAAAACAACCCGCTGTCTGAAGTGACACATAAGCGTCGCGTCTCAGCTCTTGGTCCAGGTGGTCTAACACGTGAGCGTGCAGGCTTTGAAGTGCGTGACGTACACCCAACCCACTACGGTCGTGTATGTCCGGTAGAGACACCAGAAGGTCCAAACATTGGTTTGATTAACTCTTTAGCAACTTATGCGCGTACAAACAGCTACGGTTTCTTGGAAACCCCGTACCGTATTGTTAAAGAAGGTAAAGTGACTGATGAGGTTGTGTTCTTATCAGCCATTGAAGAGACAGATCATGTTGTTGCTCAGGCTTCGGCAAGTATGAGCGAAGACAACGTTTTGACTGATGAGTTGGTTACCGTTCGTCATATGAATGAAACCACTGTTAAGGCGCCTGAAGAGGTGACTTTAATGGATGTGTCACCGAAACAAGTTGTATCTGTTGCAGCTTCATTGATTCCGTTCTTAGAGCATGACGATGCTAACCGAGCCTTGATGGGTTCGAACATGCAACGTCAAGCGGTGCCAACATTGCGTGCTGATAAGCCATTAGTTGGTACAGGTATGGAGCGTAACGTTGCGCGGGACTCAGGTGTGTGTGAAGTTGCACGTCGAGGCGGCGTGATTGAGTCTGTTGATGCTAGCCGTATTGTTGTACGTGTTAATGATGATGAAGTCGACGCGGGTGAGGCAGGTGTAGATATTTACAACCTGACAAAATATACCCGTTCGAACCAGAATACCTGTATTAATCAACGTCCATTGGTGCGTAAGGGTGAAAAGGTATCGCGTGGTGATATTATGGCCGATGGACCATCCACCGATATGGGTGAGTTGGCTTTAGGTCAGAACATGCGCGTGGCATTTATGCCGTGGAATGGTTATAACTTTGAAGACTCCATTTTGCTGTCTGAGCGTGTAGCTGAAGAAGATCGTTACACCACAATTCATATTCAAGAGTTGACCTGTGTTTCACGTGACACCAAGTTAGGTCCAGAAGAAATTACTTCGGATATTCCTAATGTGGGTGAGGCAGCACTGAACAAGTTGGATGAAGCTGGTATCGTTTATGTAGGTGCTGAAGTAGAAGCAGGAGATATCTTAGTTGGTAAGGTGACGCCAAAAGGTGAAACTCAGCTGACCCCTGAAGAGAAACTTTTGCGTGCAATTTTCGGTGAGAAAGCCTCTGACGTAAAAGATACTTCATTGCGCGTGCCAACGGGTACAAAAGGTACCATCATTGATGTACAAGTCTTTACTCGTGATGGTGTTGAGCGTGATTCTCGTGCTTTGTCCATTGAAAAAGCACAGTTAGATGAGATCCGTAAAGACCTCAACGAAGAGCTGCGCATTGTCGAAGGTGCAACCTTTGAGCGTCTGCGCAAGCATTTAGTAGGTGCAACAGCAGAAGGTGGGGCTGGCGTTAAGAAAGGCACTGAACTGACACACGAGATTCTTGATGGGATCGAGCATGGTCAGTGGTTCAAGCTACGTATGGCGGATGATGCGCTAAACGAGCAGCTAGAGAAAGCTCAGGCTTACCTGATTGATCGTCGTAAGTTACTTGATGAGAAATTCGAAGATAAAAAACGTAAGCTGCAACAGGGTGATGACTTAGCTCCGGGTGTGCAGAAAATTGTTAAGGTTTACTTAGCAATTAAACGTCGCATCCAGCCAGGTGATAAGATGGCAGGACGTCACGGTAACAAAGGTGTGGTTTCGGTGATTATGCCGGTTGAAGATATGCCGCATGATGCTGATGGTGTGCCTGTTGATATCGTACTAAACCCTCTCGGTGTTCCTTCGCGAATGAACGTAGGTCAGATTCTTGAAACACACTTAGGTCTAGCGGCCAAAGGTTTGGGTGAAAAGATCAACTTGATGTTGGAAGAGCAACGTAAAGTTACTGAGCTGCGTGAGTTTTTACATAAGATTTACAACGAGATTGGTGGTGCTGAAGAAGATCGCGTAGATCTTGATAGTCTCAACGATGAAGAAATTCTCGAACTGGCGAACAACTTGCGTGGCGGCGTGCCAATGGCAACCCCTGTGTTTGACGGTGCTGAAGAACCAGAAATTAAAGCAATGCTTAAGCTTGCTGATCTACCAGAAAGTGGCCAGATGACGTTGTATGATGGCCGTACCGGTAATGCGTTTGATCGACCTGTAACTGTGGGTTACATGTACATCTTGAAGTTGAACCACTTGGTTGACGATAAGATGCACGCGCGTTCTACGGGTTCATACAGCCTAGTGACTCAGCAGCCTCTGGGCGGTAAAGCACAGTTCGGTGGACAGCGCTTTGGTGAGATGGAGGTATGGGCACTGGAAGCATACGGTGCTGCATATACTCTGCAAGAAATGTTGACCGTGAAATCGGATGACGTGAACGGCCGGACTAAGATGTATAAAAACATTGTAGACGGAGATCATCGTATGGAGCCTGGTATGCCAGAGTCCTTCAACGTATTGATCAAAGAGATTCGTTCGCTCGGTATCGATATCGAACTGGAAACCGTTTAACACGCGTGCATATTAGGAGCGGTGTAGAAATACCCGCTCCCAGCTCCGTCCGGAGGAAAGGCCTTGAAAGATTTATTAAATTTATTAAAAAACCAGAGCCAAACTGAAGAGTTCGATGCGATTAAAATTACGCTCGCCTCTCCAGAAATGATTCGCTCTTGGTCCTTTGGTGAAGTAAAAAAGCCAGAGACCATTAACTACCGCACGTTTAAACCTGAGCGTGATGGGCTATTCTGTGCCAAAATTTTTGGTCCAGTTAAAGACTATGAATGCCTGTGTGGTAAGTACAAGCGTCTCAAGCACCGAGGTGTGATTTGTGAGAAGTGTGGCGTAGAGGTTGCGCTCTCTAAAGTACGCCGTGAGCGTATGGCTCATATTGAGCTGGCATCACCTTGTGCGCACATTTGGTTTTTAAAATCACTACCAAGCCGTATTGGTTTGCTATTGGATATGACTCTGCGTGATATTGAGCGCGTGTTGTATTTTGAAAGCTATGTAGTGATCAACCCAGGAATGACGACGCTTGAAAAAGGTCAGCTGCTGAATGATGAGCAGTACTTTGAAGCCTTGGAAGAGTTTGGTGATGACTTTGACGCTCGCATGGGTGCTGAAGCTGTTCGCGAATTGCTCATGGACATCGATCTTGAGTATGAGATCAATGCATTACGTGAGGAAATTCCGCAGACCAATTCCGAAACTAAGATTAAAAAGCTTTCGAAGCGTTTGAAACTGATGGAAGCATTTCACGGCTCAGGTAACAAGCCTGAATGGATGGTGCTAAGCGTATTGCCAGTACTGCCACCAGACTTGCGTCCGTTGGTGCCGTTAGATGGTGGTCGCTTTGCAACATCAGATCTAAACGATCTGTATCGTCGTGTAATTAACCGTAACAATCGTCTGAAGCGTTTATTAGAGCTTTCTGCACCTGACATCATCGTACGTAACGAAAAGCGTATGTTGCAGGAATCTGTGGATGCTTTACTGGATAACGGCCGTCGCGGCCGTGCTATTACTGGCAGTAATAAGCGTCCATTGAAATCCTTGGCTGATATGATCAAGGGTAAGCAGGGTCGTTTCCGTCAAAACCTGCTGGGTAAGCGCGTTGACTACTCTGGCCGTTCTGTGATTGTTGTAGGTCCAGCTTTGCGTCTGCATCAGTGTGGTCTGCCAAAGAAAATGGCACTGGAGCTATTTAAGCCGTTTATTTTCGGCAAGCTTGAGCAGCGTGGTTTAGCAACAACCATTAAAGCAGCGAAGAAGATGGTTGAGCGTGAATTGCCAGAGGTTTGGGACGTTTTAGCGGATGTGATTCGTGAGCACCCAGTCTTATTAAACCGTGCACCAACGTTGCACCGTTTAGGTATTCAGGCATTTGAGCCGGTATTAATTGAAGGTAAAGCCATTCAGCTTCATCCGTTAGTATGTGCGGCGTATAACGCTGACTTTGACGGTGACCAAATGGCTGTACACGTACCGTTGACACTTGAGGCTCAGCTTGAGTCGCGTGCTTTAATGATGTCGACTAACAATATTCTGTCACCAGCAAACGGTGAGCCGATTATTGTACCTTCGCAAGACGTTGTTCTTGGTTTGTACTACATGACCCGTGAAGCGGTCAACGTGAAAGGAGAGGGTCGCATTTTTGCTGACCTCCAAGAGGTTGACCGTGTTTATCGCTCTGGTGATGCACATCTGCATGCCAAAGTGAAAGTGCGTATCAGCGAAACGGTTAACAGTACCGATGGTAGCGTGACGCACAATACTAGCATTGTTGATACTACAGTTGGTCGCGCGTTATTGTTCCAAATTGTTCCTGAAGGCTTGCCATTCTCATTGGTTAACCAACCAATGAAGAAGAAGGCGATTTCGAACTTAATCAACCAGTGTTACCGCGTTGTCGGCTTGAAAGAGACGGTGATCTTTGCTGACCAGTTGATGTACAGCGGTTTTGCATTCTCAACCATCTCTGGGGTTTCAATCGGTGTAAACGATTTTGTTATTCCAGAAGAAAAAGCCACGATCATTGATCGTGCGATCGAGGAAGTGAAAGAGATCGAAAAGCAGTATGCTTCTGGTCTTGTAACTCAAGGTGAGAAGTACAACAAAGTCATCGACTTGTGGTCAAAAGCAAACGATGAAGTCTCGAAAGCGATGATGGCGAACTTGTCGACAGAACCAGTGGTTAACCGCGAGGGTGAAACTGTTAGTCAGGAGTCGTTTAACTCCATGTATATGATGGCTGACTCCGGTGCTCGAGGTTCTGCAGCACAGATTCGTCAGCTAGCAGGTATGCGAGGTTTGATGGCTAAGCCAGATGGCTCCATTATTGAGACGCCAATTACTGCAAACTTCCGTGAAGGTTTGAACGTACTTCAGTACTTTATTTCGACGCACGGTGCGCGTAAAGGTCTTGCTGATACCGCATTGAAGACTGCAAACTCCGGTTATTTAACACGTCGCTTGGTTGATGTTGCTCAAGATTTGGTTGTGACCGAGGTTGACTGTGGCACGGAAGAGGGGCTCGTCTTAACTCCACATATTGAAGGTGGTGATGTTGTTGAGCCACTGGGTGACCGTGTACTGGGGCGTGTAATTGCCCAAGATGTAATTAAACCAGGCAGCGATGAGGTATTGATCCCAATGGATACGCTCATTGACGAGCGTTGGGTTGATTTCATTGAGGTCAATAGTATTGATGAAGTTATTGTACGCTCGCCGATTACTTGTGAGACCCGTCACGGTATTTGCGCGAAGTGCTATGGTCGTGACCTAGCACGAGGCCATGAAGTGAACCAGGGCGAGGCTGTAGGGGTTATTGCTGCACAGTCTATTGGTGAGCCAGGTACTCAGTTAACGATGCGTACGTTCCACATTGGTGGTGCGGCAAGTCGTACTTCTGCTGCTGATAGTGTCCAAGTGAAGAATGGTGGTACCGTTCGTCTGCTTAACTTGAAGCATGTAGACCGTGCCGATGGTAGTTTAGTTGCTGTATCGCGTTCCGGTGAGTTAGCTATTGCTGATGAATTTGGTCGTGAGCGTGAGCGCTATAAACTCCCTTATGGTGCTGTTATTTCAGTGCAAGAAGGTGATGTAGTCGATGCTGGAGCGGTGGTTGCTAAGTGGGATCCGCATACACACCCAATCGTTACTGAGACAACTGGTGTTGTACAGTTCGTTGGTATGGAAGCTGGTATTACTATTAAGCGTCAGACGGATGAGCTGACCGGTTTAAGTAATATTGAAGTAATGGATCCGCAAGACCGCCCGGCAGCTGGTAAAGATATTCGCCCTGCGATTAAGTTAGTTGATGATAATGGTGAGGACTTATTCTTACCTGGTACTGACGTTGTTGCACAGTACTTCTTGCCGCCGCATGCGTTAGTGAACTTAAATGACGGTGCGCGTATCAACATTGGTGATGTTGTTGCACGTATTCCGCAAGAGACTTCAAAAACTCGAGATATTACGGGTGGTTTGCCACGCGTTGCCGACTTGTTTGAAGCGCGTCGCCCGAAAGAAGCTGCGATCCTTGCTGAGGTGAGCGGAACTATCTCCTTTGGTAAGGAGACTAAAGGTAAGCGTCGTTTAGTGATTACTCCAACTGATGGCAGCGAGCCATATGAAGAACTGATTCACAAATGGCGTCACTTGAACGTGTTTGAGGGGGAGCAGGTTAACCGTGGGGAAGTTATTTCTGACGGTCCAAGCAACCCGCATGATATCTTGCGTCTACTTGGTGTAAGTGCTTTAGCGCGTTACATTGTGACTGAGATTCAAGAGGTTTACCGTTTACAGGGTGTGAAAATCAACGATAAGCACATTGAAACGATTTTGCGTCAAATGTTGCGTAAAGTTGAGATCACGGAGTCTGGTGACTCATCCTTTATTAAGGGTGATCAAGCTGAGTACAATCATGTACTGGAAGAAAACGAAAGATTGGCTGCCCAAGATCGTTTCCCTGCTAAGTACGAGCGTGTTTTGCTTGGTATTACTAAGGCATCCTTGTCAACAGAGTCATTCATTTCTGCAGCATCTTTCCAGGAAACAACTCGTGTCCTGACTGAAGCTGCAGTAACTGGTAAGCGTGACTACTTGCGCGGCCTGAAAGAAAACGTAGTTGTTGGACGATTAATTCCAGCAGGTACTGGACTTGCATACCACGCTGAGCGTAAACGTAAGCGTGCAATTGAGTCCCCGCAAGGTGTGAGTGCCAGTGATGTTGAGGCTGCATTAAGTGAAGCTCTCAACTTAAAAGAGTAAAAAGCTAAAAATTAATGCGTTTGCATTGATAATTAGCCTTGACGGGGTGCAAGACTCTAACTAGACTCTTGTACCCCTAAATTTGACGGGATTGTAAGACCCCGTCACTTTGTTTATGTCGTAAGACAACAGTGGAGCTTGTAGATGGCAACTATTAACCAGCTGGTGCGTAAGTCGCGCAAGCGCATCGTCGAGAAAAGCGGCGTGCCTGCGTTAGAAAACTGCCCACAGCGTCGTGGCGTATGTACTCGTGTATATACCACCACACCTAAAAAACCGAACTCAGCATTGCGTAAAGTTTGCCGTGTTCGTCTAACTAATGGCTATGAAGTATCTTCCTATATCGGTGGAGAAGGCCATAACTTACAAGAGCACAGTGTTGTTCTGATCCGTGGTGGTCGAGTAAAAGACTTACCAGGTGTTCGTTACCACACAGTGCGCGGCGCTTTAGACACATCAGGTGTTAAAGACCGTAAACAGGGTCGCTCCAAGTATGGTGCGAAGCGTCCTAAGTAATTTTTATTAATATTTCGAGTCGATAAGAGTAAGGTCGGGCCTGTAACTGAGTCCCGAGCTAACCTGAAGACCGTTTGAGGGCTTATCAATGCCAAGACGTCGCGTTGTTGCAAAACGTGAGATTCTGGATGATCCAATTTATGGAAGTCAGATTCTTGCAAAATTTATGAACCACGTTATGGAAAGCGGTAAGAAAGCCGTTGCCGAGCGTATTGTGTACGGTGCGCTGGAAACAGTAAAAAGCCGTAATAACAGTGAACCATTGGAGACCTTCGAGAAAGCACTCGACGCCATCGCTCCGCTGGTCGAAGTTAAGTCTCGTCGTGTAGGTGGTGCTACCTACCAGGTTCCTGTTGAAGTTCGTCCTTCACGTCGTAACGCATTAGCAATGCGTTGGTTGGTTGAAGCTGCGCGTAAGCGTGGTGAGAAATCAATGGCGTTGCGTTTAGCGGGCGAGTTGATGGATGCAGCTGAAGGTAAAGGTTCAGCTGTTAAAAAGCGTGAAGATGTTCACCGCATGGCAGAAGCTAACAAGGCTTTCTCGCATTACCGTTTTTAATTTAGCGAGGAAATAATTTTGGCTCGTACTACCCCTATTAATCGCTACCGTAACATTGGTATCTGTGCGCACGTTGACGCGGGTAAAACCACTACAACTGAGCGTATCCTGTTCTATACAGGTGTAAACCATAAAATGGGTGAAACCCATGATGGTGCAAGTACCACTGACTGGATGGCGCAAGAGCAAGAGCGCGGAATTACTATTACTTCTGCTGCGGTAACAGCCTTCTGGGAAGGTTCTACTAAGCAGTATGATAAGTACCGCATTAACGTTATTGATACCCCAGGTCACGTAGACTTTACAATTGAAGTTGAGCGTTCACTGCGTGTATTGGATGGTGCTGTAGTTGTATTCTGTGGTTCGTCTGGTGTTGAGCCTCAGTCTGAGACTGTATGGCGTCAAGCAAATAAATACGGTGTTCCGCGTGTTGTTTACGTAAACAAGCTGGACCGTCAAGGTGCAGACTTTAAGCGAGTTTTGGGTCAGATCAAGCAGCGTTTAGGTCATACTCCGGTTGCTTTGCAATTGCCGATCGGTTCAGAAGAAAACTTTGTGGGTCAGATTGATCTCATGACGATGAAAGCCCGTTACTGGGATGACAGCGACATGGGTATGACGTACCGCGAAGAAGAAATTCCAGCTGAAATGCTAGCTGATGCCGAAGAATACCGTTCTTTGATGGTTGAGGCGGCTGCAGAGTCAAGTGAAGAGTTGATGGATAAGTACCTCGAAGGTGAGGAACTGACTATCGATGAAATCAAAGAAGGCTTGCGTGTTCGTACAATTGCTAACGAAATTGTTCCAGCAGTTTGTGGTTCCTCCTTTAAAAATAAAGGTGTTCCATTAGTGCTCGACGCCGTTATTGATTATTTGCCAGCACCAACTGATATTCCTGCCATCAAGGGTGTTCATCCTGATGATGAGGAGAAAGTTGATGATCGTCCGGCTGATGACAATGGTCCGTTTGCGGCGCTGTCATTTAAGATCGCTACAGATCCATTCGTGGGTACTTTGACCTTTGTTCGTGTTTACTCAGGTGTCCTGTCCTCAGGTGACTCAGTATTGAACTCGGTGAAAGGAAAGCGTGAACGTGTCGGTCGTATGGTGCAGATGCATGCTAACGATCGTCAAGAGATTAAAGAAGTGCGTGCGGGTGATATCGCAGCATTGATCGGTATGAAAGATGTGACCACAGGGGATACTTTGTGCTCGCAGGATAATCCGATCATTCTTGAGCGTATGGAGTTCCCTGAGCCAGTTATTTCGGTCGCAGTTGAGCCGAAAACTAAAGCTGACCAAGAAAAAATGGGTATTGCTTTAGGTCGATTGGCACAAGAAGACCCATCGTTCCGCGTTAAAACTGATGAGGAAACCGGTCAAACAATTATTTCGGGTATGGGTGAATTACACCTTGATATCCTGGTTGACCGTATGAAGCGTGAGTTTAACGTTGAAGCAAATATTGGTAAGCCGCAGGTTGCTTATCGTGAAACGATCCGTAACAACTGTGAGATTGAAGGCAAGTTTGTCCGTCAGTCTGGTGGTCGCGGTCAGTTCGGTCACTGCTGGATACGCTTCGCGCCTGCTGATGAAGGTCAGGAAGGTCTGGAGTTTACCAGTGAGATTGTTGGTGGTGTGATTCCAAAAGATTACATTCCAGCGATCCAGAAAGGTATCGAAGAGCAGATGCAGAACGGTATTGTTGCCGGCTATCCGCTCATCGGTCTTAAAGCTACAGTGTTTGATGGTTCCTACCATGATGTTGACTCAAACGAAATGGCGTTTAAAGTCGCTGCTTCGATGGCAACTAAGCAGCTCGCTCAAAAAGGTGGCGCAGTACTGCTTGAGCCAGTCATGAAGGTCGAGGTGGTTACACCTGAAGACTACATGGGTGATGTGATGGGTGACCTGAACCGTCGTCGTGGCTTAATTCAAGGTATGGACGATAGTCCTTCAGGAAAAGTAATTCGTGCTGAAGTGCCACTGGGTGAGATGTTTGGTTATGCAACCGACGTTCGCTCAATGTCGCAAGGTCGTGCGAGCTACTCCATGGAGTTCTCTAAGTACTCAGAAGCGCCGGCGAATATTGTCGATGCAATTGTTAACCAAAAAGGTTGATCCAGCCCATTTAGTAAGAGGTAATATATCGTGGCTAAGGAAAAATTTGAACGTAATAAACCGCACCTGAACGTTGGTACTATCGGTCACGTTGACCATGGTAAGACTACACTGACAGCTGCACTGACTCGTGTTTGTCATGAGATCTGGGGTGGAGAAGGCGCGTCGAAAGGTTACGACCAGATCGATAACGCACCAGAAGAAAAAGCACGTGGTATCACCATTAGCACGTCACACGTAGAGTACGACTCACCAGAGCGTCACTATGCGCACGTTGACTGCCCAGGTCACGCTGACTACGTTAAAAACATGATTACTGGTGCTGCACAGATGGACGGCGCTATTCTTGTTTGTTCAGCAGCTGATGGCCCTATGCCACAGACTCGTGAGCACATCTTGCTGTCTCGTCAGGTTGGTGTTCCGTACATTGTTGTATTCCTGAACAAAGCCGACATGGTTGACGACGAAGAGTTGTTAGAGTTGGTTGAGATGGAAGTACGTGACCTGTTGAGCGAATACGACTTCCCAGGCGACGACACTCCGATCATCGTTGGTTCTGCATTGATGGCGTTAGAAGGCCGTGATGATAACGGTTTAGGTACAACCGCTGTTAAAACGCTGGTTGAGACACTTGACTCATACTTGCCTGAGCCAGAGCGTGCAATTGATCAGCCATTCTTGCTGCCAATTGAAGACGTATTCTCTATCTCAGGTCGTGGTACAGTAGTAACTGGCCGTGTTGAGCGTGGTGTTGTTAAAGTTGGTGAAGAAATCGAGATCGTTGGTATCCGTGACACCGTAAAAACCACCTGTACTGGTGTTGAAATGTTCCGTAAGCTGCTTGACGAAGGTCGTGCAGGTGAGAACGTTGGTGTTCTGTT
>NZ_JAXIVU010000031.1:0-10064 GCF_034259425.1 Denitrificimonas halotolerans
AGATTACATTAGCTACTATAACAACGAACGAATCATGCTTAATTTAAAGATGAGCCCTGCTCAATACAGAGCTCAGTACCTAAGTAAAAGCGTGGCTTAAGAGTCCAAGAAAAGGGGTTCACTCCACTGACCTAGGTAGGACTGAATTGCTCATGCATGAGCAGACAGTGGTTTAGTTCTGGGTTGCAGCACCAGGCAGTTTAGTGGGTGTGTCGCAGCTTGGCATTGATGTTGAAATTGTGCAGATATCGGCCGTTATTGTTTTTTCATTACAAATATCAACTTAAGTGTTGTTTTTAGTGCTTTGGTACAGAGTATAAAGAATACTTCGTGGTCATCTTTTTTCATCGTATAGTGGAGCTAGAATTTATTTAAGATATAGGTCAAGAGGTATGTTACATAACATCGTTGTAGTGGGCGGCGGAGCCGGAGGGCTAGAGTTGGCAACACGCCTAGGGCGCACTCTAGGGAAGCGCAAACAGGCAAAAATCACTTTGGTAGATGCTCATTTGACACATATCTGGAAGCCATTACTGCATGAGGTTGCAACGGGCTCACTGAACAGTACCGATAATGAGTTGAATTATGTGGCGCAAGCTAAGTGGAATGGTTTTGAATTTCAAATTGGGCGCCTTTGCGGTATCAACCGAGAGAATCAAACCATTGAGCTCAGTGCAACCCTGGATGAGCAAGGGCAAGAGCTAGTACCGGCACGTTACTTGAGTTATGACACCTTGGTGATTGCTGTGGGGAGTTTAACCAATGATTTTGGTACCTGTGGTGCAGCGGAGCACTGTATTTTCCTTGACAGCCCGCAACATGCACTGAGCTTTCACAAGCGTTTGCTGGGGGAGTATTTAACAGCTCACGCAAGAGGGAATAACGATCATCAAGTCAATATTGCCATTGTGGGGGCGGGTGCTACAGGTGTGGAGTTGGCAGCTGAATTACGTCGAGCTTCGCAGCAGTTGTTTCTCTATGGTTTAGATAATATAAAGCCAGATAACATGAATATTACTATTCTTGAGGCTGGGCCGCGAGTATTACCTGCATTGTCGGATAAAATTGCAAGCCAAGTGCACCAACAGCTTTTGAAGTTGGGTGTGGAGATTAAACTGTCAGCTGCCGTAGAGGAAGTTACTGCAGAAGGAATGCGAACCCAAGATGGGGGGGTTGTTCCTGCAACTTTAAAGGTTTGGGCTGCTGGGATTCGTGGGCCCGATTTTTTATCACAGATGGATGGTTTAGAAAGTAATCGTATTAATCAATTAGTGGTTCGCCCTACTTTGCAAACGACTTTAGATGACAATGTGTTTGCTATCGGGGACTGTGCTGCTTGTCCTTTATTTATCGGAAGTGATAAAAATGTACCTCCTCGAGCGCAATCAGCGCATCAGCAGGCTAGTTTTTTAGCGCGGTCTTTAGCGCTAAAGCTACGAGGTCAAGCTTTGCCTAGCTATAAATATCGAGATTACGGCTCTTTGGTATCGTTGTCGCAATACAGCGCTGTGGGTAATATTATGGGTGGTTTAATACGTACGGTAAGTGTTGAGGGGTGGATGGCACGGATGTTTTACGTGTCTTTATATCGTATGCACCAAGTGGCTCTGTATGGTGTGTTTCGCACCGGTTTGATTATGCTCAGTGACCGTATTGGGCGCCGCACCCATCCACGCATGAAACTGCACTAGAGTGGACAGGGGTACCCACTGTGAAGCGGAGTGTAGGCGAAAGGCGTGAGGCTCATGCGATTAATTGCGTAGCTGATACATCAAAATACCTGCAGCAATACTGACATTAAGCGATTCAGCCTGCCCATAGATAGGGATTTTAATGCGATGGTCGGCTAACTTTAATACTTCTGATGAAATACCTGCACCCTCATTGCCCATAATTAACGCGATTTTATCGAGTGGACCTAGTGTATTGTACGGGATAGAGTCCTCTAAGGCGCTAGCGAGTACGCTGTAGTGCTGTTTTTTTAACTGAGGGAGTAACTCAGATAAATCGGCTTCAAGTACAGGGATGTGAAAGATCGAGCCTTGTGAGGCGCGTATCACTTTGTCGTTGTATAAATCGACAGTGCCTTTGCCGAGCACAACTTGAGAAAAGCCAGCAGCATCGGCGGTGCGGATCATAGTGCCAAGATTGCCTGGGTCTTGAACTTGATCGATCAGTAACAAGTAATTACCACTGATGGTTTTGGGGGGAGGCATGTTCACTACAGCTGCAATGCCTTGCGGGGCTTCGGTTTGGCTTATGGCAGCGAAAACTTGGCGATCTACAAGGATAGGCGTTTGTCCTGCAAGCCAGTTTGGCAGCTCAATGCCATTCTGCGCGATGATGCTTTCTAACTGCCAACCGCTATTCAGGGCATCTTCCAGTAAATGAAAACCTTCAATCAGAAACGACTGTGTGCGTACACGGTGTTTTTTGCTGTGTAGTTTAATCCAATTTTTGACTTGGCTGTTTTGCGTGGAAGTAATCAAATTGATCTGTCCTACGAAGGAATGCGAGTAAAAGCTGCGCTGGTGAGCGCTGTTAATGCTAGTGCGACCTCATGTCTAGGGTGTGAGTCGAATGAGGTTGGCTCAATAAAACCTACATGGGTGGCTGCTTGGCGCCGGAGGATACAGTGATAGGAGCATTTGAGCAGATATGGATTTTAGCATTTATTCATATCTTAGGCTTAGTTTATTGGGCTGTGTTGGTCTCAACAGTCAGTAAGTGGGAGCTGCTGAGCTGAGCCTTGTACTGTATTGGCAAAGTTGTGCCGGTAAGTCGAGTATGTAAGAAGTTGGTGTGTCGGGAGTTAAATGATGATTAGGATTTGCTGAACCGTGGTTTTGCTCTGAGGCTTTCTGAGATATATAACAGTTTTCTGCAATATTTCGCTGTGAGTCTAGGCATGCAAAGGATGAGAAGGGACTTAAGTTGATCGCCCGCATAGATAAATCGAGCAGTTCTTGTTTGGATGGTGAAACAGTATGTAGCGTTGCGTGCAATACTGATGAGTCATAAATAGACTTTCAGGTGCTATAAATGGGTTGCAAGCCGTTCAACATTGGTTATAGTCACAAAGAAACATAACAATAAAAATAAAGTGCAATGGGAGATCAGTATGGAACATAAAAATGATAAAAAAACCTTAGATCAGTACAGTAAAGGGTTGCATGAACTGTACGCAGAGAACCCAATAAAAGCTGATGAGATTGTCTGGAATCGCGAAACGGATCAAGATACACGAAGAGGGTTTTTGAAAAGAAGTGGTTTACTGGCAATGGTGACCGCAGTGGGTGCTAGTATTCCTTTCGCAAAAAACATGCCTGCTGGCTTGATTCCTGCAGCTTATGCACAGTCGGATGAACCCTTCATTTTGGAAGGTAAAGAAGGGTTGAAAGTGTTGAATGATCGGCCCATTAATGCAGAGACACCACCGCATTTGTTGGATGATGAAGTCACTCCGGCTAAACATATGTTTGTGCGTAACAATGGTTTGCCGCCAGAGCTCAAGGATTTAGACTCAGAGACTTGGACATTGGAGATTGCGGGTGAGTCGTGTGTGACACCGACTACTTTTACTTTGGCTGAACTCAAGTCGCGATTTAAGCATTATACCTATCAGCTAACACTTGAATGTGGTGGTAATGGCCGTAGCGAATTCACACCAGCAGCCAGTGGTAATCAGTGGAGTACTGGAGCGGTAGCATGTCCTACCTTTACGGGGGTACGTTTGCGTGATGTGCTTGAGGCCTGTGGCATTAAAGATGATGCTGTCTATATTGGCTATTATGCAGCAGATGTGCATCTCAGTCGTGACCCAAGTAAGCAAGCAATTTCTCGTGGTGTGCCCATGTCCAAAGCGTTAGAAGATGAGACACTGATCGCTTGGGCGATGAATGATGAAGATATCCCGTACTTAAATGGCTATCCGTTGCGTCTAGTGTGCGGTGGTTGGCCGGCGTCCACTTCCGGTAAATGGCTGAATAAAATTGTAATACGAAACAAAATCCATGATGGTAATAAAATGGCGCCTCCTGCTTATAGTGTACCGAAATACCCTGTGGCGCCAGGCACTAAAGTACCCAATGAAGATATGGAAATCATCGGTTCGATGCCAGTGAAGTCACTGATTACATTTCCGAAAACAGGTATCAGTCATCAGTTTAGTAAACCTTTAACTGTACGTGGGCATGCTTGGGCGGGTGATTTAGAAGTTAGTGAAATGTATGTGTCGATCGATTTTGGTGTGACCTGGCAAAAAGCGCAGTTGCGAGCACCTGTTAATCGCTTGGCATGGCAGCATTGGACTAGTGAACTGACTTTTCCTGAAAAAGGTTATTATGAAGTGTGGGCTAGGGCAGTAGATAATGAAGGAAAATCCCAGCCAATGGTGGTTGCCGGTTGGAACCCTAAAGGTTATTTAAACAATGCTTGTCACCGCATTGCGGTACAAATTGTTTAGGAGGTGATTATGCTACGTCCTATTGCTGTAACCGTGTTGGCGTTTGGCTTGGGAATGTCGGCGAGCTCAGTGCTAGCCGCCGAGGTTGATCCGAGCACAGGTTTTATTATCGCACCAGGTTGGGAGAGTGTTCGTAACAATTGCGTTGCTTGTCATTCAGCAACCTTAGTTACACAAAACAGTGGTAGTCGTGAACATTGGCTATCTTTAATTCGGTGGATGCAAGATGGTCAGGGGCTTTGGCAATTTGATCCTCTCACAGAAAATACTATTTTGAATTATTTGACTGAAAACTATGGGCCTAAACAAGATGCTCGTCGTCCGGCTTTGCGTATAGATGAACTGCCGGTAAATCCATATCGAGCTAAACAGTCTTAAGTCTGTTTGGCCTTGAGGTTGCCTTTTCGGAGGGTGTAAGGCTCTCTGATGAGGCGCATTGTGGCGTGGGTCAAGCTTATACAGGATGTTACTAACAGCATTAAAATCTGATATGGGCTAGAATATTGTTTCAAATTAAAAGCTTCAATAGCATCTCAGCGCTGTATGGGAGGGCGGACAGCTTTCCCTTGTATCTTTTCTTTAAATGAGTACAATAGCAGCGCACCATATCTTTGGTGTGCGTTTTATGGCGACCCCGTCGGTCCCCTCGCAACGATTATCCGTGAACCCGGTCAGGCCTGGAAGGGAGCAGCCGTAGCGGTGACATTGTGTGCCGGGGTGTGGCTGGCGGAGGTTGCCACCTTACTTATCTAAGCAGTTATATCCTCATATTACTCAAAAAAGCCCACTCCTAGAGCGTATTGCGGATGCAATTTATGCTGCGCTCCGTTAGCATGAGTGTCTGTTTTCTTACAGGTATTTGGTTGCTATGAGTTATCAGGTTTTAGCCCGCAAATGGCGTCCACGTTCGTTTCGTGAAATGGTTGGGCAAGCTCACGTTTTAAAAGCCTTGATCAATGCTCTTGATCATCAACGTTTGCACCATGCTTATTTGTTCACGGGAACTCGCGGTGTGGGAAAAACCACCATTGCACGGATTATGGCCAAGTGCTTGAACTGTGAGCAAGGCATCAGTTCGACACCTTGTGGTGTTTGTTCAGTGTGTACTGAGATTGATGAGGGGCGTTTTGTTGATCTGATTGAGGTCGACGCTGCCAGTAAAACCAAGGTGGAAGACACCCGCGAAATGTTGGATAACGTGCAGTATATGCCAACTCGCGGCCGTTATAAGGTTTACCTGATTGACGAAGTACATATGTTGTCGACCAGCTCCTTTAATGCCTTATTGAAGACGCTGGAGGAGCCACCTCCATATGTTAAGTTCATTCTGGCAACCACCGACCCGCAAAAGCTGCCAGCAACGGTTCTATCTCGCTGCTTACAGTTTTCTCTAAAAAACATTGCGCCTGAACCGATTGTGGGACATTTGAAAAATGTGCTCAATAGCGAAAACATACCATTTGAGGATGGCGCGTTGTGGTTGCTTGGTCGTGCTGCGGACGGCTCCATGCGTGATGCTATGAGCCTTACTGATCAGGCTGTGTCTTTTGGTGATGGCAGTGTCATGGTGGAAGATGTCCGAGCAATGCTAGGGACACTTGATCAAGGTCAGATCTATGGTGTACTAAAAGCGCTGTTAGCGGGGGATGCTCGTGCTGCCTTAGCGGCTACAGCACATTTGGCTGAACACGGCCCAGACTGGGCTGGCGTGCTCGCAGAAATTTTGAACGCTTTGCACCGCATTGCTATCGCTCAACTGATGCCCGATGCCATTGATAATGGTCAGGGTGACCGTGAACAAGTACTAGAGTTAGCTGCTCAAGTGCCCCCAGAAGACATTCAGTTTTATTATCAGTTAGGGTTGATTGGTCGTCGTGATTTGCCTTTAGCACCGGATCCGCGCGATGGTTTTGAAATGATATTGTTGCGCATGTTGGCTTTTCGACCGGCTGATTTACCCGGTGCGCCACCGAGCACAACATTGATTCAGGAGCAGTTAGCGGAAAAAAACACAACTGTGGTGCCGACTCCCGTCCCATCAGCAATCTCTAAGCCAGCTGCGGAGCAGGAGGTTGCAGCGGTAACGCAGACAGGGCATGTAGGCGAGGGATCTGCTGTAGTTGTTCAGCCAGAGGTTGGTGCTAAGTCTGTTTCAGCTCTTAAGTCCATAGAAGAGATACATGCGCCCTGGGAAGATGTACCACCAAGTATAGAGGGTACTGGAGCTCGATCAGCTGAGCTTAGTGCGTCCAGATCGGACTTGCAGCCTTCGGCAGCAGAGTCCGATTTTTCTCGGATACCAGTGGTCAGCGATGATGTTTTCCAGACAGATGAGGTACCTTATTCTGATGCTGATTATGCTCAAGCTTTTTCTGCTGATTTAGATGATGACGCACACCTTGACGCTGCACAGTTTGAAAACTATGCAGAGCTACCCAGATTCAGTGATGATGAGGTAGAGTTATTGCAAGGGGCAAATGGCACTGTTGATTTAAAACAGCATATTCCTCCAGCCTCGGGGTTAGCAGCAGAGTGGCAAAATGTATTTTTACAGTTGAATTTAGCTGGCATGGCCCAAAATATTGCAGCTAATACTGTATTAGTTGAGAAAAAATCAGACTCTTGGCTTTTACATTTAGATCCTAATCACAGTGCTTTATTTAATAAAACTCAACAAAAACGCATTAATGATGCAATCAATACTGTGTTAGGCGTAGAAATTGAACTACATATTGAGTTACAAGAGCCGGAGCAAGAAACCCCAGCTTTAGCGTTGATTCGTCAACAAGCAAAGCGTCAGCATGAAGCTGAGGCTGCAATTCATGCTGATCCGGTGGTGTTACAGTTGATGGATACTTTTGGCGCGACGATTAGCGCTAATAGCATTGAACCCCTAGACTAGATACGTATAAGGATACTTAAATGAAAGGTGGTATGGCTGGCCTGATGAAACAGGCGCAACAAATGCAAGAAAAAATGCAAAAAATGCAAGAAGAACTAGCTAACGCGGAGGTTACCGGAGAGTCTGGAGCTGGTTTGGTCAGCATTGTAATGACAGGTCGTCACGATGTGCGTCGTGTTAATATCGATGATAGTTTATTGCAAGAAGATAAAGAAATTCTTGAAGACTTAATTGCGGCAGCAGTGAATGATGCAGTACGTAAAGTTGAGAAAAATAGTCAAGAAGGTATGGCCGGTATGACAGAGGGACTGCAATTGCCTCCTGGTTTTAAAATGCCGTTTTAAGCATTACCTCCGTAAGCAGGGCGCTCTTGGGTGTCCTGCTTACCTTCTTTCTACAGCTTCTGTAGAGTACCTCCTCGTTTAATTCTCTTAATATTAAGCTGAAACGTTATGTCATTTAGTCCCTTAATTCGTCAATTGATTGATGCTTTTCGTGTATTGCCGGGAGTAGGGCAAAAAACAGCCCAACGCATGGCGTTGCAATTACTTGAACGAGATCGCAGTGGTGGTCAGCGCTTAGCTCAGGCATTAACTGCTGCAATGGAGGGAGTGGGGTATTGTCACTCTTGTCGCAGCTTGAGTGAGGAGGAAGTGTGTCATATATGCAGTGATGTTCGGCGTGATGAAGCTTTGCTGTGTGTCGTGCAGGGGCCAGTGGATGTTTTTGCTGTAGAGCAAACTGGTTATCGTGGTCAGTACTTTGTTTTGAAAGGTCACTTGTCACCACTGGATGGTTTAGGGCCAGAACACATTGGGATTCCTGAGCTTATTACTCGTATTAACAAAGGTAATTTCACCGAAGTGATTTTAGCCACTAACCCTACGGTAGAGGGAGAAGCTACGGCGCATTACATTGCTCAGGTTTTAGCTGACAAAGATCTATCTATTTCACGCTTAGCTCATGGTATGCCGTTGGGTGGAGAGCTAGAGATGGTCGATGGAGGCACTTTAAGTCATGCTTTTGCTGGGCGTAGACCTATAGTGTTTTAAGCATAAATCCAGTGCCTCCAGAGCACAAGAAACGTGCTGACCGTGTACGCTATTTCGTGAGCAGGTTTTCCTGGGTTTCCGGTAGATTGCCTTTGGATTGTTGTTCTCGCATCTCTACTGTTTCATTTGACAAGTTGCCTTCACTGGGCGTCGTATTGCTATTCTCGTCTGTGGCGGGCGCCTGCCCAGCGTCGTTTTTCGATTCATGTTTAACTTGTGTGGCGTTCGACGTCTGAATAATGGGAACGCCCTTGGGGAAAATTACTTCGCGCGCGGAATCAGGAAGCTCGATACCGGCTTTAATGAGTGCGTTCTTGGTCTGGCGCAACAAGGCCGAATTGATTTTGTTAGGCGAGTAAGTGTTGCTGTCGAACCAGTAATAGACGCGCAAATCCACGGTTGCTGGGCCTAATTCCTCCACTAGAACGAGCGGCTCTGGTGTATCGAGGACGGCAGGGTGCTCCTGCAACACCTTTGCGATGAGGGTCTGCGTCTTGGCAGCCGAGGAATCATAACCGATACCGACCGTGAACTCGGCGCGGCGGCTCGGAATGCTGCTGTAATTCTTGATGATGCTCTTATAAACGGTAGAGTTGGGGATTTGCACCTGATTGCCGTCAAGCGTGAGCAGAACAGTGCTACGGAAATTCAGGTTCTGCACCACACCTGTGTGCCCGCCGACATCGATCAGGTCACCGCTGTGGAAGGGGTTGCGCATGCTTAGCAGGATGCTTGCCAGAAAGTTCTCGGTAATGTCGCGCAGTCCGAAGCCGATGATAACGCCGATCAGCCCGGTGCCGCCAAGCACAGTGAGGGCCAGTCGCGTCAACCCTGAAAATTGCAGTACGAAATAGATACCCAGTAGGATGACTGGCACTGCAAATGCCCGCGCTACAACCGACAGCAGCAGCGGTGATTCGATGCGGCTTGCAAATATTAGCCGAACCGCTAGTGCTATAAGTCTGGCGGTCAGCCATGATGCCAAGATGACGAGGCCGGCGAGCGCTACCAGTGGCCAGGCCCTGAGTACCCGCCGGTAGAAACTTGTGAATTCTTCACCTGCGCGCACAAAGGTAGAGCTAACATCGGCACTGGCCTCGATCCGGTTGACGACGGCGACTGTACCTTGCATGTTTTCGGCGAGAGTTCCGGCCCAGGCCCGATGTTCCTGTGTACCAGTCGTGCCGTCGAGAAATACTATTCCGTCATGCACTGAGACGTGCGCTACATCGAACCATCCGGTTGATTTCAGGATGCGTTGCAAGCGGCTTGCAATTTTTGCATCGCTTGCTTCGGGAACCACAGTCACGGACTGCTGCGGCGTAGCTGGAGTGACATCTTGCGCCAAAGTAGGCGTCGTACAGGTGATCAGTAGTATGACGAATCCTGCGGTGTGCAGCATCCGTAGCAGCACCTTAGGTAACTCAATTTCGCATCGTTGGCTTCCTGACATTCGTATTTGCTCCTGTGAGCGGTGATTGTCCAATCTGCCTCATCACCGATACTGCGGTTTTATACATACTGGACTTCCCCTAAAACACTAGACACTCCTTAAGTTAGAATAAACCTTTAGGAGAGCATCATGGCAAAACCACGTTTTACACCTGAATTCAAAGCTGAGGCCATCAAACAAATAACCGAACGC
>NZ_JAXIVU010000032.1:0-8630 GCF_034259425.1 Denitrificimonas halotolerans
AATGGACGTGCAGTGGGTGTGGTGTCACCCACGATCGCGATATCAACGCGGCACGTAACATTCTCGCGGCCGGGCATGGTCGTCTAGCAGTAGGAATCCCCGTCCTTTAGGTCGGGGAGGATGTCAAGGGCTGAGCCGGTACTTGGAGGGCTTAGGTGTGCGGGCCAAGCAGTACACCTCAACCCATGCAGCGCCATGCTCTAAGAGTAAACTACTAATGGTTGAGCAGGTTGTACCCGTGGTGAGGACATCATCGACCAGAACAATATGCTTATTTTTGATCCGTTCCGGTTGTGGAACATGAAAAGCATACTGCAGATTTTTCTGCCTTTCTTGAGCTGTTAGTCCTTGCTGGCTTTGGGTTTCACGGGTGCGTCGAATGAGTTGTGGCTGGCTTACTAATTTCAACTCTTTGCTTAACCAGTCACACAGTATTTGCGCTTGATTGTAGCCACGCTTTTGTTGTCGCTGCTTAGCTAAAGGCACAGCAACAATATAGTCGGGGCGCAGGCCTCCTTCATCGTAGTAGTAGTTTAAATAGTGCCCGAGTAAGTGACTTAAGAGCTTTCCGTAGGGCCAATTTTGTTGATGTTTAAAGCGGTTGATTAAAGTATCTACTGGAAAAATATATTCAAATGGCGCAATGACTTTGCTAAAAAATGGGGGGTTATGGGTGCATTCGGTGCATAGGGCGTGCTGATCTGGTATGGGCAAAGCGCATTGTAAACACTGAGAGCCCAACCAAGGCAGGTCAGCTTCACAGGCCTCACATAGTGCTAAAGCTCGGGCGCTAGGCGCACTACAAAGTAAACAGCTTTGTTGGTTTTTCAGCCACTGGTAAACCTTGGTTAAAAAATATGGTTGACAGGTCATGACGTCATCCTTGATTATTAATGCTTTGCATCTTGCATGAATCCAGTTTAGCAACCCGTCTGCTAACGGCAAATAAAAAAGGATAATCCATGACCACCAGCCTCAATGCAGTGACTCGCCATGATTGGACAGTAAAAGAAGTCACTGACTTGTTACAGCAGCCTTTTAATGATCTGCTTTTCCAAGCACAAACGGTGCATCGTCAGCACTTTAATGCTAACCGTGTGCAGGTTTCGACTTTGTTGTCGATTAAGACCGGTGCTTGCCCTGAAGACTGTAAATATTGTCCGCAGTCAGGTCATTACAACACAGGGCTGGATAAAGAAAAGTTGATGGAAGTACAAAAAGTACTTGAAGAGGCTAAGCGCGCTAAGGAAATTGGTTCAACCCGTTTTTGCATGGGGGCGGCATGGAAACATCCGTCTGCTAAAGATCTACCGTATGTTTTAGAAATGGTCAAAGGTGTGAAGGCTATGGGTCTAGAAACCTGTATGACCCTTGGTAAGTTGGACAAAGAGCAAACTCAAGCTTTAGCTGAGGCAGGGTTGGATTACTATAATCATAACCTTGATACTTCACCTGAATTTTACGGTCATATCATTACCACTCGAACTTATGCTGAACGTTTAGAAACTTTAAGTTATGTGCGTGATGCTGGAATGAAAATTTGCTCTGGTGGCATTTTAGGGATGGGGGAATCCATCAATGACCGCGCGGGACTATTAATCCAGTTGGCAAATTTACCGGAGCACCCTGAAAGTGTACCGATTAATATGTTGGTAAAGGTGGAAGGGACACCGTTGGCTCATGAAGACGATGTGGATCCTTTTGACTTTATCCGCATGCTTGCTGTAGCACGGATCATGATGCCACGCTCTCACGTGCGCCTTTCAGCTGGCCGTGAGCAAATGAATGAACAGATGCAGGCTTTAGCGTTTTTAGCAGGTGCTAATTCTATTTTCTATGGTGAAAAGCTCTTGACTACAGGTAACCCGCAAGCAGATAAAGACATGCAATTGTTTGCTCGCTTAGGTATTGAGCCTGAAGCACGGGAAGAGTATGCCGATGAAGTGCATCAGGCTGCTATTGAACATGCCCTTATTGAACAGCGTGATTCCAAGCTGTTTTACGATGCTGCGACTCATTAATCGCTGATTGCAGCGGCACTTTAATAGGGTGTCGTTGCATAATTTTTTACCCTCCTAAAACATCTTGGATAACCATGAGTTTTGATCTTGCTGCCCGTTTGGCTGCGCGCCAGGCTGATAATCTTTATCGTCAACGCCCCTTGTTGCAAAGTCCGCAAGGTCCTGTGGTAACAGTAGATGGTAAAGCGTATTTGGCTTTTTCTTCTAACGATTATCTGGGTTTAGCTAACCATCCTAAATTGATTGAAGCCCTGCAACAGGGAGCTGCACAGTGGGGCGTTGGCGGCGGTGCTTCGCACTTAGTGATAGGTCACAGTGAACCCCATCATCAGTTAGAGAATGCTTTAGCAGAGTTTACGGGGCGTGAACGTGTTTTGCTGATGGGTAGTGGCTATATGGCTAATTTAGCGGTGATTACAGCCTTAGTAGGTAAGGGTGACACAGTGTTGCACGATCGCCTTAATCACGCTTCTTTACTGGATGCTGGGTTATTGTCAGGCGCGCGTTTTAGCCGTTATTTGCATAATGATCTTGACAGCTTAAAGCTACGCTTTAAGCGTGCACAAGGTAATACTCTGCTGGTGACCGACGGTGTGTTTAGTATGGATGGTGATCTGGCACCTTTACCTGAACTTGCCGCTCAAGCGTATGCTCATCAAGCTTGGCTGATGGTCGATGATGCACATGGTTTTGGTGTGCTAGGGAAAACGGGAGCAGGCTTGGTTGAGCACTATGGTTTAAGTACTGAAGATGTACCTGTCTTGGTGGGTACATTAGGTAAAGCTTTCGGTACTTCTGGTGCCTTTATTGCGGGTAGTGAGGCGCTAATTGAAACCCTTATCCAGTTTGCTCGTCCTTATATCTATACCACGAGTTCACCGCCTGCAGTGGCATGTGCCACTTTGGCCAGCTTAGAACTGTTAAAAAGCGAACACTGGCGGCGCGAGCATTTGCAACAGTTGATTGCGCAATTTCGTCAAGGGGCGCAAACCCTAGGTTTGAATCTTGTGGAGAGTCCCACTCCTATACAACCAGTGATTGTCGGTGATAGCGGTGCTGCAATGGCTATGGCGAACCGATTACGTGAACGGGGAATTCTGGTAGGGGCGATTCGTCCACCTACGGTGCCTACGGGCAGTGCTCGCTTACGAATTACGCTCACTGCAGCCCATAGTAGTGCACAGGTGCAGCAGCTCATAGAAGCTTTGGCGCAGAGTCAAGCTGAGGTGCAACATGGATAAAAGGTTAGTGATCCTACCGGGTTGGGGGTTTTCAAGTACTGTTTTACAGCCTTTAGCTGATGAGTTGCAGTATGCATTAGCGGGTTTTACGGTGCAGCTTCAACCTTTACCGCAGATGGCGGGTTTAAATCTTGAGGTGGTGTTAGCTCAATTGGATCAGCAATTACCGGAGCACTGCTGGCTGCTAGGTTGGTCATTGGGTGGTATGTTGGCCACAACTTTAGCTGCGCGTCGTGTAGAGCGTTGCCCTGGGGTGATCAGTTACGCCAGTAATGCATGTTTTGTTGCCCGCGCCGGATGGTCTGAGGCGATGCCTGCGTCAACTTTCAGTGAGTTTTATCGCTTATGCAGTGAGGATTTACAAGCTGGCATAAAGCGTTTTGCATTGTTGTGTAGTCAAGGTGCTGAGCATGCAAGGCAATTATCACGTGAATTGTACGGTCTGACGCAGACGAGCAAAGATTCTTTAGCTGGACTGGATTGTTTAGCTGAGCTAGATACACGGAGTGCTATTAGTCGTTTTACTGGAGCACAATTGCACATGTTGGCGCAAAACGATGCTTTAGTGCCGGCTTCAGTCGCAGCGGATTTGCAGGCGTTAAACTCAAAGGCACAGGTGCAGATCTTAGGGCAAAGTCATGCTAGCCCAGTCGCCCAAGTACAGTTGCTGGCGCAATCTATTACTTCTTTTATAGGCAATGAACAGCATGCTTGAGCGGTTGCAGTGTAATAAGCAACAGGTAGCTGCGGCCTTTTCCAGGGCGGCAAACACCTATGACAGTGTGGCTGAGTTTCAGCGTGCTGTTGGTGGTCGTTTATTAAGTTTAGTGCCACAACAGTTGAATTCAGTAGGCCATCAACCTCAAAGTTGGTTAGATATAGGCTGTGGTACGGGGTATTTTTGTCAACAGTTACAGCAGCGCTGGCCGTTGGCACAAGGCTTGGGGTTAGATTTAGCCGAAGGCATGCTGGTTGTAGCCCGTGAACGTTGTCCAACGCTGGCATATATTTGCGCTGATGCTGAGCATTTACCATTAGCAGATCACAGTCAAGATTTAATTTTTAGTAGTTTAGCTTTGCAGTGGTGCAGTGATTTCTCCCAGCTACTCCGTGAAATTAAGCGTGTATTAAAGCCAGGGGGCGTGCTGTTATTCAGTAGTTTAGCTGAGGGTTCACTCTTTGAGTTGCGCAATAGTTGGAAAGCTGTGGATAACGCCCCTCATGTGAACCAATTTAGACCTTTCACTCGTTATCAAGAGCTGGCAGCGAGCAGTGGTTTAACAGTCGTGGATGTGCATTGCCATACCCACACCTATTATTACAATAAAGTGCGTGAATTGACCCATGAGCTCAAGCATTTAGGAGCCGATCATGTGCAAGACGGGCGTGCTCCAGGTTTAGTCAGTCGACAGGGCTTTGAGCGCTTACTCAATGCCTATGAGGAGTACCGTCAGCCGCAAGGGCTGCCAGCTACTTGGCAAGTGGTCTATGGTGTTTTAAGTCAAGAGGGTTAAACATGGCACAGGCGTATTTTATCACAGGGACTGACACTGATGCAGGAAAAACGAGTATTGCAGCAGGATTACTCTGTGCGGCACAACAACAACAGCACAGCACTTTAGCCATGAAACCAGTGGCATCTGGTTGTGAGGTGAGGGCCGAGGGCTTACAGAATAGCGATGCGCTTGCTCTGATGGCACAAAGTAGCATCAAGCGTCCTTATGCCGAAGTGAATCCCTACGCTTTTGCTCCAGCTATAGCACCACATATTGCTGCACAAGAAGCAGGTGTTGCGTTACAGGTGTCTGATTTATACCAAGCAGCACAGGTTATTTTACAGCAGCAAGCCGATTTTACTCTGATTGAAGGTGCGGGCGGTTGGCGAGTGCCTCTCTCTGAGACAGCATTTTTGTCTGACTTTGCTAAAACGCTGAAGCTGCCAGTGATTTTGGTGGTTGGAGTGAAGCTAGGTTGCATTAATCATGCATTATTAACTGCTCAAGCGATTCAAAGTGATGGCCTAGAGTTGGCTGGTTGGATTGCTAATGTAGTGGATCCGAATTGTGCTCGTCTGGAGGAGAATTTAGTCACATTAAAGCAACAGATGCCTGCACCATGCTTAGCTCAAGTGCCACACTTGACCCATACTGGCGCTGAGCATGTTGCTGAGTTTTTACAGCACGGTGTGGCTCAATTATCAAAATCGCGTAAGACCTCGTACTTTTAGTGCGGGGATGGATAGCGAGGGCTGCGTAAGCAGCCCCTTAACCCCTTAACAGACTGCTAAAGCCTTTGCAGCCAAGCTCAACGTGTTGGTTGATGTGCAGGCATTGGTATTGGCCTTGGTTTAATCGACACTACCACCTGCTCGGACGGCACCAAGCTAGAAGCGGGCCGCTTCTATCGCGATCTTGAGGAAAAATTAGCCATAGCACAGCGGGCTAGAAATAAAACTCAAGTCAAAACCATTCATACGAAAATCGCTAACCGTAGAAAAGACGCATTGCACAAATTTAGCCGCGAGCTAGTCAACCGTGGCGGTGAAATCTATATGGGCAATGTCGGTCGCTTAAAACGCGTTAAAACCACGATGGCCAAGTCAGTGCTGGACGCTGGCTGGGGTCAATTAAAAACAATGCTGGACTATAAATGCGCTCACGTAGGCATTGCTTTTAAGGAAGTTGACGAGGCATACACCACCCAAACCTGTTCGAGTTGTGGCAGCTTGCCCGAATCGAGGCCGAAAGGTATCGCAGGACTTGGAATAAGAGAATGGACGTGCAGTGGGTGTGGTGTCACCCATGATCGCGATATCAACGCAGCACGTAACATTCTCGCGGCCGGGCATGGTCGTCTAGCAGTAGGAATTCCCGTCCTTTAGAGTGGGGAGGATGTCAATGAATTAGTTGTGTTATTTTTAAATAATATTAGAGGTTTTTAAAACATTATTTGTAAGGATAAAAATATAATGAAATTATATTCATTGTAGATTTTCGCTCTAGCCACAAAGTTTTATATATTAGTATTTATAACAGTATTAGTTATTTGGTATTATTTTAATTGGTTTTTTTCAATATTTATATCAAGTTTAACTGTATGCTTGATATAAAACTTACCATGAATATACTCATCCCCTCTTAATAGTGGCATTAAATTATTCATGGAGTTATAAGATGCTGAAAAAAACATTATTGGCTGCAGTTATATTTGGGCTTTCCACAACCGCACTGCAGGCGTATGAGCTTAAAAGTTATGTGACGGTCAGCGTTGGCCAAGCTAAAGCTGATAAATCAAAAGCAGCAAAAGTATTGCGTAGTGAGATTCATCAAGTTGGTAGTATGCCCGGAGTGAGCAGTCGTACTTCAAGTGATCGCTCAGATACAGCCTATAAAATTGGTCTTGGTTTGCAAGCAAATGAGTATGTAGCTCTTGAGTTCCAATATCTAAATTTAGGTGAGGCTAGCTATAAAGGTGTAGCTTCGCACGTTATGGCACCCAGCGCAGTTGGGTCTGCTAAATTTAAATCAGAGACCAGTGGTGTAGGTGCCAATATTGTGGGCAGCTATCCCATTGAAGATTTCACAGTATTTGCTAAAGCAGGTTATCACTATCTGAAAACTAAGAATGCTTTGCGCGTTGGTGTTTCTGGAGTGGGTGTAGATTCTAGCTCGTTGAATAAGACGGTCAGAGAGTGGGTACCTTCTTTTGGTATCGGTGCGAGCTATAGCGTTACGCCAGAACTGGCTGTTATTGCAGAGTATGAGCGTTATCAAGGTGTGGCTAATAAAAAATTGCGTTACGATGATGAGCGGGTGAGCCTGAAACACAATGTTGACTTGGCTTCTGTTGGTGTACGTTACGAGTTTTAATGTAAAAAGCCTACCACGGTTAGCGTGGTAGGCTTTTTAAGCATAGTCTTTGGGCTAGGCTTCTTTTAGCAAAATCACAAGAGTAGGGAAAACCTCGTATTGGAGTTTATTTTTTAAGGCGGGCTTGCTGGATTTGAGCGTCTTGCTCTAAAACGTGTTCAGCTAATTTTAAGCCTGTTTCTGAGAATGTTTTATGAATGAAATCAGCACCGGCTGCTCGAATCGTATCGGCATGCTCAGGGTATAAACAATGGCTGACAATAGTACCTTTAAAGCCACTTTCCCGCAGTTTCTGTGCCGCGAGCGTTTTAGCTTCTAAGTCATTTGCCGCCAAGATGACATACCTGAGATGTGGCGCACGTAAGCGTTTCCAAAATACTGAATCTTCAGCATCGGCAAATAAGCTGTTAATGTTTTCCTCCGCTTGTTGTTCAATTTTAATAGGGTCGGAGTCAATCCCTATCACCGCATGTCCGTTCTCACGGAGTAAATTATAAGATGCCATCCCTGTGCGTCCCATACCGACAATGATAATTTCATCATCAATATAGAGCGGTTGTTCGTCGGGGTGGAAGCCTTTACGTTCAAATGTGATGAGTTGTTTATTTAGCTTTTCGTATAAGGTGTGTGCAAAACGGTTGAGGGGAGCTGACACAACAAAAGAAAAAGCTACTGTTAGTGCGAGAGGAATAATCCATTCAGGAATGGCGATGCTAGCAACAATAAGGCCGAACTCACTGTAGTTAGTCAGGCTTAAACTGGTTAAAAACGCACTGCGGGCACGTAGTTTAAACATGACCATTAAACCGAAAAATAATGCACCTTTAATGGGTAATGCAATGGCTAAAACTAAGGCGAAGATGACAGCGTTTTGATCAGGTAGACCGCCGATACCTATCTGTAAGAAAAAGCCTACCAAGAAAATTTCTTTGATACTCCACAGGGCTTTAGATAACTCGCTAGAGCGGGGGTGATTGGCTAATAAAGCACCAAATGCTAAAGCGCCCAATTCAGAACTTAGTCCGACTTGTTCAAAACCATAGCCGCCAATGACCAGGGCAAGTAAGAGTCCGAGCAATACCAATAACTCTTCATGACCACTGTAATCGACTAAACGGTAAATCACTGGGCGTAATAACGGCATACCAAAAACAATCAACGCCCACATTGAAGGAGTTTGCCCACTTGCAACACTCATCACGCAGAGTGCGATCAAGTCTTGCACGACCAAAATACCGATGGCCACGCGGCCGTGGAAAGCACGCAGTTCACGCTTGCCCTCAAGGACTTTGGCTGCCAGTACTGTGCTGGAAAACGAGAGAGCAATCGCCAGCATAGTAGCGGTGTACCAGCTAATATCTAAGAAAAAAACAATGGACTTCCCCTAAAACACTAGACACTCCTTAAGTTAGAATAAACCTTTAGGAGAGCATCATGGCAAAACCACGTTTTACACCTGAATTCAAAGCTGAGGCCATCAAACAAATAACCGAACGCGG
>NZ_JAXIVU010000033.1:0-7113 GCF_034259425.1 Denitrificimonas halotolerans
CCGCGTTCGGTTATTTGTTTGATGGCCTCAGCTTTGAATTCAGGTGTAAAACGTGGTTTTGCCATGATGCTCTCCTAAAGGTTTATTCTAACTTAAGGAGTGTCTAGTGTTTTAGGGGAAGTCCAGTTGGACTGGTTCACGTGTACGTAAACAGGACGTTATTATCGCTAAAAACTATTTAAGCAATGATGAGATCGATACCCTCAATCGCTTAGTGGTGATATTCCTTGAGCAAGCTGAATTACGACTCAAGCAACAAAAAGAGCTGAGCCTCGACTTCTGGCGTAATAACGTCGACAAGATGCTAGCTTTCAACGACCAGCCTATCCTCGATGGTGCCGGTTCTATAAGCCGTGAGAGTATGCAAAGAGTAGCTCATGAGCGTTATGAGGATTTTGACCGAAAACGTCGTACTTCGGAAGCCAAGGCAGCCGACATGGAAGATCTAATGGAAATCGAGCAATTAGAAAGCGAGCTCAAGCAGCTGGATAAAAAGGACTGATAAGTAAACAACATGACTAATCCAACCAACAATTACACAATTCCAGCGGTTTCGATTACCACTGCGCACACTGGTGCATCCTGCACGTCTAATGCGCTGGGTATGCGTACCATGCAAGAGCGTGCCTTTGCTAAGCGTGGTGAGCAGTATTTGCTGATCAAGTCGCCACCGGCATCGGGTAAGTCACGCGCACTCATGTTTATTGCGTTGGATAAACTCAATAACCAAGGTGTTAAGCAAGCCATCGTTGTAGTGCCTGAACGCTCCATTGGTGGCAGCTTTGCCAATGAGCCATTAACTGATTTCGGCTTTCATTGGGATTGGCACGTCGAGCCGCAGTGGAACTTGTGTAACGCGCCTGGCATTGATGAGCCTCGTGTGGCTAAGTCAAAGGTTGAAGCAGTCAGTAAGTTTTTAGACAGTGATGATCAAGTTCTGATTTGTACTCATGCGACATTCCGCTTTGCGTTTGAAGAGCTTGGTGTTGCAGCCTTTGATAACCGGTTGATTGCTATTGATGAGTTTCATCACGTTTCTGCTAACCCGGATAACAAGCTAGGCAGTCAGCTTGGCGAACTGTTAGAGCGCGATAATGCACACATCGTCGCCATGACCGGCTCTTACTTTCGAGGGGATAGTGAGGCAGTACTCTCGACAGTTGATGAGAGTAAATTTGAGACAGTGACCTATACCTACTACGAGCAGCTGAATGGCTACCGCTGGTTAAAGTCGCTGGATATTGGTTACTTTTTTTATACCAGAACCTACGTCGAGGCCATCGCTAAAGTTCTTGACCCATCACTGAAAACCATTGTTCACATTCCTAACGTTAACGCGCGTGAAAGTCTTAAGGATAAGCAGCGAGAAGTTGACGAGATTATGGGTACGCTGGGTGAATGGCAAGGCGTTGATCCTGATACGGGCTTTCATCTGATCAAAGCTAAAGATGGCCGTATTCTGAAAGTTGCCGATTTGGTTGATGACAGTGATGCTGCCAAGCGCTCGTTTGTTCTTAACGCATTAAAAGATCCTGCAGCCAATAATAACCGTGACCATGTGGATATCATTATCGCACTGGGTATGGCTAAAGAAGGCTTTGATTGGATTTGGTGTGAACATGCTTTGACAGTAGGTTATCGCAGCAGTCTGACTGAAATTGTACAAATTATTGGTCGTGCAACACGTGATGCTGAAGGTAAAGAACGTTCCCGCTTTACTAACCTGATTGCCGAGCCTGCAGCAGAACAGTCAGCGACCTCGGAAGCGGTCAACGATATGCTTAAAGCCATCTCAGCCAGCTTGTTGATGGAGCAAGTGTTATCGCCACGCTATGAGTTCACACCAAAAAATATAGGCCCGCAAGAAGGCTTTGATTACGGCCCTGAAGGCTATCAACCCGGTACGACCAATGCGGGTGTTAACGAAGCAACAGGGCAATGGCATATTGAAATCAATGGCTTAAAAAAGCCAGAAACCCCGGAAGCGACCCGTATCTGTAAAGAAGATTTGAACGAGGTGGTAACCAGCTTTATACAAGATAAAACAGCATTAGAGCGTGGTTTGTTCGACCAAGAGAATACGCTGCCTGAAGAGCTGACCCAGTTGCGTATGGGTAAAATCATCCGCGACCGTTATCCTGAATTGAGTTCAGGCGATCACGAAGCGATTCGCCAACATGCGATCGCGGCAATGAATATTACCCAGCAAGCCAAGATGGCATTAACTGAACCTGGTACAAGTCCTGCTGAGACCACGCTTGGCAGTACGGCTCTGATTGATGGTGTACGTAAGTTTATTAACGTGCGTGAACTGGATATTGATTTGATTGATCGTATTAATCCGTTTGACGCGGCTTACGCGATACTCGGTAAGGCGATGGATGCCAAGTCACTGCAACAAATAGAGGCCATCATTGGTGGTAAAAAAATTAGCATTCCTGAAGATGAAGCCCGAGAGTTAGCGATGCGTGCTCTACAGTTCAAGACTGAGCGTGGTCGATTACCTACTGTTAATTCAGCAGACCCCTGGGAGCAACGTATGGCTGAAGGTGTAGCTGCGTTTGCACGTTACAGAGCGCAAGCCACAGCAGCGCAATCAGAAGGTTAACCCTAATGACAACCATGAATGATGACGAATTATTAGCCGCCCTAGGCGTAGAAGTGACGCCGGTCAAAGTAGTGAAGCGCACGCCACGTGAAGAACGTATTATCGCTGGCTTTGAGGATATTATACGCTTCTATGAAACGCACGGACATGCGCCGCGTAAAGGCTATGACCTCGATATTTTTGAGCGCCTTTATTCTGTACGTCTAGAGCAGATTAGAAAACTACCCGAAGCACACACCTTGCTTGCGGATATCGACTCGCATGGTTTGTTGACAGCTTCTAATGATATTCCTGCAGACATAAACGCTATGGATGCCGACGCCTTGTTAGCAGAGCTTGGCATTGCAGATGCGGAAGCAAGCCAGAATGATATGACGGTGTTGCGTCATGTGCGTTCATCTGCTGAGAAACGAGCTGCAGAAGAAATTGCCCACAGAGAAAAGTGCGAAGACTTTGAGTTATTTGAAGACTTATTTGAGCGGGTAGAACGTGAGCTGAAAAGCGGGTCACGTCAGACACGCCCTTTTGGTAATAACGTCAGCATTGAAGTTGGACACTGGTTTGTTCTGTCTGGGCAAATGGCTTACGTGGCAGAGGAAGGTGAAGACTTTGATTCGCCACAGGGTAAAAAAGATGCACGCTTACGTGTGATTTTTTCCAATGGAACGCAAAGTAACATGCTGCGTTTATCGCTCGTACGTGCGCTGTATAAAGATGAAACGAGCCGGCGTATTACCAGCACGGATATGGGACCATTATTTGGTGACGCTGCAGAAGAGGACGATATTAAAAGTGGCACAATCTACGTGTTACGCAGCCAGTCTAGTCATCCATTTGTAACTGAGCATCGCGAGCTTATTCACAAAATTGGCGTCACCGGTGGCAAGGTCGAAACCCGCATTGCGAATGCTGCAAAAGACGCAACGTACTTATTGGCTGATGTAGAAATAGTAGCAACCTACACGCTGCACAACATCAACCGCACCAAACTAGAAAATATCTTCCACCGTGTTTTTGCTGCCGCACAGCTTGACCTCACTATAGAAGATCGCTTTGGCAACCCTGTAAAGCCGCATGAATGGTTTTTGGTGCCATTGTATGTGATTGATGAAGCTGTAGAGCGGATTCGTGATGGGTCGATTGCGGAAGTGGCATATAGCGCTGAGACGGCTAGGCTTGAGCCTGTGGCCTGATTTTACTTCCCAGTAGTTCTAATGACGTTTTTGTTCGTGTAAAAACGGGCAATTTCAATATTTAACATGTTCAGCCAAAAGCTTTTTCTGGCGAACTCTAAGGAAAGAGTATGATCAGTGAAATCCAAATAAACCCACCGATAGCTACCTACTTGAATCAGGCAAAACTAAACGATCTTAGACCTATCAATTACATCTTTGGCGCGAATGGTACCGGTAAAACAACCATCAGCCGTGTGATTGCCGATGAACAAGGGCACAATCACTGCCAGTTAGTATGGCAAGGTGGTACTTCGCTTGAGCGGATGGTGTACAACCAAGACTTTGTTGATAGAAATTTTAATCAGAATGGCCCATTACAGGGTGTCTTTACCTTGGGTGAGGACCAGGTTGAGGCTGAGCGTGAAATCGCACTCTTACGGCCTGAGATAGATAAGCTCAATGGCCAAATATCAAGCCTTAATAATCAATTAGATGGCGAAGGTAGCCAATTAGGCAAACGTAAAGAACTGGCAGATTTAGAGCCTGCACTACGTGATAAGTGCTGGAAGCAAAAAGAACTCCATGATACTTATTTCAAAGACGCTTATGCCGCAGCTGGTGTTCGGGCTAACAAAGAGCGGTTTAAAGAAAAGGTATTGGCCGAGCAAGTATCAAATACGGCTGAGCTGTTAACACTAGAAGCCTTAAAGAAAAAAGCTGAAACTGTTTTTTCAAGTGATATCGAGCGCGCCCCGCTACTGGGAGACCTTTCAGCTGATGGCCTTGTGGCAGCCGAGAAAAATACTCTGTTGCAAAAAATAATTATAGGGAGCCAAGATGTTGATATTGCAGCGCTGATCAGCGGCTTGGGCAACAGTGACTGGGTAAAACAAGGTCGTAAGTATCACGAGCAACAACCGGAAACTTGCCCTTTCTGTCAGCAGTCGACAGACAAGCAATTTGCAGCCGATCTCGCGGCATTTTTTAGCGAAGCTTATGACAATGACATTCAGTCAATAAAGCAGTTGCGAGATACTTATCAAAGATTAAGTGAGCAGCTGTTAACTACCATCCAGCGCTGTATAGAATTCAATAACTCGTTTTTGAATTTAGAGTTGTTTAACGCGGAAGCTCAGGTGCTTGAGGAAAGGTTAAAAGGTAATCAGGCTCGGTTAGCTAAAAAAATGATGAGCCCAGTCGCAAAGTCGAACTGGAGCCTGTTGAACCATTAATAATGCAGCTGCAGGCTTTGTTGACTGCGGCAGATGAAAAAACTAATGCACATAACCAAACCGTTGCAAATATTGCGTCTGAGAAGCGCACGTTAACTGGGCAAGTATGGCGCTATGTATTGAGTGAGCTAGAAGATGATTTACAAGAGTATGGGGAGAAAAAGAACCGCCTGACACAAGCTATTGAAGGAATGGAAGGAAGCCAGCGGACCAAGCATGAGCGACTTCGCGGGCTACAAGGTCAAATCAAAGAGCTGGAAAAACAAACCACATCCATTCAGCCAACCATTTCAGCAATAAAGGATCTACTAACAAAATTTGGCTTTCATTCTTTTTCCATAGGTGCGAGCGCTGATGGTCAACATTACCGAATAATACGTTCAAATGGGGAAGATGCCAGCCGCTCACTGAGTGAAGGTGAAAAAACGTTTGTCACTTTTTTGTACTTTTACTATCTGATCAAAGGGGCTCAAACCTCATCAGGTATTACGGCCAACCGGGTTGTTGTGTTTGACGATCCGATATCTTCGTTAGACAGTGACATTCTTTACATTGTTAGTAGTCTTATTAAAAACGTGATGGAAGAGGCAAGAGACCCGAATACTCAAATTAAGCAGGTGTTTGTACTCACCCATAACGTCTACTTTCACAAAGAAATTAGTTTCAATAGAAGTAGGTCCGCTGACAGCACTCTTAATGAGGAAAGTTTCTGGCTGGTAAAGAAGCAACAGCATGGATCTATTGTTGAGCGCTGTGAGACTAATCCAATCAAATCAGCTTATGAGTTGCTGTGGGAGGATGTGAAGTCAGCAAATATTTCCAGCATCAGCTTGCAAAATACATTACGCCGCATATTGGAAAACTACTTCACTATGTGGGGTGGAATGGGAAAGGACGAAATCTGCGCACTTTTTGACGGGCGTGAAAAATTAATTTGCCAATCTCTATTTTCCTGGGTCAACGATGGCTCCCATTCGATTCATGATGACCTTTATATCAACCATGGTGAGCAAACTAACGAGGTGTATCTTCGTGTCTTTCGAAACGTCTTCGATAAAGCAGGACAAATCGGTCACTATAATATGATGACTGGAGCAGTATAGAACTATCAGCTTGAGACAGTTCTAGTGGGTTGCCGCTTTGTTAAATGGCAGTTATGGGTATTTAAAAAGTTGCGCTGAATAAAGCTAGAAATTTAACAGTAGCTACGAATATTTGGGCAGCAGTCATTTTTCAAGCTATATTTTTTAGACAAAAACAAGCTGGTCTCTGCTTGGTCTCAACTCGGTCTCAATTAAAAAACAGCGATTTTTGCGACCAAACGGGCGGAGGTCATGACATCCACCCTAGGGACCATTTAAAAATGACCTCTGCTTTTTAGAGACCTGAGAATGGTCTCAGTTCAGGAAAAATCAGCGGCTGTAACATGCTGATTTTAAAGGGAAATGGCGCACTCGGCGGGATTCGAACCCACGACCCCTGCCTTCGGAGGGCAGTACTCTATCCAGCTGAGCTACGAGTGCATTTGAAAAAGTGTAACAGATTTGAAACTTTTTGACCGCTGCCCTAAATCTGGATTTTACCCTTGAGTGTCGCCTTCGGAGGGCAATACTCTATCCAGCTGAGCTACGAGTGCATTTGAAAAAGTGTAACAGATTTGAAGCTTTTTGACCGCCGCCCTAAAATTGGATTTTAGCCTTGAGTGTCGCCTTCGGAGGGCAGTACTCTATCCAGCTGAGCTACGAGTGCGTGGCGCGCATTATACACAAAATGCCTACCGCTGTAAGCATTGAATTCAATAGTGACTTCCGCCCTTCGAAGGCGTTCGAGTCCCGTCGGGTGCGCCATTTCTTTGGTAAAATTTTGCTCTGCATTTCTCATTTCTTATATGACTTGCAGTCTTTTACGGTATTTATTCGTTATTTATAAAACGTACGAGGTCTAATTTCGTCCCCTTTAAGCACTACTTAGTTGACATCCTCCCCGACCTAAAGGACGGGGATTCCTACTGCTAGACGACCATGCCCGGCCGCGAGAATGTTACGTGCCGCGTTGATATCGCGATCGTGGGTGACACCACACCCACTGCACGTCCATT
>NZ_JAXIVU010000034.1:0-6569 GCF_034259425.1 Denitrificimonas halotolerans
GCACTACTTAAATGCCCTTTAAGGTATTTTCGTACCGCGTTTATTTTAAAAGCTTTGGTGTGTTTCGGTCTTTTCATTGTGAACCCTTCCAGTTGAAAGTTTAGTCCAACTTTAGGGGTTCACTCCACATGTGCCCTTGCTAAACCGCATGGCTCGCAGCGTCAATTTCGTTTGGAACTTTGTTAATGAATTAAGTCAACGCTCGATTAAAGAGCGTGGTGTGTTTTTGTCAGCTCAAGTTGGACGCGACTACCTTGGCCTTGAAGAGAAACTAGTCACAGCGCAAAGGGCTAGAAATAAAACTCAAGTCAAAACCATTCATGCGAAAATTACTAACCGTAGAAAAGACGCATTGCACAAGTTTAGCTGCCCCTCACCAACCGTTGCGGTGAAATCTATGTGACAATGTCAGTCGCTTCAAATGTGTTAAAACCAAGATGGCTAAGGCAGTATTGGGTGCTGGCAGGGGGCAATTAAAAACAATGCTAGAATAGAAATGAGCTCACGCAGGCATTGTTTTTAAGGACGGTGACGAAGCATACATCACCCAAGCCTATTCAAGTTGTGGTAGCTTGCCCGAATCGAGGCTAAAAGGTATCGCAGGACTTGGAATAAGAGAATGGACGTGCAGTGGGTGCGGTGTCACCCATGACCTCGATATAAACGCGGCGCAAAATATTCCCGCGGTAGGGCATGGCCGTCTAACAGTGGAAATCTCCGTCCTTTAGTTCGGGAAGGATGTCAAGAAGTTTCAGTAAGCGTACATTTTTAAGGTGCTGGCAAAGTCCCAGCTGAGCGTAGTGGCGAATGCTATCAATAGTACAAGCACAATCACGCGCCAGTGTAGTTTGGTTAAGGCTGGAATAGGCTGGCGAGCTTGTATAAGCAATAAATTGAGTGCACAAACTGTGCTAGCTAATAAAGCGCCGGCCAAGATATCTGTTGGCCAGTGTGCAGTTAAATATACCCTCGATACAGCGATTAACGTTGCAGGAATAAATGCCGCAGACATCCAAATAGCACGCCAACGTTGTGGTTGTTGGCGTCCAGCCAATACGCCAAGCACCAAAAAGAAAGCAAATCCAGAGGCGCTATGACCGCTAGGAAAGCTGAAGTTTGATAAAGGCTCGAGTAGTATTTCAGGGCGTGTTCGCGCAAAAATATGTTTAAATGTGTAGTTACTGAGGGTTACCGTGAGTAGCGTGATTGCTGTAAAAAATAAAGCGCGGTACTGTTTAAATAGCAAGAGTAAAGTGCAGAGTAAGGTACTTACAGTCAGCTGTGTAGAAAAATCACCTAAGCGGGTTATCGCGGTCATAATTTGATCAAAGCTTGAAGTACGCATAATTTGGCTTAGATCATGTAAGTAAGTATCAAACACTGCTAAGTGTTGAAAGCCTAGCATCAAGCTCAGTAAAGCAAGAGCGCACAGAGAGGCAGCAATGAAACTACTGCTTCGCCAAGCACGTAACGAGCTAAAAATACTGGCTGCCGCACATATGGTTAAAATAGCGATGACCCATCCCGCTTCTAGCCAAAAACCTTTTGGTGGGTTCAGATCAAGTGCGGCACCTACCATCCAACCGGGTAAAGTATAAGCAATGGCCCAGCCTGCCGCAGCAATAATGCTCACAATGAAAAATCGTGACCGAGGCATGGCTAGCATGCCAGCAACCATTGGTAGAATAGGGCGTAACGGGCCGATAAAACGTCCAAGTACAAGGCTTAATGCTCCGTAGCGCTCAAAGTGAATTTGTGCGCTTATTAACCAATGTGGATTTTTACGTAGCAAGGGGAGTCGAGGGACTTTATGCTTTAAGCGATGACCTAAAGCGTAAGATAAAACATCGCCACTTAAACCACCCAACCAAGACAGCAGTAATAAAGCCGGTAAGCCTAGGTCACTGCTGCCGGCGATAACTGCCAGGGCAAACATCAGAACCACTCCGGGCAAAACAATGCCCACTAAAGCCAAACACTCTAAAAGCGCGGTGATAAAAATTAAGGCGCCGAGCCAGTAAATACTGCCATGGGACCAGGCTAAAGCGGTCTGGATAAACTCATTCATGCGCAAAGTATATAGCCGATGTGGATAGCAATCAGGTACAGTGGATGAATCACTGCAGTGCTAATGCATAACCCTATGTATAGAAAAGCGCAGTGCCGAGCCAGTAGGCCGATGCTGCGAACCTAAATATTGAAGTTTAACGGTATTCTATAAAAAACTCTAAGAGTGCAATTGATTACTGAGTGTACGCGTGCTGTGTGTGCAGTATATTGTTTTGTCTTGTGTAGGCTTTAATCATTTATGTTGATCCCTTATAAACAGTTGAGCGCAGAAACTTTAGCTGGCTTAATTGAAGACTTTGTGACTCGTGATGGTACTGATAATGGTGATGAAACACCTTTATTAACCCGTATTGAGCGGGTGCGTCATGCTTTAGATAGCGGGCAAGCGGTCATTCTTTTTGATATTGAAAGTCAGCAGTGCCAGCTGTGCTTACGACGTGATGTACCGCAGTATATGCTGGATGATTTAGAGGCACTGACTGCAGCAACCACTCAAGACTAAAGACGCGTTGTTGGAGTATATCGCTGCGTTTAAGCTGAACTTGTTAGGGCTCTGTGAGTCAAAATCAGTATCGCTCAATAATGGAGATCACCCCACATGGGTAAAAAAAATCTGATGACCTTATTTGCCTGCACAACCTTATTTGTATTAGTTGGTTGCAGCACACCCGCGGTGATTACCTTAAAAGATGGTGAGCAAATTGAAACCAAAGATAAGCCTCGATATGACGAGGACAGTGGTTTTTATCAGTTTGAGCAGGAAGATGGTAAGCCTGTACAAGTGAATAAAGATGAAATCCACACCATTAAAATCAAATAGACACAACTCATAAGGCTCACAGTGTTAGTGCCGGTGTTGGTTGTAGTCAACAGCGGCACCGGCGTGTTATTTTTTAGGCGCTTTAAATGTTTTAACTGTCTCTAACCAAACGGGGTTGAGTGTTGGTTGATCAGTGGGCAGGCCCAACTCTTCCATTTTTGCTTTGTGCGCACTGACTTCATACGCAAGCTCGCTTGTTTCTCCAGTATTACCATCTATTTTATGCATCTGTGATAATCCTAAATGATAAAAGCGCAACAGTTTCATTGCGTCAGGATTTTGCTCAGCTACGCCCGCTTTTACATGATGCATCACATTAGTCACGCTCATTAAACTGCGCTTAAGCTGCCAACTGTATAAGCTTTCTGCCATCCAGGCTTGCTTACTGAATAGTGTTCGGACCAGTATCGCAGTGACCGCTACGCCGGCTAATACACCTGTAATATTGTAGCGAACGTTGTCGCCGCCCGGCTCACCAAAAAACATCACTAGCAAGCTGGAGTACAGCATTGCCAGAGAAACAAATACCGTAATGATGATCCAGCTGGCTTTGCGGGTTTTCTGGCGGTACACCTCGGGGTCAATCTCAGCCAGTTTAAAAGGCTCGGTAGTTTTGTTAGAAGATAAAGACTTACGCATAAAGGTACCAACATTAGGGTTGAATAGAGTGGAAGAGTAGCGCCATGATACCTGAGCCGACGGAGTGGGCCCACTGTTAACTTTTGAACTATAGATGCTTGATTATTGGGGTGGAGCTAGTGTGCTTAACTGTTTAGAACATGTACTGTGGCGTAAGCCAATAGACTGTAGCGACTGATCTTGGCAATGCTTACCAATAAAGTAAAGCGCCAAAAAGGCTCGCGTAAAACACCTGCTACTAAGGTTAAAGGGTCACCAATGATGGGTACCCAGCTGAAGAGTAAGCTCCAACGTCCATAGCGTTGATACCATTTTTGTGCTCGATTAAGCTGTATTGGCTTAAAAGGGAACCAGCGGCGACCTTGCCAGCGTTGTAGCTGCCTTCCAAGCCACCAGTTGATTTGCGAACCCAGTATATTGCCTATAGATGCAGCCAAAACTAATCCGTATACCGCGCTTGGGTCTAAATATAGCAGGGCGACTAGCCCAGCCTCCGACTGCATCGGTAATAAAGTCGCAGCAATGCAAGCCGTGACGGCTAATCCGAGGTAGCTGATCCAACTCAGCACAGCTTGTTGCCTTTGAAGGTTAGGGGGCTGAAATTAAACATCAGGCTCATGGATCAAACAAGTCCAATTGCACGGCATCTTGTTGCTGTAGGTCGTGTAAACGCACCCCAACACCCAGGAGGCGTACGGGTTTATTACCGCGCATGAATGCCGCCGACAATAATAGCTGGTAACTGTTTAATTCAATGGGGGCACCGGCTTGCTCGATGGTGGTTTGGGTAAAATCATGAAACTTTACTTTTACAAAAGGCTTGTCGGGGCGATAGTCTGCATCTAAACGGGCTTGGCGGCGAGTAAGGGCTTCCAGTAAGGTTGGTAATTCAGCTAGGCAAGTAGCTAAATCAGGCAGGTCACGGTCAAAAGTGCGTTCCACACTGATGCTTTGTCGGCGGCTGTCGGATTGCACGGGGCGATCATCTATGCCGCGAGCTAAGGACCAAAGGCGTTCACCAAATGCACCAAAAGCTTGAGTGAGAGAGAGCAGGCTGTGTTCACGCAGTTGAGCACAATCATGAATCCCCATGCGTGCTAACTTCGCTGCAGTGACTTTTCCTACGCCATGGAGTTTAGTTACAGGTAAACCTAAAACAAAATCATCTACGTCATCAGGTGTAATTACAAAAAGCCCATCAGGCTTACGCCAATCTGAAGCAATTTTAGCGAGAAATTTATTCGGGGCGACACCGGCTGATACCACCAAACGCAGCTCTTGCCAAACCCTGCTGCGAATTTCCTTAGCGATTAAAGTGCCACTACCTGAACATAAAGTGCAGTCGCTGACATCCAGAAAGGCTTCATCTAAAGATAGAGGCTCAATGCAATCAGTATAGTCATGCAAAATATTGTGAATGTGTCGCGAGGCTTCACGGTATACATCCATGCGAGGTTTGAGTACAACAAGGTCAGGACAGAGTTTGAGGGCTCGAGCAGTGGGCATAGCCGAATGTACACCCCAAGAGCGTGCTTCATAGTTGCAGGTCGCAATAACACCGCGCCGTTCTGCTGAACCACCTACGGCGACAGCACGACCGTGCAGGCGTGGATCATCACGCACCTCAATGGCTGCATAAAAACAATCAGCGTCAATGTGAATGATTTTGCGCGAACTCAATGTCCCTGTAACCCCGATAAACAGTGCATCTAAAGCCAGTAGTCTAACATTAGCCAAGGGCGAGTCGGGCACTTTAAAGAAGATAAAGGCAATTAAGGTTTGACAAGTATTCTAAAGTCGCTATACTTTGCGCCGCGGGATGGAGCAGTCTGGTAGCTCGTCGGGCTCATAACCCGAAGGTCGTAGGTTCAAATCCTGCTCCCGCAACCAGATACTAAAGCCTTAACTTTCAATAAGTTAGGGCTTTTTTTATGCCTGCAATTCCTGTCTTAAAAACTGCCTAAAAAGCCTCTGTGACACTTCTGTGACGCATGTGTGACAAATCGCTCAGACCGATTTTTCCCAACTCAGCAAAAACGACCTTAAGTCTTTTTTTGTCACACTATCTTAAATGTTATTTTGCCAGCGTATTACTGTGCCATCCTTGGCCGCTTCCCGACTACTCTGTACTGTCTGGTAAGTACTCCAACAAATCACTGACCTCGCACTGAAATAGCTTGCATAGCTTGTCGAGTGCATCGAGCTCAATACGCTGCGCGGTTTCTTTATAAAGAAGAGTCACCGTATTTCGATTTAAGCCTGTCTCCCGGGCTACATCAGCAATATTCATCTTGTGCTCGCCCATCATGCGAGCAAGGTGGCAACGAACCATAAAATCATCCTAAATATAAAAATATCATTCTAAATGACAAAAAGTGCTTGCAAATGCAATCCTGTCGCGTAATATGTTATTCAAGATGACATTTCGTTATTAGAAACGTCTTTTAGCTATCTAGAATAAACTAGCGAGAGGAAGAATGCGATGAGTACTTCATACACATATCTGACTACTGAGGAACTAGCAGAGCGAATCAAGTATGACTGCCGAACCATTAGGCAGTCGCTGAAAGATACTGTTCTGCTTGAGGGTCTCCATTACATCAAACCATTTGGCCGTCGAAAGATTCTTTTCCTTTGGGAAGAGGTTGAGAAAACAATGCTGACTAGCGCCCGTAACGAAGAGTCTTTGGCTATTCCTATGGCTAACGGGGGCGTCTGCTATGTCTAAAGTTCGAGTTCGTAAAGAAACCGGTAAGCTCTACCTTGACTTCATGTATGCGGGTCATCGCTGCCGCGAGCAAACAATACTTACTGATACGCCTGCAAACCGAAAGCAAGTAGAAGCTTTGCTATCAAAAGTACAGGCCAAAATTCTTTTGGGCGAATTGGATTACGCAGAGTTTTTCCCGGGAAGTGGACTTCCCCTAAAACACTAGACACTCCTTAAGTTAGAATAAACCTTTAGGAGAGCATCATGGCAAAACCACGTTTTACACCTGAATTCAAAGCTGAGGCCATCAAACAAATAACCGAACGCGGT
>NZ_JAXIVU010000035.1:0-5751 GCF_034259425.1 Denitrificimonas halotolerans
CAATGTATTGCTGCCAGAACTGCTGGCGTTCTTGTGAAGTCATCACCAATACCCCTTTCAAAAAGACAGGTATTAGTGTGAGGCGGTATAATGCGCGATGATAGATGCTGATTTAAGGGCGCTTACGTTACAGCTTATAAATATCTAGCCAAACACAAACTATTCTCTTAATTAAAGAAAACATCGTATGTAACTCCACTCAAATAATCATGCAGAGGATGAAAGCTTACAAATAACTTAATATGGTTCTTATTGTTATTCCGCAAAGAAAAAATTAACTATAGCGGCCTAATTTGCCCCCGTGTTGCAATAAGGCAACCACTGTGTAACAGATGAAGCAAATTACGACTGCTGTTCGGCGCTCATCACATGTGGGCAGCCGAAAGTAATACTTCACAGTTTTATCGATGACTCGCAGGAGGCGCAGATGGCTTTTTTTAATATTGGTAAGAAGGACAAATACGGTAAGCAACGACGTATTGAGCATCGCTCTAAGCATTTACGCATCAGTCGTACTGGGGGCGTTGCCTTACGCAAGCAGGTCAAAGCTGCAGGACTGACACTTACAGCCAACAGTAAACACGGTGTGCGAGTCTCAACCCAGGTCACTCCAGGCACACAAGTCGCTTTACAAAATGGCCGCTTTGTACTGCGCGGCCGCTATGGTCGTGGTCCGCTGCGCCTTAACCTATCGAAAAGCGGCGTGAGTGTATCAACACGCAATGCCTTAGGCACGTTTAACCTGATCAAGCCCAATCGTTCTTCCGTTAAAATTGCAGGCGTGCAATTGCGTGGTAAAAAAGCTGCCAACATTCAAATGATCTTTATGTTTGGCATGCTCATAACTGCTGCTCTGCAAGCCTCCTTGGTGGTATTAGCTTTTATTTTTCAAGGCCTTGGTCACACTCTAACGCTGCTATGGTGTTGGCTTAGCAGTCTACCGCAACGCTTAAATGCCGCTTTAACGCGCCGGCGCAATAAGAAAATCAAGGCCAACTTGGAACGTACTGCACAGCTGTTTCACCCACCTGTCAGTCAATGGACCGCATCCCAGCTACGAGCCGCTCTCTTGTTAGTGATCACTGGTTGGGGGCGCGGCTTAACAGCCCAAGCCGCAGCGACACGCTTAACCCAACATCAACAACCATCTGACATCAACCAAAACAGCGAGCCAGTATTGGATATCAGCTTTTCTGAACTTGAAGAGATAGCGCAGCGATTAGAATCCGTTCGCACAGCACACCTAGAGCACGCTCACGCTGATCCATATGCCATCACAGCTTTATTCGCGCAACAACTGTTCGAATGCCTCCCCGAACAGGAGCGTATCGAAGCATTTCTCAATACTGATGATTGGATTGTTGCCCTCGAGCCACGCACAGTTTTGCAAGAAAAACTGTTAGAAATATTCGCTGAATTCGCACAGTTATGCTTTCAAATGGTTGAACCGCAAAGCGTCGAACCACAAGCCACTGATCAGAATGTCTCTGAGACGGCGTCTACAGTTGATCACCTTAGCGCAGCTCACTTTATGCAGTCTGCACCGGATTCCTACGGCTTAATCAACCTCAATACCGCCTCCTTTGAGCAATTGCAGACACTGCCGCATATTGGCTTTGATCGGGCGCTAGATATTATCCGTTTGAGACCCATCACCCATGTTTCACAGCTTAAAGCCATCAAAGGTATTGGCCCTGCGCGCTTGGCTGATATTGAACGCGCAGGAGTGACACTCTAAGGCTGCAAGTATTGACAGGGGTTCAGCACCCTTTTACCATACTAATAGACCAGTCGTTATAATTTAATAGGATTGTTAGGTATGGATAAAAAATTGAAGCCGAAAGACGCGTTGATTGAAACCGCATCACGTCTGTTTAAATTACGCGGATATTGTGGCGTTGGCTTGAATGACATCATTGCTGAGAGCGGTGTCCCTAAAGGTTCGCTCTACCATTACTTTCCAGAAGGCAAAGAGCAACTGGCAACGGCAGCGATCAATTACACTAAACAACTTGTTATCGAAGACATTCAGCAAGTTTTCGCCGATGCTTCCAACCCACTGGATGCTTTTCAAACCTATGTGTACGAGCTGTCTAAAGCGTTTGGTGAAGGTGGCGATCCTCTTGGCTCCCCGATTGGAACCATCGCAGGAGAAACACACACTACAAGCGAAACAATCCGCCTAGCCTGTGATTCGACTTTTAAGGACTGGCAAGCCATTTATGCCGAAAAATTTCTTGAGGCAGGATACAGCGCACAAGACTCCACAAGCTTAGCTGTTACTTTTCATGCGCTAACGGAAGGCGGCATTTTATTAGCTTTAACCAGTAAAAGTGGTAAACCCCTCGAAGCTATCGCTAATCAAATCCCGTTCTTACTGGCTCAAAAATAACTAACGCTACCCTCCCCACAAAATTAAACTCATCATTGAAGAGATTTTTTAATGTCTAGCATTGACGTTGAGCAAAATGAAAGTGCTTTATCACCAGCCAAAAATTCAACACACTCCCAGACAGATATAAGACCCGTCCCCATATTAATTGCCTTTGTTGTGGCTGGTTTTGTTGGTTTGTTTAGCGAAACAGCTTTAAATATGGCGCTTGGCAACTTAATGTTTGAGTTGGATGTGGTGTCCTCGACTGTGCAGTGGATCACTACGGGGTACTTACTGACTATGGGTATCGTCATACCCGTCTCTGCCCTCTTAATACAATCTTTTAGTACGCGACAATTATTCGTTGCTTCGTTACTGTTTTCGATTGTGGGTGCCATCGTCTCAGGCATAGCGCCATCTTTCAGTGTTTTACTGCTCGGGCGTATTATTCAAGCGGTCGGCACAGGTTTACTCATTCCCCTAATGTTCCATACAGCGCTCATTATTTTTCCTATTGAAAAACGAGGAACAATTATGGGGCTGATTGGACTTGTCATGCTCTCGGCACCTGCAGTAGGGCCTGCAGCTGCCGGTCTGATTATTGAAGTGTGGAGCTGGAACTGGATTCTGTGGTTTCTCCTGCCTTTCCTTACTTTCTCACTGATCTATGGCCTGATTTATGTAAGAAACGTAACAGAGCTGACCAAGCCAAAAATTGACGTGCTTTCAATAGTGTTATCAACCTTAGGTTTTGGCGGCATTGTATACGGGTTTAGTATTGCAGCCGACAAAGGTTGGGGAAGCTTACCCGTCATTAGCGCTATTGTAATTGGCTTACTATCTCTCATTTTGTTCTCAGCAAGACAGTTTAAGCTTGAAAAACCGATGCTGGATTTACGTGTTTTAAAGTATCCAGTGTATACGCTAGCCTTATTAAGCGCTTCCATCACCTTCATGATCATTCTTTCATCCATGATTCTGCTGCCGTTATATCTACAAATAGGACTAGGACTTTCAGCATTTACCGCCGGTCTTATCTTGATGCCTGGCGGTGCAATCAATGGCCTACTGTCACCAGTCTCAGGGCGCATCTATGATAAGTTTGGCCCCAAATGGCTGTTTGCCCCCGGCTTTATCATTATGTTAGTGATGCTATGGAACCTATCGAATGTCACCACTGAAACCTCTATTCCAATGGCAATTTTTTTGCATGCAACCCTAATGATTGGCGTGACACTCGTTTTAATGCCGATGCAAACACACGGCTTAAACGCACTGCCAACAAACCTTTACCCAGATGGAACGGCTTTGATCAACACCTTGTTACAGGTATCCGGCTCAATAGGAACGGCCTTGGCGATCACCATCATGTCGGCTTCTCAAAATAGTTTCTTGAAAGCCGTGGCAGCCTCTTCCGACCCTGTTGTAACAAGTGCATCACTCACTGCTGGCGTGCAAACAGCCTTTATTTTAGGCATTGTGCTAGCGATCAGCGGCTTAGTTATATCCTTTTTTATAAGCCCATCGAAAAAACGATAAATAGAACTGAAAAAAGCCTCCTTACTTTAGTGAGTGATGGAGGCTTTTCATTTTATGGTGTGATCTTTAGACCTTATTGCCTGCCTCTATATCTGTGCAAGTTACAGCGCTTTTAACATCCACACATCGCAACCACCGTGAATCGTACCTTCTAATGGTGCATCTAAATGCTTAAAACCAAGCCGCTCATAAAGTGATATTGCTGAAGTCATACTCTTTAAAGTATCTAGGTAGCATTGCTTATATCCTTTGCTTTTAGCATAGGCTAGACACTCTTCAGTAAGCTTTTTACCTATACCTAGACCGCGACTTTCAGGAAGTAAAAATAACTTACGCAATTCACATACGTCCGCACTCCCATTAAAAGGAGCAATTCCGCCACCACCAACAATGTCATTATTTACGATTGCAACCAAATATTTGCTAGAAGTTGAATCTGTATAATGCTCGCTCATGGCATTCACTTCAGGATCAGAAGGCCCAAATCCTTCACCAATAGCCCCAAACTCTTGACCAACTCTCTTGATAATTGCACAAATTTTAGCATTATACTTTGCTTGAATTTCTTGAATTTCGTAACCCACTCGTTATTCTCCTACTCTCACTCAAGCCACAATGCTCACAGCATGCGCCCCACCGAAGACACCATTAATGGGCGTCGCTGACTGAACTTATTAGGTGAGTTGATACAGGGTGATTAAACCCTTTCATCAGGTGGAGCACCCGCCTTGCACTTCTTGCAGTTTAAAAGATACCCGAGCATTTCATTGCGTGTTTCCAATTTTTCAACCCAAGGCCGATTCTGCCAAGGAGGATCGTGCCTAACATGCTGGAAATGGCCGCAAGCTAATTCTGCAACCCAATCATCGAAATCATCTTTGTGGAACCCCAAGATTGCTTGTTTCATAAACACCTAACAGATTATTAGCATACATGCTCAGTTTGCCTAGCGGCAGGCACACCTAAGGGTTGACATCCTCCCCGACCTAAAGGACGGGGATTCCTACTGCTAGACGGCCATGCCCGGCCGCGAGAATGTTACGTGCCGCGTTGATATCGCGATCGTGGGTGACACCGCACCCGCTGCACGTCCATTCTTTTATTCCAAGTCCTGCGATACCTTTCGGCCTCGACTCGGGCAAACTGCCGCAACTCGAACAGGTTTGGGTGGTGTATGCCTCGTTCACTTCCTTAAAAACAATGCCTGCGTGAGCGCATTTATAGTCCAGCATTGTTTTTAATTGACCCCAGCCAGCGTCCAACACTGACTTGGCCATCGTGGTTTTAACGAGTTTTAAACTACTGACGTTGCCCACATAGATTTCACCGCAGCAATTGACCAGCATACGGCTGAACTTGTGCAATGCGTCTTTTCTACGGTTAGCGATTTTCGCATGAAGGGTTTTGACTTGGGTTTTATTTCTAGCCCGTTGTGCTATGGCTAATTTTTCCTCAAGGCCACGATAGAAGCGGCCCGCTTCCAGCTTGGTGCCGTCCGAGCAGGTGGCAATGTCGGCCAAGCCAAGGTCAATACCGATACGGTCTTGGTCTTGGCCTTTGCTTGGTTCGACCTCCACATCAACCACAACATTGAAGTACCAGCGGCCACGGGCATCTTCATTGAAACTGGCCGAGCGAAACTTGTATTGGTTCAAGCCGTAGCTGTCCCACACTTTAAAATAGTGGCCGTTGTGGTAGACCTGCCCGTTTTTCCATTGCGCCGCACCTGTATTGACGGGTATCCAGCCCAGTGAGCGGCGTACACCGCCTGATTTGCGCCAGTTCAGCCGCACCTTCTTAAACTGCTTGCGGCGTGTGACATACTCACCTGCAATGCA
>NZ_JAXIVU010000036.1:0-5490 GCF_034259425.1 Denitrificimonas halotolerans
ACTACTTAAATGCCCTTTAAGGTATTTTCGTACCGCGTTTATTTTAAAAGCTTTGGTGTGTTTCGGTCTTTTCATTGTGAACCCTTCCAGTTGAAAGTTTAGTCCAACTTTAGGGGTTCACTCCAAATGTCCGTCTCGTACTCGGACTTTTAATGTTTTGGTGTGCTTCATGATGCTGCATATAATGTTGGTGCACAGCTTGTGTTGCAAAGACTTTAGCAGCACTCGCTATCCATCTTCGTACTAAAAACACGAGGCTTTCCGCGATTTTGGTAAAAAAGATGAAGAATGATCTAAATTATTTGTACATTATGTCCAGTGCTTTAGACTTGTGCACCTTATTTGAATTTTTAAACTAAAGGAACCTTATGCACACCTCTATAGCGACATCAGCGGCGTTTAGTCTGCGCGATGTACTTGCCTTAGGTTTTATGACTTTTGCCTTATTTTTAGGCGCAGGCAATATTATTTTTCCGGCCGAATCAGGGCTGCAAGCAGGCACCGAAGTGTGGCGTGCTGCCATTGGTTTTTTAGTAACGGGCGTTGGTTTGCCTTTGATGACTGTTGTGGCTTTGGCGCGGGTCGGTGGTGGGCTTGCAACTTTGACCTTACCGCTCGGCAAAGTGGCAGGTACGGTACTTGCTGTGGCAGTCTATTTGGCTATTGGGCCTTTTTTCGCCACACCACGTACGGCAGTGGTGTCTTATGAGATTGGAGTTGTGCCTTTTTTTGGTAATAGCGGCACGGGGCTCTTTGTTTACTCCACTTTATATTTTGCTTTAGTGCTTTATCTGGCGATCAGTCCAAATAAAATGATAGACCGCATTGGGACATTGATTACTCCAGTTTTGTTGATAGCTTTGGCGACTTTAGGTGGTGCAGCAATTTTCAAGCCGGCAGGTGAAGTAGGGCAGGCTCAAGCTTTGTATCAAGATGAGGCTTGGTTGCAAGGCTTTTTACATGGGTATTTAACTATGGATGCGCTTGGTGCTTTGGCCTTTGGTGTGGTTATTGCTACAGCAATACGCAGTAAAGGTGTGCAGCAAGCGCGTTTGATCACCCGTTTCTCTGTGTTTGCAGGGCTGATTGCAGCAGTGGGGTTGTCGGCTGTGTACTTATCTTTGTTTTACTTAGGAGCAACCAGTCAAGAGATTGCCAATGATGCGCAAAATGGTGGACAGGTTCTTGCACTGTACGTGGAGCATGTTTTTGGTCCAATAGGGAACTTATTATTGGCTGTGGTGATCGGTTTGGCTTGTTTAACTACTGCTGTGGGATTGCTGGTGGCATGTGGTGAGTTTTTCAGTGAACGCTTGAGCATTGCTTATAAGTACATTGTGGTTTTTTTCGTTGTTTTTAGCTGGGCTGTATCCAACCAAGGTTTAGATCAGTTGATTCAGATCTCCATTCCAGTATTGACGGGGCTGTATCCATTGGCGATCGTATTGGTAGCGCTGAGTTTACTGGATCACTTTTGGCGTTCTTCTGCGTTAATTTTTCGCGGTACTATGGCCGTGACCTTGATCTTTGGCCTAGTGGATGGCTTGGCAGCAGCTGGATTTTCGAACCTTGTGCCTGATGTATTTAATCAGCTTCCCTTGGCTGCGCAGCAAATGGGATGGTTAGTGCCATCAGTGGTCGTAATGTTAGGTTTGGTGGTCGTGGACCGTTATTATGTCAGCCCTAAAAGTGAGAACATATCACCTTGATTCTGTCTGTGGTGAGCTGTCAAAGCACTTGTAGATTAGTGTTACTCGGTCAGTATCGGTGGTAAGCTTTTAAACACATCAATTGCTCGTGCGCGACTAGTTGATAAATCTACGATGGGTTTAGGATAAGAAATGGTGCTAGCTAAGCTTATATTTTCTAACTGGGGATAGTGGATTGCTTTAGCGCTAAGGTGTTTGAGCTCAGGCAGCCAGTGACGAATAAAATCTCCATTGGGATCAAAGCGTTTGGATTGACTGATAGGATTAAAAATGCGGAAGTAAGGTGCTGCATCTGTGCCACTGGAAGCGCTCCATTGCCAACCCCCATTATTGGCTGCTAGATTGCCATCAATGAGATGCTGCATAAAAAAGCGCTCGCCTTTACGCCAATCGATCAATAAATTTTTAGTTAAGAACATTGCAACAATCATACGTAAGCGATTGTGCATCCAGCCTGTGGCTAAAAGTTGGCGCATGGCGGCATCAATGATGGGAAAGCCCGTCTGGCCTTGTTGCCAAGCGAGTAAGTCTGCTGGCGCATCGCGCCAGGGTATAGCTTCGGTTTGAGCTTTAAAAGCGCGACTACATGAAACTTTAGGGTATCCCACTAAAACGTGGTGATAAAACTCACGCCAGAGCAACTCATTGATCCAAGTGATAACACCAGACTGACCTGATTCAAACTCACCTTGATTGATGGCCAAGGCAGCATGTAAGCATTGGCGTATCGAGAGTGTACCGCTGACTAAGTAGGGTGACAGTTGGCTAGTGCTGTGCAAGGCAGGAAAGTCTCGTTGTTTGGCATAATCAGTGATGGCGTTATTGTTGAAAGCGGCTAAGCGTTGCAAAGCTACTGTTTCTCCGGCTGGCCATAGAGCTTGTAATCCTGCGTCCACTGCAGTAAAGCCATCAATGTGTTGTGGTATTACATCGTTGTTGATTGTTAAAGGAGATTGTGGGTGTGGTGTGTCAAGGCATGCTGGTAAGTGGTCATACAGGCTTTTATAGCAAGCTTTTTTAAATTGGCTGAAGACTTTAAAATAAGTGCCGTTTTGGGTGAGTATACTGCCCGGTTTAAATAACAGTTGATCTAAATGTGAGTGAAATAAAACGTTTTGGTTAGCTAAGGTAGTGCTGACGCTTTGATCACGATGAGCTTCATTAAAGCCGTATTCAGTGTTGACATGAACAGCCTGGATATTAAATTTTTGGCATACTTTTGCGATGATTGCAGGTGCTTTTTGCCAGAGCTCACTCGAGCGTATGACTAAGGGCACATTAAGAGTGGATAAACGTTGTTGCAGTTCAGCTAAGTTACGCAGCCAGAAGTCGACTTTACAGGCGGCATCGTGATGTGTTTGCCATTGTAGTGGGCTAATCAATACGATCGCGATAGTCGGCCCTGCCTGTAAAGCAGCATTGAGTGCAGTGTTATCTTGTGTCCGCAAATCATTGCGTAGCCAGAGTAGTTGTGTAGAGTGAGCAGTGTGCACTATTAAATTGCATTCCTTAAACCAAGATTTTCAGGGTGGGGCTGCAAATACACTTGATTAGTGATATAGCGGTTGGGATGACGTTTCAAGTGGTGCTTTAATAGGGTTAGTGGCGCAATCAGTGGTACGGCTCCTGTACGATATTGAGTAATTAATGTTTGCAGTTCTTGCTTTTCATCTGCGCTGAGTGATTGCTTTATATAGCCACTGATATGCTGAAGCACATTGGTATGTGAGCCACGGTTGGCAATTTTTTTCAGGGCAGACATAAAATAACTGAAGTAGTTGGTAGCTAAAACACCTAGACGTACGCGTTGGTTATTGGCTAACAAGCGTCCTAATGCAGCGCAGTCAGAGGGGCTGTTGGCCATTAATTGATATTTGTAGCGAGCATGAAAATCATACAGCTTTTTACGGCTTAAGCCTGTTTTTAAGAGTTGCCGCCATTCTGCGTAAGCAAACACTCGAGTGATAAAATTTTCCCGTAAGACTGGATCGTTTAGCCGCCCCTCTTCTTCAACGGGTAGATTGGGTTGTGCTTGCATCAAGGCTGCAGCAAATAAGCCAACACCTTTATGCAGGACTGGGTGTTTAGGTGCTTGATAGACCTTAACTCGCTCCATACCGCAGGAGGGGGATTTTTGCATCAAGATATACCCGCATAGATCATTAAGTCTTGCAGCGGTATGCTGACCAAAGGTTGTCAACCGCTCAGTAACATCCAACTCGGGGTTCACTGTGCCGACCGCGCGCGGACTGATAGGATTACCAATGAGGTGAATAGGTTCGCGTGGGGTGCCTAAACCTATTGCTTCTTCTGGACAGATGGGAATGTATTCAAAGTATTGACTGAGCACATCCTTGCATAAGTAGGATTGTTTGTGGCCGCCATTGTAACGAACAGGAGCTCCTAATAGGCAAGCGCTAATGCCTACTTTAATACGGTCTTTTGGATTGTTCATAGTAAACCTTATTTATAGTATGGGGCGGGAGGGGGCGCAAACAGCCCAGTTGCTGGTTTGTTTGCTACTTGATGCATTGACTGCATATATAGGTGAGGCTCTTGAGGCGTTTTTTATGTGCGTAGATTGTACTAGCTTGGGGGGCTTCTGAGCTTATGGCGTGTCTGATCTTGTTTAACAGCATGGCTAGAGGCTTGAATTTCGTTTAAAGTTATAGTGATCAGCTAAGTCAGTACCCTATTAAAAAGTATTGTGGTTTTTTGTCAGCACTGAATATGTACTTCAACATAATAAAAACCCACGCTGGTTTTGAATAACCGAACGTGGGCTTTTTATACTTACAGCTAAGATTTATTCAGGCTTAGTCATGTCATGAATTTTTGACTTAGCAGCATCTACAGCATCTTTACTGTCTTTCTTGATGTTGTCTAAGGTGTCTTTAGCGCTATCTTTTAAGCTTTTAGTTTCTTCTTGTGCTGCGCTTGCTTCTTCTTGTGCTGCATCTTTAGCTGCATCGACTTTATTGTCTAAATTTTCTTTAGCTTCATCAATTTCGTTAGCAATATTTTCTTTTGTTTCAGAGGCTTCTTCTTCGGCAGCATTAACCTTCTCAGCTAGGTTTTCTTTTACTTCAGCTGTTTTTTCTTGGCTTGTATCAACAGCGTTGTCCAGCTTTTCACCTGCTGCAGCTGCGGCTTCTTTGGTATTTTCCACAGCATTTTGAGTGGTTTCTTTAGCTGACTCCGATAATTGCTCAGCTTTTTCTACAACGGCTTCTTTAGTGTCTTTGGCTGCTTCTTTGACTGACTCAACAGCATCTGACATGGATTCTTTTGCTGCATCCAACTTATCTTGTGGCTCGCTATCGCAAGCAGCTAAACCAAGGGTGGCCGCAAGCAGAAGTGCTGTAACGAAAGGCTTTTGCATAGTTGATCTCCATTATATCTTTTTATAGGTGCATCGTATTTAAAAGCAAATACAACAACATTATTACACATTGTGTACCAGCATTGTGAGTCTATAGATTAAATTAAGCGGTTATTCTTTTCAGACCGTGCAATAAATGAGTAGCATTTGTAGTGTAGCCATAGGAGGAGCGGTCTGTGGTGTAGAACTTTTTCAGAATATGATTCTCTGCTGTTGGAGAGAGTATTGCATAGATTGTTTAGGTTGTTGAGCGCTTAAGAGTTATGAGGCTGTGTAATCCCCCCTCAAAACCACAGAGGCTATTTGTAGAAAATTCCATTAATATGAACTCAAGGAGTTTTCTATGCGTAAATCAAAATTCACTGAGAGCCAGATTATGGCAATTCTCAAACAAAATGA
>NZ_JAXIVU010000037.1:0-3304 GCF_034259425.1 Denitrificimonas halotolerans
TGCTGTTTTTTCTGGGCATAAAAAAACCCCAGTTCATTTCTGAACTGGGGTTTTGCTGTATAAGCTTGACGATGACCTACTCTCACATGGGGAAACCCCACACTACCATCGGCGATACATCGTTTCACTTCTGAGTTCGGGATGGGATCAGGTGGTTCCAATGTTCTATGGTCGTCAAGCAATTCTTTTGAAGAATCGTAGTTCACATGTAACTTCGCTTCTTCGAATCAGGTATGTGATATTAGCATACTGTTTGTATTTTTCACGAACTTTCGGATCACAATTCGTCTTCCCAAATTGTTTGGGTGTTATATGGTCAAGCCTCACGGGCAATTAGTATTGGTTAGCTCAATGCCTCACAGCACTTACACACCCAACCTATCAACCTTGTAGTCTTCAAGGGCCCTTTAGGGAGCTTAAAGCTCCAGTGAGATCTCATCTTGAGGTGCGCTTCCCGCTTAGATGCTTTCAGCGGTTATCGCTTCCGAACATAGCTACCCGGCAATGCCACTGGCGTGACAACCGGAACACCAGAGGTTCGTCCACTCCGGTCCTCTCGTACTAGGAGCAGCTCCTCTCAAATCTCAAACGTCCACGACAGATAGGGACCGAACTGTCTCACGACGTTCTAAACCCAGCTCGCGTACCACTTTAAATGGCGAACAGCCATACCCTTGGGACCGGCTTCAGCCCCAGGATGTGATGAGCCGACATCGAGGTGCCAAACACCGCCGTCGATATGAACTCTTGGGCGGTATCAGCCTGTTATCCCCGGAGTACCTTTTATCCGTTGAGCGATGGCCCTTCCATACAGAACCACCGGATCACTAAGACCTACTTTCGTACCTGCTCGACTTGTTGGTCTCGCAGTTAAGCGCGCTTTTGCCTTTATACTCTACGACCGATTTCCGACCGGTCTGAGCGCACCTTCGTACTCCTCCGTTACTCTTTAGGAGGAGACCGCCCCAGTCAAACTACCCACCATACACTGTCCTCGATCCGGATAACGGACCGGAGTTAGAACCTCAAAGTTGCCAGGGTGGTATTTCAAGGATGGCTCCACTGCAACTGGCGTCACAGTTTCAAAGCCTCCCACCTATCCTACACAAACAACTTCAAAGTCCAGTGTAAAGCTATAGTAAAGGTTCACGGGGTCTTTCCGTCTTGCCGCGGATACACTGCATCTTCACAGCGATTTCAATTTCACTGAGTCTCGGGTGGAGACAGCGCCGCCATCGTTACGCCATTCGTGCAGGTCGGAACTTACCCGACAAGGAATTTCGCTACCTTAGGACCGTTATAGTTACGGCCGCCGTTTACTGGGGCTTCGATCAAGAGCTTCGCTTACGCTAACCCCATCAATTAACCTTCCAGCACCGGGCAGGCGTCAGACCCTATACGTCCACTTTCGTGTTTGCAGAGTCCTGTGTTTTTAATAAACAGTCGCAGCGGCCTGGTATCTTCGACTAGCAAAGGCTTACGTAGTAAATACTTCACCCTCACCAGCGCACCTTCTCCCGAAGTTACGGTGCCATTTTGCCTAGTTCCTTCACCCGAGTTCTCTCAAGCGCCTTGGTATTCTCTACCCAACCACCTGTGTCGGTTTGGGGTACGGTTCCTAACTATCTGAAGCTTAGAAGATTTTCTTGGAAGCATGGCATCAACCACTTCGCATTCTAAAGAACGCTCGTCATCAGTTCTCGGCATATAAGATCCCGGATTTACCTAAGATCTCTGCCTACCACCTTAAACAGGGACAACCAACGCCCTGATGGCCTAGCCTTCTCCGTCTCTCCATCGCAATAGTTAGAAGTACAGGAATATTAACCTGTTTCCCATCGATTACACCTTTCGGTCTCACCTTAGGGGCCGACTCACCCTGCGTCGATTAACGTTGCGCAGGAAACCTTGGTCTTTCGGCGTGAGTGTTTTTCACACTCATTATCGTTACTCATGTCAGCATTCGCACTTCTGATACCTCCAGCAAGCTTCTCAACTCACCTTCATTGGCTTACAGAACGCTCCTCTACCACATGTTCAAAGAACATGTCCGTAGCTTCGGTGTATGGTTTGAGCCCCGTTACATCTTCCGCGCAGGCCGACTCGACTAGTGAGCTATTACGCTTTCTTTAAAGGGTGGCTGCTTCTAAGCCAACCTCCTAGCTGTCTAAGCCTTCCCACATCGTTTCCCACTTAACCATAACTTTGGGACCTTAGCTGACGGTCTGGGTTGTTTCCCTTTCCACGACGGACGTTAGCACCCGCCGTGTGTCTCCCATACTTGCACTTGCTGGTATTCGGAGTTTGCATTGGGTTGGTAAGTCGGGATGACCCCCTAGCCAAAACAGTGCTCTACCCCCAGCAGTGATATATGAGGCGCTACCTAAATAGCTTTCGAGGAGAACCAGCTATCTCCGGGCTTGATTAGCCTTTCACTCCGATCCACAAGTCATCCCCTAATTTTTCAACATTAGTGGGTTCGGTCCTCCAGTCAGTGTTACCTAACCTTCAACCTGCTCATGGATAGATCGCCCGGTTTCGGGTCTATTCCCAGCGACTGTCGCCCTATTAAGACTCGCTTTCGCTACGCCTCCCCTATTCGGTTAAGCTTGCCACTGAAAATAAGTCGCTGACCCATTATACAAAAGGTACGCAGTCACCTAACAAAGTAGGCTCCCACTGCTTGTACGCATACGGTTTCAGGTTCTATTTCACTCCCCTCTCCGGGGTTCTTTTCGCCTTTCCCTCACGGTACTGGTTCACTATCGGTCAGTCAGTAGTATTTAGCCTTGGAGGATGGTCCCCCCATATTCAGACAAAGTTTCTCGTGCTCCGTCCTACTCGATTTCATGACAAAGAGGTTTTCGTGTACGGGGCTATCACCCACTATGGCGGCACTTCCCAGAGCCTTCCACTAACCTCTAAATCACTTAAGGGCTACTCCCCGTTCGCTCGCCACTACTAAGGGAATCTCAATTGATTTCTTTTCCTGCGGGTACTTAGATGTTTCAGTTCTCCGCGTTTGCCTCTTACAGCTATGTATTCACTATAAGATACCTAACTTATGTTAGGTGGGTTTCCCCATTCAGAGATCTCCGGATCAAAGTCTGTTTGCCGACTCCCCGAAGCTTATCGCAGGCTACAACGTCTTTCATCGCCTCTGACTGCCAAGGCATCCACCGTATGCGCTTCTTCACTTGACCATATAACCCCAAGCAATCTGGTTACTGTCTATAACGTGAAGAGCGATATTACGCCGAAAGTTCGCAATTAAAAAACTCACAAACTTTACCTTAGCCTAAAC
>NZ_JAXIVU010000038.1:0-4683 GCF_034259425.1 Denitrificimonas halotolerans
GCCCTGTTCGAATCAAGCTACAGTGCAGTACTTAATTTGTATTCTAGCCTGCAATGACCTGCTGTCAGGGCGACAAAAGTATAGTAATTAACTGTTAAATCTGGACTACAGTGAAAAGATTGTGTGCAGTATTTTGTTTCTTGCTAGAGTCTTAGCAGCTCCACCTTAAACCCTCGCTCGTAGCGCGAAGCGCTTTACTCTATGGTTGTCTAGCTTTCAACCCGCACTAAAATTTTACACAGGCTGATTTGAATGCCTCGCGCAACCACCTAAAATGCAGCTCATTAAAGTCAAGCTCCACTGTGAAGTCATCGGCACTGTGAAAAGTATTGCAGTGTCGTTAAGTACTACAGGTAAATACTATGCCGCAATATTGGTTGATGATGGGCCTGAGAAAGCACAGCCAATCTAATCTATTGAAGGGGGAGAAGGCTGTGGGTGTTGACCTTGGTATTACCCATTTTGGGATTGAGTCAAACAGCAAAAAGACAGCCAATATACAGTTTACTAAATGCGTATAAAATAATATTTGAGGCGCTCAAATCAGCCAATATGATGAAAAGCAGGCGTTTGGCCAAACACATTACTGATGCCTCATGGTACAGCTTTTTTGTGAAGTTTAAGTATAAAGTCGAGGAGCAGGGCAAGTATGTTGTCACGCTAGAACAGTGGTATCCCAACTCGAAATTCTGTAATGGCTGCAAACACAAAATTGAAGAACTATCTTTGTCGGTACGTTTTGGGGTTGCCCATCATGCGGCAAAACAGGGATTGATCGAGATATAAATGCCGCCCTAAATATCCGTGACAAAGGCATCTTGGAGTTAAAGGCGGCTAGACGAGCCGTTTATGCTTGGGAGGCATGTGTCATTCTTGCTCTATCGATCAAGTTGCAGCTTATGAAGCTAGAAGTATCACCCTTAAGGGCGGTGAGAAGTCCAGGCAATACTTGAGTTAACAATTGCATACTGTTTTTAGAAGCGAAAACAAACATAATAGTATTTTCCACATTGAAGAGTGTTTCAAAGATATGCGTGATTTATTGCAGCTGATGGCTGATGGGGAGTTTTACTCTGGCAATGATTTAGGACTGCAGTTGGGAGTGAGTCGCGCTGCTGTGTGGAAAAGAATAAAACGAGTGACTGATGAGCTTGGTATAGAGGTGCAGAGTGTACCTGGTAAAGGATATCGGCTTGCACAACCTATTCAGTTGTTAAAAAGTGATGCTTTTCAGAATTCTTTCCCTTCGTTACCGTTATATATTTATGACTCTATAGGGTCAACGAATGATGAGGCTAAGCGTTTAATCACGAATGAAAAACCACCTGTTGTGATTTTTGCTGAGCATCAAACACAAGGGAAAGGGCGGCGTGGTCGTGAGTGGCTGAGTCCTTTTGCGCAGAACTTGTGTTTTTCTTATGTGTGGCCAGTTACCCAAGGCTTGAATCAAGTTGACGGCTTAAGTTTGGTTGTTGGTTTGGCGGTGGCTAAAGCAATCAAGCAAGTGAGTGGTGTTGAAGCTAAATTAAAGTGGCCAAATGATGTTTTAGTTGATGGGCGTAAGGTGGCTGGTATTTTATTAGAGTTAGTGGGGGCGCCTCTTGAGCAGTGGAGCGTCATAATTGGGATTGGCGTAAATCTTAATATGCATGACTCGTTTGGTGGAATCGATCAAGACTGGACGTCTTTGGCAAAGGAGACAGGGGGGGTTATTGATCGTGAAAAGTTTGCTCTGGTGCTATTAGAGGAGTTGCAGGCTTATCTCGATAAGCAGCAGCATTATGGATTTGAAAGCATGCGTGCGGAATGGTTGGAGATGCATGCTTGGCAAAATAAGAAAGTTGTATTGCAGGTCGGAAATGATGCAGTGTCTGGAGAGTTAGTGGGTGTTGGCGAAAAAGGAGAGGTATGCCTGCTGGTTGAAGGTGAGGAGCGTAAATATCTAGGAGGCGAATTAAGTCTGAGGCTGCATCATGATTCTTGAAATTGATTATGGAAATACACGCTTAAAATGGCGATTAATTAGTTTTACCCAAGAGATCATGCATAAAGGTGCAGCGCAAGACTTGAGAGAATTTGATAGTCAGCTTAAAGATTTGGTTGCTGGGAAGGTTGTGTTCTGCCGTGCTTGTTCTGTGCGAGGGAAGGTAGAGAACCTTTGTTTGGCTGAACTGATAGAGCGCCATTATTGTATCGCTGTGCAGTTTGCTCAGTCAGTTAAAGTATTAGCTGGTGTTACTAATGGTTATGCTGATGAGTCACAGCTTGGAGTGGATCGTTGGTTGGCGGTTGTTGCAGCGTATGAGCAGATACAAGGTGCGTGTGTCGTGATTGATTGTGGTACAGCTATAACTGTCGATTATGTTGCTGATGATGGGCGGCATTTAGGGGGCTGTATAGCGCCAGGTCAGCGGCTTATGTGCAATGCCTTAAATTTGAATACGCAGCTTTTAGTGGATACGAAACGAATAAACCACGTCCGAGGACTGAGCTTAGGCGATAACACTCAGGATGGTATTGCGGTAGGTATCAATACAATGATGGTTGGTTTTATTAAAGAGCAAGTACGAATTGCTGAAGAAGTTGTAGGAAGCTCTTTTGTAGTAATTTCTGCAGGTGGCGATGGAGGGCTGGTGAGCACTGTTGTAGAAGGTGCATTATGTGATGAAGACTTGGTGTTTTCTGGGTTAGCTATTGCATGTCCTTATGTGCAGTTAAGCTTTTGACATCCTCCCCGACCTAAAGGATGGGGATTCCTACTGCTAGACGGCCATGCCCGGCCGCGAGAATGTTACGTGCCGCGTTGATATCACGATCGTGGGTGACACCACACCCACTGCACGTCCATTCTCTTATTCCAAGTCCTGCGATACCTTTCGGCCTCGATTCGGGCAAACTGCCGCAACTCGAACAGGTTTGGGTGGTGTATGCCTCGTCAACTTCCTTAAAAACAATGCCTGCGTGAGCGCATTTATAGTCCAGCATTGTTTTTAATTGACCCCAGCCAGCGTCCAGCACTGACTTGGCCATCGTGGTTTTAACGAGTTTTAAGCTACTGACATTGCCCACATAGATTTCATCGCAGCGATTGACCAGCGTGCGGCTGAACTTGTGCAATACATCTTTTCTACGGTTAGCGATTTTCGCATGAATGGTTTTGACTTGGGTTTTATTTCTGGCTCGTTGAGCTATAGCCAACTTTTCCTCAAGGCCACGATAGAAGCGGCCCGCTTCTAGCTTGGTGCCATCCGAGCAGGTGGCAATGTCAGTCAAACCAAGGTCAATACCGATACGGTCCTGGCCTTTGGTTGGCTCGACCTCCATATCAACCACAACATTGAAGTACCAGCGGCCACGGGCATCTTCGTTGAAGCTACCAGAGCGGAATTTATATTGGCTCAGGCCGTAACTGTCCCACACCTTGAAGTAGTGGCCATTATGGTAGACCTGCCCGTTTTTCCATTGAGCTGCACCTGTATTGACGGGTATCCAGCCCAGTGAGCGGCGTACACCGCCTGATTTGCGCCAGTTCAGCCGCACTTCCTTAAACTGCTTGCGGCGTGTGACATACTCACCCGCGATGCACTGCAAGGTTTGGCTGTGCAGCCCAAGCTCTTTACCTGCGCCCTTTGTGTAGGGATGCATATCAAAAGCAGACAAAAACACACCACGCTCTTTAATCGAGCGTTGACTTAATTCATTAACAAAGTTCCAAACGAAATTGACGCTACGAGCCATGCGGTTTAGCAAGGGCACATGCCTGTCTCGTACTCGAACTTTTAATGTTTTGGTGTGTTTTATCATACTGTATACAATACCAGCACCAACCTATACTGCAAAGACTTTAGCAGCCCTCGCTATCCATCCTCGCACTAAAAGTACGAGGTCTTACGTGATTTTGATAAAGTTGGTTAACGCACCAATGGCAGTAATTATTCTATTTTAGGTGTTGCTGTAATAGAAAAAGTCTGTATGATATGCAACAGTCAATTGGCAGCAAGGCTCTTAATACTTAATAGGAGTGTGCCAGATGCTAAGTTTTAAGAGATTTTTCGAATTTATTAAAACAAGGCTTGACATGGAGCAGTAAGAGGTGCATTATATCGCCTCGCTTAAGGAGGGGTTCCCGAGCGGCCAAAGGGATCAGACTGTAAATCTGACGTCTACGACTTCGAAGGTTCGAATCCTTCTCCCTCCACCAGATTTCAAGCAAATGCAACTGCGGGTATAGTTTAGTGGTAGAACCTCAGCCTTCCAAGCTGATGATGCGGGTTCGATTCCCGCTACCCGCTCCAATTTGCTTTTGCGATAAATTCGCTCATGTAGCTCAGTTGGTAGAGCACACCCTTGGTAAGGGTGAGGTCAGCGGTTCAACTCCGCTCATGAGCTCCAGAAGTAAAATAAAGGCAGATATGTATATATCTGCCTTTCTTCTATGTGCTTAGAAAATAAGTGCGCTCAATCAGAGGGTGGTAGCAATGGCTAAGGAAAAATTTGAACGTAATAAACCGCACCTGAACGTTGGTACTATCGGTCACGTTGACCATGGTAAGACCACACTGACAGCTGCACTGACTCGTGTTTGTCATGAGATCTGGGGTGGAGAAGGCGCGTCGAAAGGTTACGACCAGATCGATAACGCACCAGAAGAAAAAGCACGTGGTATCACCATTAGCACGTCAC
>NZ_JAXIVU010000039.1:0-3477 GCF_034259425.1 Denitrificimonas halotolerans
CAGGTGCGGCGCAATGGAAAAATGGTCAGGTCTACCACAACGGCCACTATTTTAAAGTGTGGGATAGCTACGGTTTGAGCCAATATAGATTCCGCTCTAGTAGCTTCAACGAAGATGCCCGTGGCCGCAGGTACTTTAACGTGGTGGTGGATGTGGAGGTCGAGCCAGAAATAAAACCCAAGTCAAAACCCTTCATGCGAAAATCGCTAACCGTAGAAAAGATGCCCTGCACAAATGCAGCCGTACGCTGGTCAATCGCTGCGGTGAAATCTATGTGGGCAACGTCAGTAGTTTAAAACTCGTTAAAACCACGATGGCCAAGTCAGTGCTGGACGCTGGTTGGGGTCAATTAAAAACAATGCTGGACTATAAATGCGCTCACGCAGGCATTGTTTTTAAGGAAGTTGACGAGGCATATACCACCCAAACCTGTTCGAATTGTGGCAGCCTGCCCGAATCGAGGCCGAAAGGTATCGCAGGACTTGGAATAAGAGAATGGACGTGCTATGGGTGTGGTGTCACCCACGATCGCGATATCAACGCGGCACGTAACATTCTCGCGGTCGGGCAGGGCTGTCTAGCAGTAGGAATCCCCGTCCTTTAGGTTGGGGAGGATGTCAACGTAGCGTTTAGCAAGTCTGCCGTAACCCCTTGTCTGAAAGGGCGGGGATATAAGACCGAGGGATGTCAATGCTAGTAGGATGTTAAAACGTGTGGGTTGACTTTGCAGGCTATGCATGCAGTTTTTTGCGCTACAGAGTAAACTCGTGAGCATACATAACTGAGTTAGGTGTAGTCCGATGCGCAAGCCTTATTTTATTCTTCCTGCTCCCTTGGTGTATGTTGCTTTCTTTATACTGGCTTGGGCCTGCAGTATTGTTTGGCCTTTGGCTTTGCCATCGAATCCATGGACATGGTTTTTTGGTTGGAGTGCAATTGATGCAAGTGTGCTCTTAGTGTTGTGGTCAGTTTGGTTGATGCTTTGGCGTAAAACGACTTTAAATCCTTATGGAAAGCCACAACGGTTATTGACTGAGGGGCCTTTCCGGGTGACGCGCAACCCTATCTACGTGGCTATGACTTTAAGTTATATAGGGGGAGCAATTTTATTGGCAGACGTTTGGGGTTGGGTGTTTTTGCCAGCTGTACTTTTTGCCGTGAGTGTTGGTGTGATTCGTCATGAAGAGCGTATATTGCTAGAGCATTTCGGCGATGAGTATCGCCAATATATGAATAAAGTGCGCCGTTGGTTGTAACTGCTATTTTTGTTGAGCCAGTTTTATGTGTGCTGGCGTGATAAAACTAATGCAGGTTTTAGGTTCTAAATAGATATATGCAAATGAGCAAGCAAGTCCTCAAAGCCTATAAATAAAGGTTCTACCTAATGGAAGAACAGCAAGTGTTCTTTGCTAAGTCGTTTGGTTGCGCTCGTTTCGTTTGGAATAAAATGCTTAACGATAAAATAGAATATTACGTCAGACGAAGTAGGAGTTGCTAATCCTAAGTTTTTAGCCAAGTACGAAAAGAAGCTGGCGCGTGAGCAAAAGATTTTAGTTCGCCGCAGGGCGAGGGAAAAAGCCGCAATTACCAAAAGTAGCGATTAAAAGTTGTCAAGGTATATGAGAAAAGAGTTAGCTGCCGTAAAGACTTTCTGCATAAAACTTCATTCAATCTCATCAGAAACCACGATATTATTGTTATTGAGGATTTGAACGTCAAAGGCATGGTTAGAAACAGGCGCTTAGCTAAAGCGATCAGTCACAGTTTGCCACGATGCTGGCCTACAAGGCAGAGTGGTATGGCAAACAGCTCATTAAGCTAGACCGATGGTTTCCATCGTCTAAAACCTGTTCAAACATGTGGCATATGTTTGGTAATGTCCAAGCTGCAGCATTGTCCTAGATCGCGATTATAGTGCCAGTATCAACACCCTCAAGGAAGGTTGTGCTACTGGTTGTCAATTACAGAAACCCTCGGTGCGAGGGAGTTAGCCTAGTCAATTTGCATGACCTCTGCTACGGTGCAGCGCACCCCACAAGTCTGTGCATTACCTAGGAAGCCACTACTATCTAAAGTAGTGGGTAGTTCATAGAGGGTTACACAGTGAAAAAAGCATCGTCTTTTGCTGCGTTAAGCGGATTGGTTTACTCCACAGACAGTGGTCGGCATTGTCCTGAGTGTGAGCAGCCTCAGACAGCGTGTATTTGTGCAGAACAGCCAGTGAACACAGGTGACGGTGTGGCACGTGTGCGCCGTGAAAGTAAAGGTCGTGGCGGTAAAACGGTGACGACCATCCAGGGTCTATGCTTAACCTTGGATGAGCTTAAAAAACTCACTGCAGAATTAAAGAAGCGTTGCGGATGTGGTGGTTCACTAAAGGAAGGCGTGATTGAAATTCAAGGTGACAAGCTGGATGTATTGCTAGATGAGTTACGTAAGCGAGGCTTTACTGCTAAACAGGCCGGTGGTTGATGCCTAGATAGATAGTGGTGAAGATCAAAGGGGTTAATTCAGGTATTTAGAGCGCACCAAGGAGGTACCGTAGAGTTAAGCTTTTGAGCTGATCTGGCCGCTAGTTTTGCAGGTTTGGCCGTCGGGGCCGTACAGTGATTGACCTGCTGCCTCATGTAGGAAGTTAAGCATGCGTTGATTGTATTCAATGCGTTGTTTAATCAATTCACCGTTGAGCTGGTTGAGCTGTGCGACACGTTGCGCACTTTCTAACAAGGCGTGCCAAAGAGGGAGGCAGTGAGCGTCTAGTGCAGCTAGTTCTGCGCCAGCCATGCCGACACTGTAACCCAACTTGTTTTGCACCTGTTGACGCTGAACTTCAAAACTTTCCAGTTGAGTAAACAGCTTTTCTTTGTCTGCAGCAATGTTCGCCAATTGCTCACCATCAACTTGAGCCTGACTGAGAGCAGCCTGTTCTTCGGTTAAGAGCTGTATCAGTTGTTGTAAGCGTTGCTGTTGAACGGCAAGATGCTGTTTAAGACTCATAAATGTTGTTTAATCCAGTAGGTCATTCAAGCTGTTAAGCAAACCGTCAGCAATGCGGTCAGCGTGGATTTCCAAACGACCTTCACTGATTGCTTGACGGATTTCATTTACACGCACGCTATCAATGTCTTGTGCTGTCGACCCGAAGGTTTGACTCAGATGAGTAATAGCTGCGGGTTCGTTGTGTTCAACACTAGGGGTGGAGCTCGGTGTGGCTCTGGTATTGTGCTTGGCCGGTCCCACTTGACTGGAGTGGGAGAGCGGTTGCTGTTGATTGATTTTCAAGGGAACATCCTCTTTGTCAGTGCGCTTACTCTATACTATCGGCCGCTTAGATAATAACTTTAATACATTTATCAAAATCGCGTAAGACCTCGTACTTTTAGTGCGGGATGGATAGCGAGGGCTGCGTAAGCAGCCCCTTAACCCCTTAATAGGCCGCTAAAGTCTTTGCAGTATAGGTTGTGTTGGTATTATATA
>NZ_JAXIVU010000040.1:0-1571 GCF_034259425.1 Denitrificimonas halotolerans
AAGATTACATTAGCTACTATAACAACGAACGAATCATGCTTAATTTAAAGATGAGCCCTGCTCAATACAGAGCTCAGTACCTAAGTAAAAGCGTGGCTTAAGAGTCCAAGAAAAGGGGTTCACTCCAATTTTAACAGCTCTTGCTATCCATCCTCGTATTCAAATATAAGGCTTTCTGCTATTTTGGTAATGGACTTGTAGTGAGCGTGTGATGCTGGCCCGCTGAGCTTAGGCGGTTAAGAATATTTTTGTGCTGGGCCAGCGTATCGAGTGTCAACTCCTAATCTTTAGCTGAGGTGTACGTTAATCAAAATTGCTTGTGTTAACAGTTAGGCCCTGTTCTTCAAAGATCTCTTTAGCGACAGTGAGTGCATTGAGCACGCTCGGAAAGCCCGTGTAAGGGATTAGATGCATAATGCAGCCCACAATCTCTTCTGCAGTTAGACCTACAGTTAATCCTGTTTTGATATGCATTGCGATTTGCGGCTTGCCTTGAGCGACCAATGCAGTAATAGTGGTCAGTACTTTTTGCTTGTTATCTAATCCTGGGCGTGAATAGATACCACCAAAAGCAAATTCTACGATATATTTTTGTAAGTCTGGGGCTATATCTTTAAATTTCTCGCCAATATCCATTTCTCCTGTAGGATTGCTGTCCGGTGAAGCAGTCAGCTCCTGAATTTTACTGATACCTTTTTGGTATAAATCATCTGTCACTTTTAAAACTCCTTAAATTGTATTGCTATTATCGCCAAATATGTCGTGTTAGCTGGGTCTTAACACAATCAGCAGGCTACCTAAAATAGTTGTAGTTTTATAGGGCTTGCATCCTTTCTTTGCTTTATGGCAGGCCTGTGAGGTAGCGTTATCAGGTTGCTGAGTGTGATGCATTACGTGAGATGAGCTTTCGTTTTATGGCACAGAAAAGAGAGCTTCTGGTGGTGACTTCAGAGCACGGGTCAATGGGCTTGACATCCTCCCCGACATAAAGGACGGGGATTCCTACTGCTAGACGGCGATGTCCGGCCGCGAGAATATTTTTCGCCGCATTGATATCGCTGTCGTGAGTGATACCGCATCCACTGCATGTCCACTCTCTTCATCAAAATCCTGCGATACCTTTCGGCCTCGGCTGCCACAACTTGAACAGGCTTGGTTGGTGTATGCCTCGTCAACCTCCTTAAAATAATGCCTGTATGAGCTAATTTATAGTCCAACATTGTTTTTTAACAGCATCCAATACTGACTGCTTGCGGCGCTTAGTGTGCTCAACAGCAATACGTTGGACTGTGCACCCCAAGTCCTTACCCGCATCATTGGTATATGTCTGAACATCATAGGTAGACAAAAACACGCCGCGCTCTTTAATCGAGCGTTGGCTCAACTTATTGACAAAGTTTTAGATGAAATTAATGCTTTTTGCCATGCTATTAAGCAAGGATAAATGTGGAGTGAACCCCTTTTCTTGGACTCTTAAGCCACGCTTTTACTTAGGTACTGAGCTCTGTATTGAGCAGGGCTCATCTTTAAATTAAGCATGATTCGTTCGTTGTTATAGTAGCTAATGTAAT
>NZ_JAXIVU010000041.1:0-1447 GCF_034259425.1 Denitrificimonas halotolerans
AACACCTGATTCTACGTGACTTACAGCAAGGTGTTTATTTTTTGAGCAGTCTTTTTCAGCAAACCCGCGCTCAGTTTATCCACAGCGTAAAAAATCAACCCAATAGGGGGATTGTCTACAGTACTCCGTCACAACAACTGGGCTGACTGATCAGCACGGTAATGGAGCCCTGTTAATATGCAGCACAACTCCAAAGCTAAAAACGGCTCTTATGAGCGTGTAGCATGGCAGTGGATAACTCGTCTTTTATCCACCCTTTGCGTGCATGGTGCTGTGGATAAGCTGTTTAACCTTGTCTATACGCCTTTAAATACAAGGCTTACAGAGGGTTGTATATTAAATGATCAACAGCCTCGGTTGTGCACAACTGAGACACATCGCTTCTATTTTGCTGTGCTCATTCAATGTGGAATACAACCCATGAGAGTCTTATCCACAGCATGGCGAATTCTTAGCAGGGTAATTGCTCCGTGTTGCAGTGCCATTTGAGGCACAAGCACACTTGTATAGTGTGTGTGTTCCTGCTCAGTATGAAATGCCATTTGATGTCTGTGCGGGTGTTATCCACTCTGCAACTGTATGGGCTTGTGGATAAGCTGGGGAGGCTTAGCTGAAGGTCAGTCAAATCAAGGCTTACAGCGTGCTGATCAAAATTTAGTCAAAGCTTTTAAACTGTACACAAAGCCATGGGATGGCCCTGTGGATAAGCTGTTTAGAGTTACTGCAACACCTGATTCTACGTGACTTACAGCAAGGTGTTTATTTTTTGAGCAGTCTTTTTCAGCAAACCCGCGCTCAGTTTATCCACAGCGTAAAAAATCAACCCAATAGGGGGATTGTCTACAGTACTCCGTCACAACAACTGGGCTGACTGATCAGCACGGTAATGGAGCCCTGTTAATATGCAGCACAATTCCAAAGCTAAAAACGGCTCTTATGAGCGTGCAGCATGGCAGTGGATAACTCGTCTTTTATCCACCCTTTGCGTGCATGGTGCTGTGGATAAGCTGTTTAACCTTGTCTATACGCCTTTAAATACAAGGCTTACAGAGGGTTGTATATTAAATGATCAACAGCCTCGGTTGTGCACAACTGAGACACATCGCTTCTATTTTGCTGTGCTCATTCAATGTGGAATACAACCCATGAGAGGCTTATCCACAGCATGGCGAATTCTTAGCAGGGTAATTGCTCCGTGTTGCAGTGCCATTTGAGGCACAAGCACACTTGTATAGTGTGTGTTCCTGCTCAGTATGAAATGCCATTTGATGTCTGTGCGGGTGTTATCCACTCTGCAACTGTATGGGCTTGTGGATAAGCTGGGGAGGCTTAGCTGAAAGGCAGTTAAATCAAGGCTTACAGCGTGCTGATCAAAATTTAGTCAGAGCTTTTAAACTGTACACAAAGCCATGGGATGGCCCTGTGGATAAGCTGTTTAGAGTTACTG
>NZ_JAXIVU010000042.1:0-1389 GCF_034259425.1 Denitrificimonas halotolerans
ACTACTTAAATGCCCTTTAAGGTATTTTCGTACCGCGTTTATTTTAAAAGCTTTGGTGTGTTTCGGTCTTTTCATTGTGAACCCTTCCAGTTGAAAGTTTAGTCCAACTTTAGGGGTTCACTCCAAAATCCTTGTAGCACAGGCTTAAACTGGTTTTATACACAGAACCACTAAGCGCACCAAATAAAACCACGATGACCAAGTCAGTACCGAACGCTGCAGGGGCCAATTAAAAACAATATTGGACTATAAATGCGCTCATGCAGACATTTTTTTAAGGAAGTTGACGAGGCATACACCAGCCAAACCTGTTCGAGTTGTGACAGCTTGCCCGAATCAAAGTCGAAAGGTGTCACAGGACTTGGATGAAGAAAATGGCCGTGCGGATGCGGTGTCACCCACGACCACGGTATAAATGCGGCGCAAAATATTCTCGCGGTCGGGCATGACCGTCTAGCAGTAAGAATCCCCGTCCTTTAGGTCGGGAAAGATGTCAATTTATCCCCCTAGAGCACTCTCTGCCCCCATGAGATTGACACCCTCTCACTCTAGAGGAAGTGGGATATCAACGCTTGATTTTCATCCATAAAACTTCGAGTATATTTTCTGAAATATCAGCCCGTACATTGGCTATTTTACATTTCCACCACAAGAGCTAAGGTTAACGATAATTTTGCTCAAACTACTGCTTTTAAAACTTAATCAGTCACTGCTATAGCTGATATTTCTAGCAGTACATCAGGGTCCGCAAGGCTTTGCACACCGACAATATTGTAAGCGTGTGCAGGGAATGGCTCACCATCCAATGCAATTGCCATACCTTTAAAAACCTCCTGTACAGCCTCTGAATTAAGCCCTTTAATATAGATTACGCTGCTGACAACATCATTTGGTGTTGCCCCTGCAGCTTGCACAGCAATAGCAATATTTTTAAAGACCTGAACTGCTTGAGCTTTATAGTCACCCTTACCAATAAAATTCATATCTTTATCAAAAGGTACTTGACCTGCAATATAAATTGTTTTACTACCGTTACTAACCATAACTTGATGAAAACCATCAAATTTAAAAAGCCCATCAGGATCCACTGCGTAATTAGTCATTAATACTGCTCCAAAAACTTTGTAAACATGGATCAAGCTACCACATAAAAATAATGAGTTCATCCTACGTCAGAACTAACTCCACACGGCAGCCTGATACAATAAAACCGCAGCATGCTTTTCAGCACAGCGCCCATTGATATATCTAAAAATGCAACCATGGACTTCCCACAGTTTCATAGACACTCAGCTGCCTCGTTGAGACGTTCTCTTTCTTCATAATCCGCCGGTGATAACTGGCCTAAATGACTATGTCTGCGACGGCGATTATAAAACACCTCGATGT
>NZ_JAXIVU010000043.1:0-1325 GCF_034259425.1 Denitrificimonas halotolerans
CTTTTAAAATAAACGCGGTACGAAAATACCTTAAAGGGCATTTAAGTAGTGCTGAGTTTTCAAAAAAATACTTACTTAATGACGCAACATTAAAGCGATGGGCTGATCGTTATAAACAGCATGGTAAGTCTGCTTTTGATGTCGAACTGAAGGTATCAACCCGATATGATGCTAACTTTAAGCGATCTGTCTTGCAGAGAATGGAAGAAGATGAGCTAACTTATTCTGCTACTGCCGCTTTATTTAACCTGGGTAGTCAGTGCACCGTGAAGCGCTGGCAGAGGCTTTACGAGCAAGGTGGCATTCATGCTCTTAAATCAAAAGGTGAGCGTATGGCTGCGAAGGTAAATAAACCCAAAGACTCTAACGCTGATGAAAAACGCACTCCAGAGCAGCAGGCCCTGGCTAAAGCGCTTGAAGAGATAGAGTACTTGCGTGCGGAGAATGCTTATCTAAAAAAGTTGGACGCCTTAATGCAAAGCAAAAAGTCAGCGCCAAAGAAAAAACGATAATTGTTGATGCATTAAGGCAGGAGCATGCTTTAAAACTGCTGCTGCGTGCAGCACAGCTTGCGAAAAGCACGTTCTATTATCAGTTGCAGTGTTTGCAGCGACACGATAAAGATGCGCAGCTAAAGGTAGATATCAGCGAGCTTTACCAGCAACACAAGCAGCGCTACGGCTACCGTAGGATAACGATGGCTTTACGCTTAGCGAAAAACTTAATCGTTAATCACAAGAAAGTGCTGCGTCTTATGAACGAACTTAATCTAGAAGCTGTCCGCCCCAAACGTAAATATATTTACCTGCAAGGCTCAGCTAAAGGTGCTGCAGTCAAAAATATTTTAGCTCGAAAGTTTAAAGCGAAAGAGCCTGACTCCAAGCTTGCCACAGACATTACAGAGCTTAAGTTCAAGGGTAAAAGATACTATCTATCGCCGATAATGGACCTGTTTAATCGTGAAATAACAGCGTTCACGATCTCAAAACGGCCTACCTATAGCCTTGTAGAGGAGATGCTCAACCAAGTAATACCGCAGCTTGATAGCAGCAAGACAACGCTTCTGCACTCAGATCAAGGTTGGCATTACCGCATGTATGACTTTAAAAGGTCGTTGGCTAACGCCAACATCACTCAAAGCATGTCTCGCAAAGGTAATTGCTACGATAATGCAGCCATGGAAAGTTTCTTCGCTACCTTTAAAAAAGAGTTCTTTTATCGTTTCAAGGGCAAATCAGAAAAATCACTGATGAAGGAAATAAAAGATTACATTAGCTACTATAACAACGAACGAATCATGCTTAATTTAAAGATGAGCCCTGCTC
>NZ_JAXIVU010000044.1:0-1196 GCF_034259425.1 Denitrificimonas halotolerans
TGTAATCCCCCCTCAAAACCACAGAGGCTATTTGTAGAAAATTCCATTAATATGAACTCAAGGAGTTTTCTATGCGTAAATCAAAATTCACTGAGAGCCAGATTATGGCAATTCTCAAACAAAATGAGGCTGGAGTTCCAGTCCCTGAGCTATGCCGTGAGCATGGTATTAGCTCAGCTTCGTTCTACAAGTGGCGTTCAAAATACGGCGGCATGGACACTTCGCTCATGAAGCGCATGAAAGAGCTTGAAGAAGAGAACCGTCGGCTCAAAAAAATGTATGCCGAAGAGCGTCTTAAAGCTGAGATTCGATTGGAAGCTCTTGAGGGAAAGCTCTAAAGCCATCCCTGCGCAAGGAGATGGCGAAAGAGGCGATAATCAAACATGCCATCAGCATTCGCCTTGCTTGCCTCTGTCTAGGTATTAGCGAGAGCTGTTTTTACTATCAAAGCAAGCTCAATGCTGAGAACGAGCAGATTGCCGACTGGCTGCTTCGATTAACCGACAATAAAAAGCGTTGGGGATTTGGCCTATGCTTTTTGTACCTGCGTAATGTCAAAGGTTTTAAATGGAACCATAAGCGCGTTTACCGCATTTACTGTGAGCTGGAGCTGAACTTGCGTATCAAACCCAGAAAACGCATCAAGCGAGATAAGCCTGACGCGCTGTGCGTTCCAACAACTATTAACGATGTCTGGTCAATGGATTTTATGTCAGACAGTTTAGCCAGTGGCCGCAGCATCAGAACCTTTAATGTCATCGATGATTTTAATCGCGAATGCTTGGCTATAGATGTTGATTTATCTTTGCCTAGCGCACGAGTTATTCGATCGTTAGAGCAAATCATTGAGTGGCGCGGTAAGCCAAACACAATACGCTGTGACAATGGCCCTGAGTACATCTCTGAAACAATAAAGGACTGGGCTAAAGAGCAGCAAATTACCTTGCAGTATATCCAACCAGGCAAACCGACACAGAATGCTTATGTTGAGCGTTTTAACCGAACAGTGCGTCATGAATGGTTAGATTTAAACATCTTTGACAGCATTGAACAGGCTCAAGAACTTGCTACACAATGGCTTTGGACGTACAACAACGAACGCCCTCACACTGCTATCGGAGGAGTACCGCCAAGGCAGTTATTACAGGCAGCTTAAATTCTACAAATGAGCACTGTGGAAAATGGGGGGAGTACAG
>NZ_JAXIVU010000045.1:0-865 GCF_034259425.1 Denitrificimonas halotolerans
CGTGATGTGGGAAGACAATGGTTTTGTCATGTATTACAAGGCGCTGGCGGAAGAGAAATTTAAGTGGCCCAAGCCTGCTGATGAGCTGCTGGCCTTAACGGGTGAGCAAATAAATTGGCTGCTGGATGGCTACGATATCAGCCTGTTTAAAGGCCATAAAAAACTACAATACGACAGCCTTGGATAGCTTGATTTTACTGGGTTTTATCGACTTTTAAGGGTGCTTTTGGTGGCGGGTTTTGCTATAATCTCAGCATGAAAAAACAGCCCAAACCAACCATTAAAACCCCAGATTTAAGCAGCCTAAGTGCTGCTGAATTACGTTTAATGGTGACCCAATACCAGGCTGTCGTAGAAGAACAAAACACCAGTTTATTAGAGCAAAATGCTCGCTTAGAAAATCAAAAAAGCGAGCTCAAAGCAGCCCATCGTCGTATCGAGCTGCTAGAAGAAATGAACCGTCTGCTGAAAACACAAAAGTTCAGTGCCAGCAGTGAAAAGTCCAAGTTCCAGTTAAACCTCTTCGACGAAACAGAGCTTGAGGCTCAGCTTGATGTGCTGTTCGAAACTTTGCCTGAAGCGCCTGATGAAAATGCAGAGCTGACTCAAGCACGCAAAGCCCGCCAAACACGTCAGCGTGGTTTTTCTGCAAATCTAGTGCGCGAACGTATCGAGCACACACTCACTGAGTTGGAAAAAGCCGGTGCTGATAGAACCTTCTTTACCAAAGTAAAAGAAGAGCTGCACTACACTCCAGCGCAGCTTAAAGTGCTGGAGCACTGGCAAGAAAAAGCCGTGTTTCCCTCTGAAAACAACGCGTCAGAAGAACAGATCGTAGCTGCGCAGCGACCAGTACACCCCTTTG
>NZ_JAXIVU010000046.1:0-845 GCF_034259425.1 Denitrificimonas halotolerans
ACCACGGTGTGATTCATGACTGGGGTGAAGTCGTAACAAGGTAGCCGTAGGGGAACCTGCGGCTGGATCACCTCCTTAATCGAAGACATCAACGTCTTCATAAGTACCCACACGAATTGCTTGATTCAATCTGTAGTAGCGATTGGGTTGTTAGACCCTTGATAATTGGGTCTGTAGCTCAGTTGGTTAGAGCGCACCCCTGATAAGGGTGAGGTCGGCAGTTCAAATCTGCCCAGACCCACCAATTTTGCTTTAAGTTGTATCGTTTTATTGCTTGCTGAGTATTGAATACTAAGCAGTGCATTGGAGCGCATTAAAATACAATATATAAAGTGAAATGACTTTTTCTGAAAAGAAAAGACAGTTATCTAGGGTTTGAAGGTACCATTTAAATGTGACATTTAAGTGATATTTGAAACAGTATAGCAACGCACTTTAAGTTGAATGCAAAGCATAAAAGCTAACAACTAAAAGCACGTTAGAGAATGGGGCCATAGCTCAGCTGGGAGAGCGCCTGCCTTGCACGCAGGAGGTCTGCGGTTCGATCCCGCATGGCTCCACCATTATCCAATTGCTCAAAGCTTAGAAGTGAATATTTAACTTTCAATTCAGTTGATCGCTTGAATATTGATTTCTGATCTTTATCAGAACTGTTCTTTAAAAATTAGGTATGTGATAGAAGTAAAAAAGACTGAATGATTACTTTCACTGGTAATCGTTTAGGCTAAGGTAAAGTTTGTGAGTTTTTTAATTGCGAACTTTCGGCGTAATATCGCTCTTCACGTTATAGACAGTAACCAGATTGCTTGGGGTTATATGGTCAAGTGAAGAAGCGCATACGGTGG
>NZ_JAXIVU010000047.1:0-791 GCF_034259425.1 Denitrificimonas halotolerans
GCCATCAAACAAATAACCGAACGCGGTTATTCTGTAAAAGACGTCTCTGAGCGACTGGGCGTTTCAGACCACAGTCTTTACAACTGGCTCAAGCAACACAAGCAAGCGGCCAATCCTGATCCTCTGATCACGCAGCAGCATGATTTAGCTGTTGAGAACGCGAGGCTTAAAGCAGAGCTCAAACGTGCTGAAGAAGAGCGCGACATATTAAAAAAGGCCGCCGCGTACTTTGCCAAGCAGCTCAATTAAAGTATGCGTTTATTTTTGAGCATAAAAAGAGCCATTCAGTCAGGTTGATGTGCCGCGTGCTATGTGTTCATCACAGCGGTTATTACCAATGGATCAAGCAGCCTGAGTCAGCCAGAGCGCTTGAAAACAAACGCTTAACCGCTTTGATTCAAGAGTCTTGGCTGGAAAGCGGTGGGATTTACGGGAGTCCGCGCATCTATCAAGATTTAAGAGAAGCCGGTGAAACATGTTCAGTAAACCGCGTGGCACGACTGATGAGTTGTGCACGATTAAAGGCTCTAAGAGGTTATAAAGCGCCGCGGCATCGTGCAGGTAAGCCAGCGCTGGCTGCTAAAAACCAACTGAATCGTGAGTTTAATTATGCTCAGCCAAACAAAGCCTGGGTCACGGATATTACATATATCCGCACGTATGAAGGCTTCATGTATCTGGCAGTCATACTTGATTTGCACTCACGGCGCGTTATTGGTTGGTCAATGAAAGCCAGCATGGCAAAGGAAATTGTAATCGATGCATTATTGATGGCGATCTGGCGCAGAAAC
>NZ_JAXIVU010000048.1:0-583 GCF_034259425.1 Denitrificimonas halotolerans
CATGTGCCCTTGCTAAACCGCATGGCTCGCAGCGTCAATTTCGTTTGGGACTTTGTTAATGAATTAAGTCAACGCTCGATTAAAGAGCGTGGTGTGTTTTTGTCTGCTTTTGATATGTATCCCTACACTAAGGGCGCAGGTAAAGAGCTTGGGCTGCACAGCCAAATCTTGCAGTGCATTGCAGGTGAGTATGTCGCACGCCGCAAGCAGTTTAAGAAAGTGCGGCTGAACTGGCGCAAATCAGGTGGTGTACGCCGCTCATTGGGCTGGATACCCGTCAATACAGGTGCGGCGCAATGGAAAAACGGATAGATCTACCACAACGGCCACTATTTTAAGGTGTGGGACAGCTACGGTTTGAACCAATACAAGTTTCGCTCGGCCAGTTTCAATGAAGATGCCCGTGGCCGCTGGTACTTCAATGTAGTGGTGGATGTGCATGCTGAGATACCCGCCGGCCAAGATCGCATCGGTATTGACCTTGGCTTAACTGATACAGCCACCTGCTCGGATGGCACCAAGCTAGAAGCGGGCCGCTTCTATCGTGGCCTTGAGGAAAAGTTGGCTATAGCTCAACGAGCCA
>NZ_JAXIVU010000049.1:0-492 GCF_034259425.1 Denitrificimonas halotolerans
CATCGAGGTGTTTTATAATCGCCGTCGCAGACATAGTCATTTAGGCCAGTTATCACCGGCGGATTATGAAGAAAGAGAACGTCTCAACGAGGCAGCTGAGTGTCTATGAAACTGTGGGAAGTCCAGAGCCCTGCTCAATACAGAGCTCAGTACCTAAGTAAAAGCGTGGCTTAAGAGTCCAAGAAAAGGGGTTCACTCCACATACGCCACTGCTAAATCGCATGGCTCGCAGCGTCAATTTCGTTTGGAACTTTGTTCATGAATTAAGTCAACGCTCGATTAAAGAGCGTGGTGTGTTTTTGTCTGCTTTTGATATGCACCCTTACACTAAGGGCGTGGGTAAATAGCTGGGCTTGTACAGTCAGACCTTACAGTGCATTGCAGGTGAGTATGTCACACGCCGCAAGCAGTTTAAGAAGGTGCGGCTGAACTGGCGCAAATCAGGCGGTGTACGCCGCTCACTGGGCTGGATACCCGTCAATACAGGTGCGG
>NZ_JAXIVU010000050.1:0-466 GCF_034259425.1 Denitrificimonas halotolerans
TAAGTGCTCGGTGACCACTTCGCTGATTGCCCATGTGATTGCCGATAAATACCAATACGGTATGCCGTTGTATCGCCAAGAGAGTAAATTTAAAGGCTTGGGCCAGCCGATTTATCGCAATAACATGGCGCAATGGTGCATACGCTTTGCTGACGAAGCCAAGCCTCTGTTGCACTTAATGCGTGAGATACAAAACAGCGGTAATTACTTGCAAGCGGATGAAACCCGTCTGCAGGTGCTTAAAGAAGACGGTAAAACAGCGCAGTCGGATAAATGGATGTGGGTTATCCGTGGTGGACCGCCCGAAAAACAGAGTGTTCTTTTTGAATACGATCCCTCACGTGCAGGCAGTGTGGCTGTGCGCCTGCTAGATGATTTTGAAGGCGTGCTGCAAGCCGATGGCTATTCTGGCTATAGCGCGGTCTGCACAGCCAACTCGATTACGCGCATTGGCTGCTGGGACCAC
>NZ_JAXIVU010000051.1:0-466 GCF_034259425.1 Denitrificimonas halotolerans
TTAAAGTTGGTGAAGAAATCGAGATCGTTGGTATCCGTGACACCGTAAAAACCACCTGTACTGGTGTTGAAATGTTCCGTAAGCTGCTTGACGAAGGTCGTGCAGGTGAGAACGTTGGTGTTCTGTTGCGTGGTACTAAGCGTGAAGATATCGAGCGTGGTCAGGTATTGGCTAAGCCAGGTACTATCAACCCGCACACTCGCTTTGAAGCAGAAGTGTACGTACTGTCTAAAGAAGAAGGTGGTCGTCATACTCCGTTCTTTAAGGGCTACCGTCCACAGTTTTACTTCCGTACAACTGACGTAACTGGCAGCTGTGAATTACCGGAAGGCATCGAGATGGTAATGCCAGGTGATAACGTTAAACTTGACGTTACCCTGATTGCGCCAATCGCTATGGAAGATGGTTTACGCTTCGCGATTCGTGAAGGTGGCCGTACCGTAGGTGCTGGTGTTGTTTCAAAAAT
>NZ_JAXIVU010000052.1:0-412 GCF_034259425.1 Denitrificimonas halotolerans
TTAACCCCTTAATAGGCCGCTAAAGTCTTTGCAGTATAGGTTGTGTTGGTATTATATACAGCATGATAAGGCACACCAAAACATTAAAAGTCCGAGTCCGAGACAGGCATGTGCCCTTGCTAAACCGTATGGCTCGCAGCGTCAATTTCGTCTGGAACTTTGTTAATGAATTAAGTCAACGCTCGATTAAAGAGCGTGGTGTGTTTTTGTCTGCGTATGATATGCATCCCTACACAAAGGGCGCAGGTAAAGAGCTTGGTCTGCACAGCCAAACCTTACAGTGCATTGCAGGTGAGTATGTCACACGCCGCAAGCAGTTTAAGAAGGTGCGGCTGAACTGGCGCAAATCAGGCGGTGTACGTCGCTCACTGGGCTGGATACCCGTCAATACCGGTGCAGCTCAATGGAAAAA
>NZ_JAXIVU010000053.1:0-403 GCF_034259425.1 Denitrificimonas halotolerans
ACCACGGTGTGATTCATGACTGGGGTGAAGTCGTAACAAGGTAGCCGTAGGGGAACCTGCGGCTGGATCACCTCCTTAATCGAAGACATCAACGTCTTCATAAGTACCCACACGAATTGCTTGATTCGAACTGTATAAAGCTTAGAAGTGAATATTTAACTTTCAATTCAGTTGATCGCTTGAATATTGATTTCTGATCTTTATCAGAACTGTTCTTTAAAAATTAGGTATGTGATAGAAGTAAAAAGACTGAATGATTACTTTCACTGGTAATCATTTAGGCTAAGGTAAAGTTTGTGAGTTTTTTAATTGCGAACTTTCGGCGTAATATCGCTCTTCACGTTATAGACAGTAACCAGATTGCTTGGGGTTATATGGTCAAGTGAAGAAGCGCATACGGTGG
>NZ_JAXIVU010000054.1:0-396 GCF_034259425.1 Denitrificimonas halotolerans
TATCAACCACAACATTGAAGTACCAGCGGCCACGGGCATCTTCATTGAAACTGGCCGAGCGAAACTTGTATTGGTTCAAGCCGTAGCTGTCCCAGACCTTAAAATAGTGGCCGTTGTGGTAGACCTGACCATTTTTCCATTGCGCCGCACCTGTATTGACGGGTATCTAGCCCAGTGAGCGGCTTACACCGCCTGATTTGCGCCAGTTCAACCGCACCTTCTTAAACTGCTTGCGGCGTGTGACATACTCACCTGCAATGCACTGTAAAGTTTGGCTGTGCAGGCCAAGCTCTTTACCTGCGCCCTTAGTGTAGGGATGCATATCATACGCAGACAAAAACACACCGCGCTCCTTAATCGAGCGGCGGCTTAATTCATTAACAAAATTCCAGACAA
>NZ_JAXIVU010000055.1:0-372 GCF_034259425.1 Denitrificimonas halotolerans
TGGCTCGTTGAGCTATAGCCAACTTTTCCTCAAGGCCACGATAGAAGCGGCCCGCTTCTAGCTTGGTGCCATCCGAGCAGGTGGCTGTATCAGTTAAGCCAAGGTCAATACCGATGCGATCTTGGCCTTTAATTGGCTCGACCTCCACATCAACCACTACATTGAAGTACCAACGGCCACGGGCATCTTCATTGAAACTGGCCGAGCGAAACTTGTATTGGTTCAAACCGTAGCTGTCCCACACATTAAAATAGTGGCCGTTGTGGTAGATCTATCCGTTTTTCCATTGCGCCGCACCTGTATTGACGGGTATCCAGCCCAATGAGCGGCGTACACCACCTGATTTGCGCCAGTTCAGCCGCACTTTCTTAA
>NZ_JAXIVU010000056.1:0-369 GCF_034259425.1 Denitrificimonas halotolerans
AGCTGGAAGCGGGCCGCTTCTATCGTGGCCTTGAGGAAAAATTAGCCATAGCGCAACGAGCCAGAAATAAAACCCAAGTCAAAACCCTTCATGCGAAAATCGCTAACCGTAGAAAAGACGCATTGCACAAGTTCAGCCGTAAGCTGGCCAACCGCTGTGGTGAAATCTATGTGGGCAATGTCAGTAGCTTAAAACTCGTTAAAACCACGATGGCCAAGTCAGTGCTAGACGCTGGCTGGGGCCAATTAAAAACAATGCTGGACTATAAATGCGCTCACGCAGGCATTGTTTTTAAGGAAGTTGACGAGGCATACACCACCCAAACCTGTTCGAGTTGCGGCAGTTTGCCCGGGTCGAGGCCGAAAGGTA
>NZ_JAXIVU010000057.1:0-369 GCF_034259425.1 Denitrificimonas halotolerans
TTAAAAACATGATTACTGGTGCTGCACAGATGGACGGCGCTATTCTTGTTTGTTCAGCAGCTGATGGCCCTATGCCACAGACTCGTGAGCACATCTTGCTGTCTCGTCAGGTTGGTGTTCCGTACATCGTTGTATTCCTGAACAAAGCCGACATGGTTGACGACGAAGAGTTGTTAGAGTTGGTTGAGATGGAAGTACGTGACCTGTTGAGCGAATACGACTTCCCAGGCGACGACACTCCAATCATCGTTGGTTCTGCATTGATGGCGTTAGAAGGCCGTGATGATAACGGTTTAGGTACAACCGCTGTTAAAACGCTGGTTGAGACACTTGACTCATACTTGCCTGAGCCAGAGCGTGCAATTGATC
>NZ_JAXIVU010000058.1:0-357 GCF_034259425.1 Denitrificimonas halotolerans
AAACTGGCCGAGCGAAACTTGTATTGGTTCAAGCCGTAGCTGTCCCAGACCTTAAAATAGTGGCCGTTGTGGTAGACCTGCCCGTTTTTCCATTGAGCTGCACCTGTATTGACGGGTATCCAGCCCAACTAACGCCGACTAACTTACGCTAGCTAAGCCGCCCTTTCTTAAACTGCTTGCGACGCGTGACATACTCACCTGCAACGCACTGCAAGGTTTGGCTGTGCAGCCCAAGCTCTTTACCTGCGCCCTTAGTGTAGGGATGCATATCATACGCAGACAAAAACACACCACGCTCTTTAATCGAGCGTTGACTTAATTCATTAACAAAGTTCCAGACGAAATTGACGCTGCGAG
>NZ_JAXIVU010000059.1:0-347 GCF_034259425.1 Denitrificimonas halotolerans
TTCGTTGAAGCTACTAGAGCGGAATCTATATTGGCTCAAACCGTAGCTATCCCACACTTTAAAATAGTGGCCGTTGTGGTAGACCTGACCATTTTTCCATTGCGCCGCACCTGTATTGACGGGTATCTAGCCCAGTGAGCGACGTACACCGCCTGATTTGCGCCAGTTCAGCCGCACTTTCTTAAACTGCTTGCGGCGTGTGACATACTCACCTGCAATACACTGTAAGGTTTGGCTGTGCAGGCCAAGCTCTTTACCTGCGCCCTTAGTGTAGGGATGCATATCATACGCAGACAAAAACACACCGCGCTCCTTAATCGAGCGGCGGCTTAATTCATTAACAAAAT
>NZ_JAXIVU010000060.1:0-346 GCF_034259425.1 Denitrificimonas halotolerans
ATTTGATTTTATTGCGCTGGCGATTGGTGAACGCATACAGCGCGCCGCTGAACGGATTGTGGCCGAGCTCTTGCTCAACTAGCAAAGCCAAGCCATTGGCCTGTTTTCTAAAATCCACTGGCGCGCGGTACAGATAAATTTCCGGCATCTGCTTGGCTGGCCGCAAATAACGCACTTTCACTACAGCTGCCTCAGCAGTGCCAAGACGAGATCCAGATTGCCTGCATTCACTCCAGAAAAACTTATGCCGCTGGGCAGATGAACACCCAACCCATCAGCACTGCTAGCCGAGGTAGCTAGCTGCGTAACCTGAGCAAAACCAGCAGGCTTTGCAACCGCGTCTACC
>NZ_JAXIVU010000061.1:0-315 GCF_034259425.1 Denitrificimonas halotolerans
AGCTGGAAGCGGGCCGCTTCTATCGTGGCCTTGAGGAAAAATTAGCCATAGCGCAACGAGCCAGAAATAAAACCCAAGTCAAAACCCTTCATGCGAAAATCGCTAACCGTAGAAAAGACGCATTGCATAAGTTCAGCCGCACGCTGGTCAACCGCTGCGGTGAAATCTATGTCGATAATGTCAGTAGTTTAAAACTCGTTAAAACCACGATGGCCAAGTCAGTGCTGGACGCTGGCTGGTGTCAATTAAAAACAATGCTGGACTATAAATGCGCTCACGCAGGCATTGTTTTTAAGGAAGTTGACGAGGCATACA
>NZ_JAXIVU010000062.1:0-315 GCF_034259425.1 Denitrificimonas halotolerans
CATACGCAGACAAAAACACACCGCGCTCCTTAATCGAGCGGCGGCTTAATTCATTAACAAAATTCCAGACAAAATTGACGCTTCGAGCCATACGGTTTAGCAAGGGCACATGCCTGTCTCGGACTCGGACTCGGACTCGGACTCGGACTCGGACTCGGACTTTTAATATTTTGGTGTGCTTTATCATACTGTATACAATACCAGTACCAACCTATACTGCAAAGACTTTAGCAGCCTGTTAAGGGGTTAAGGGGCTGCTTACGCAGCCCTCGTTATCCATCCCCGCACTAAAAGTACGAGGTCTTACGCGATTTT